>DASYQM010000100.1:0-4238 GCA_036005525.1 Streptosporangiaceae bacterium
CAGCATGAGGTGGTTTGACGCCCCCCCCGCAGGGCGACGCCGGAGAGCCAGCAATCCTCCATCTCCCGCACAGCACCGCGAATCGATCACCCGCTACCCCAAGCGACCTCCCCGCGTTCGTGGCACACCCCAGTTCCCCAGCGTGCCCTCGTTGATCCCCAGATCCCGGGCCACCTGCGCGATCGGCTTGCCAGTCTCCCGGACCAGCCGCACCGCGCCCTCCCGGAAATCCCGATCGAACTTCCTGCGCGTCTCTGCCATCGCCCCTCCTCCTTAAGGCGATGTGTCCACGCTACGAGGGGAAACCCAAGCTGCCTGGCCGGACCGCGTGGTGATGGCCACGGTATCGGCTAGCAGCGTCCGGTAGACGATGTCGGATAGCCGCCGTTTGGGCGCGTAGTGCCTCGGCCGGAGTGTCGCCGGCATCGGTGCGCCGGCGCAGGTAGGCCTGGGCATTGGGGTGGCTCCGTTTTTGGGTGACGGCGATGCGGTGGATGTCGCAGTTGAGCTGGCGGTTGCCGGTGCGCGACAGCCGGTGGCGGGTCTGGTTGCCCGACCACACCGGCAGCGGGGCTGTGCCGTTGTGCCGGGCGAAAGCGTCCTTGGAGGCGAACCGGTCGGCGCCAGCGGTCTCCGCGACGATCTTGGCGGCGGTCAGGTCCGCCACCCCGGGCAGGGCCAGCAGCGACGGCGCCAGCGCATCAATCGGATCCGACCTGCCATACGTCCGGGCCGAATCACGGACGTGCGCCATCAGCTTCGGCGGCACCCGCGCAATCTCTCCTCCCCGGCCGCCAGCAAGTCCCGCTCCAGCCGCCGCGACAGGTGCCGGCAATCCTCGACCGCCCACCGGCGCACCGGCCCGAACCGGTCCGCCCACACCACCAGCTCCAGGTGCGCCGTCGAGGTGGACTTGGTCACCCGCACCCCCCGCTGCCGGCCCACCTCATCCACCGCCACCGCCGTATGGGTCCGCTCGTGCGCATCGATCCCCAGCACCACCATGGGCATTGTCGCCTCCGTTCCAAAGGGGTGACCAGGACCGGCCGGCCGACACACCCAGTGGGGGCGATGCCACGCTCCTATCAAGCCAGGCTGGCCGGTCCACTACGCCCAAGGGGCGGCAAAGGCATGCAAGCCACAAAGGCAGGGAGCCTATGAGCCAACCCCTCAGGCACAGCCAGCCTGACACTGAGCTGATCCTAGCCCTGGGCGTTGACAGCCGGGCCGTAGTTGGTAGTAATTTGCAAGTTACTAGCTACTGGAGGCATAGCAGCGATGACAATCCTTGACGAGATCCAGACAAGCATCAGGCAGCACGCGGAGGGCGCCGGCGCCTCGGTGGTGGGCATCGGGCAGCGGTGGGGCGTCGGCTCGGGCATCGTCCTGGCCGAGGGCCGGGTGCTGACCAACGCGCACAACGTGCGCGGCGATCAGGTCACGGTCACCTTCGCCGACGGGCGGACGGCCGAGGGCAGCGTGGCTGGGCAGGACATCGACGGCGATCTGGCCGTCATCGAGGTCGACACCGGTGGCGCCCCGGCGCTGGCGTGGGCCGACGGCGCGTCCGCCGCGATCGGGACGCCGGTGTTCGCCCTGTCCAACCCCGGCGGCCGCGGGCTGCGCGTGACGTTCGGGTTCGTCTCCGGCGTGGACCGGGCGTTCCGGGGCCCGCGCGGCCGCCGCATCACCGGCAGCCTCGAGCACACCGCGACGCTGCTGCCCGGCTCTTCCGGCGGCCCGGTCCTCGACGCCGAGGGGCGGCTGCTCGGCATCAACACGAACCGCCTCGGCGAGGGCTTTTACCTGGCCATACCCGCCGACGAGGCGCTGCGGGCCCAGGCGGACGCGCTCGCCCGCGGCGAGTCAGCGGCGCCACCGCAGTTTGGCATCGCCATCGCCCCCCGTCGCGTGGCCAGGCGGCTGCGCCGCGCCGCCGGCCTGCCCGACACCGAAGGGCTGCTCATCCAGCAGGTGGCCGAGGACAGTCCCGCCGCCCGCGCCGGCCTCTCCTCGGGCGACCTGATCGTGGCGGCCGCGGGCCAGCCGGCCGGGGGCGTCGACGACTTGTTCGGCGCACTCCAGGGGGCGCAGGGCGGCACCCTCGAACTCCGCGTCGTGCGCGGCGCGGCCGAGCGGACCGTGCAGGTGCTGTTCACCCCAGAAATCGAGGGCAAGTGATGGACGACAGCATCCGCGTTTCCGACGCCGACCGGGACCGCGTCACCGCCCAGTTGCGCGACCACTTCGCCGCGGGCCGGATCACCCCCGGCGAACTGGACGAGCGGCTGTCGGCGGCGCTGAACGCCAAGACCTTCGGCGACCTGCGCCCGATCATGGCTGACCTGCCCGGGCCCGTCCCGGCGCCGCTCGGTGCGGCGCCGCCCCCACCGCGGGCCACGCCCGCCTGGGCCGTCCGCCGCCGCAACCCGCCTTTCCCGCCGCTGATTCTGCTCGCGCTGCTCGCGGCGCTGCTAATCCCCGGCACCGGCTGGCTGCTGGCCGCGTTCGTCAACATGATCTTGCTGTTCTGGCTGATGACATTCGTAGCCGGCGCCTTTACCGTCGGCCGGTCGCAGCGGCGGTGGCACCACCACGGTGGCTGGCAGCGCCCCCGGTACCCCTCGGGACGCCACTCCACGTGGCTATGACGGCGCCGCGACCCTAACGCGGGTCCGGTCGCGGCTCGCGCAAGCACGGCGACGCAGCTATACGTCTCGCAGACGACCTGGCCAGCCACGCAGCACGGCTGCGTAACGGAAAGGACGCGGCATGACCGCCAGCATCGCGGACTACTACGGCATCCTCGGCTTGACATCAGACGCCACCCTGGCCGATGTCAAGAAGGCGTACCGCAAACTCGCCCGCCAGCACCACCCCGACCGCAACAACGCCGATCCCGGGGCCATCGACCGGTTCCGGCGCATCACCGAAGCCTACGAATACCTGTCCGCCCGCCTGAAGGACAACGCCCACAGCAGGCCCGGCCCGACCGCCCCGGCGGGGGCCGACGCCGGCATGCCAGGCGGGTACTCCGAGGCCGCCAGCCGCGTGCTGACCATGCTGGAAGAGACCTGGCAGGCCATCCGCGCCCGCCATCCCGAGATCCCGCCCGTCGTCATCATCATCGCCAGCGGCACCACCGGCCGGGACGCCAGATGGGGCCGCTTCGACTCCCAGCGGCGGACCATCCACACCACCGGCACCCCGACAAAGATCCTTCTTATCCAGACCACCCCAGTCACACATCTTCGAAGGTGGTACGGCGTGCGTCGACCTCGCCCATGGCAGACGCCGCAGCGTGGCTAGCCCGCCACCATCCCGTGTGTCCTTAGCGACCGGAGATCTACTCCCACCTCGCCCTGGCCGACGCCCAGCAGCACTACGACGACGCCATCGGCGACTTCCCGACCCGGCCAGCTCGATCATGCTCGTTTGGGGCGTGTCTTACTGGCTGTGTAAGTGACGTGGCCTGACGATGAGCCGCAGGAATGCGGCTCGCGGAAGGACACGTGATGCAAGACACTGCGATGGTGCCCCGCAAACCCGCTGGCGGCGATCCGCCGGGCCGGCGGCGCCTTATCGATGAGGAGCTGGCCGATCAGCTGCTGGGCAGGGCCCAGGAGCAAGGCGCCGAGCTGCTGGGCCCCGATGGGCTGTTGTCTCAGGTGACCAGGGCGGTGCTGGAGCGGGCGCTGGCCGAGGAGATGACCGGCCACCTGGGCTACGACAAACACGACCCGGCCGGCCGCGGCAGTGGCAACAACCGCAACGGGACCACGGGCAAGACGGTGCTGACCGACATCGGCGCCGTCGACCTGGCGGTGCCGCGGGACCGGAACGGGACCTTCGAGCCGCAGATCGTCCGCAAGGGCCAGACCCGGCTGGCAGGCTTCAATGAGCGGATCATCGCGCTGTATGCGCGGGGGATGACCACCCGCGACATCCGCGCGCACCTGCGCGAGATGTATGACGTCGATGTCTCGCCGGACCTGATCAGCCGGGTCACCGATGGGGTCTTGGAAGAGCTGCAGGAGTGGCAGGGCCGGCCGCTGGACCGCGTCTATCCGGTGATCTTCATCGACGCGCTGATGGTCAAGATCAGGGTTCTGTCGCTGATCTTGTGGCGTGGCGGCTGGGTTCGGCCGCCAGTGTTACGTGATCATGCTCCGGGTGCTGTGCCGATGAGTTGTTGCCGCACCTGGCTGCTTTGCGCATTGAGGGAATTCACCGGCATC
>DASYQM010000101.1:0-28316 GCA_036005525.1 Streptosporangiaceae bacterium
AACGGATCATGGCCTTCGAAGCCCGCTACAACACCACCGCCAAGCCCTTCGACTGGCGATTCACCCGAACCGACCTGAACCGGCTGCTTACCAAACTCGCCGCATGACCCCCGGCGAACTAACGGGCGCGACCACTAGTGCTAGGTCGAGCCTGCCGCAGCGTCGGCAACCTTCATCTCCGCAGCGCTGATCTCGACGCAGAACTCGTTGCCCTCGGGGTCGGCGAATACGACCCATCCAACTTCCAGCCGCCCGTCGCTGACCACCCTGGCGCCGAGACCGACGAGCCGGGCGATCTCCTCATCCTGGGTCCGGTCGGCCGGGATGACATCCAGGTGCACCCGGTTCTTGATGGTTTTGGCCTCGGGAATCTTGACGAAATACAGCCTCGGCCGCCCCTCGCCCGGTGTCCCCACGGCGCAGTCCGGGTAGCCCGGCTGCGGTTCGGTGATGACCGGCCACCCGGTGAGCTGCCCCCAGAATGTGGCCAGCGCCCGAGGATCGGCGCAGTCGAAGGTGATGTTGAGGATGGTGGAACTCACGGCATTCTCCGCTCTGTCGCTGGCGCCTCTCGCCGGCGTCAGCAGGCGGCGGGAGGCTCGGGAATCGGACCTGGCATCGACCGAACCTCCCCTCATGCCGTCGTGGTGAGACGCGCACGATTATGCCAGCCGGAGTTGGCCGACGGTAACCACCGTGTCCCGCCGCACGATCAAGGGCCGCAGGATCTCAAGGGCCGCAGGATCAAGGTCCGTCAGTGACGGCTGCCCCGTGCCCAGCTCCAGGCGTATTCGGGATCCTCGGCCCGGCGGGCGGCCGGCCCGAGGTGCAGTGGCCGGAACGTGTCGATCATCACGGCGGTCTCGTCGGTGGTCGTCTTGCCCTCGGCCAGGCCGGCCACCGCCGCCTCGACCGCACCGGGCTGCGGACCGTGGGTGAACCCGGCAGGGTGCAAGGTGATCGAGCCCACGCCTATCCCGGAGCCCTTGCGGGCGGTGTAGTCGCCTCCCACGTAGAACATCATCTCGTCCGAGTCCACGTTGTGATGGTTGTAGGGGATCGGCACCGCCTCTGGGTCGAAATCGAGCGGGCGCGGGCAGAACGAGCAGATCACGAAGTTCGGCCCCTCGAAGGTCTGGTGCACCGGCGGCGGCGCATGGGTCCGCTTCAACACCGGCTCGAAATCGGCGATGTTGAACGCGTAGGGATACAGGCACCCGTCCCAGCCCACCACGTCGAACGGGTGATGGGCATAGGTCAGGCGGGTCAGGCCGCCACGGGCGCGGACGATGACCGGCACGTCCTGGCCGTCCGCGAGCAGCGGGCCCTCGGGCCCGCGCAGGTCACGCTCGCTGTAGGGGGCGTGCTCCAGGAACTGGCCGAAGGCGGACAGGTACCGCCGCGGCGGCCTGATGTGGCCGCTCGCCTCGACCGTCAGCGCGCTCACGCCGGGATCGGCGGGTATCCAGCGGTGAATGGTCCCGCGTGGCACCACGACATAGTCACCGGGACCGGCGATAATCGTGCCATAGACGGACTCAAATACCGCTGACCCATGCTGGAGGTAGACGGCCTCATCGCCCACCGAATTCCGGTAAAGACCTGACGGTGCGGCGGCGGAAACAAACGATATGCGAACGTCGTCATTGGCGAACAGCAGCCCCCGGCCGAGCACCAGATCTTCCCCGGCGGGCAGTCCGGTGGTGCGCACGTGACGCGGCAGCAGCGGATGGTTCGGCACCGTCCCGCCCTGCCCGCCGCCGTCCATACCCTCGCTCTTCACTATCGCGGTCGGGAGATGGACATGGTAAAGAAGGGAGGAATCAGACGAGAAACCTTCCTCACCCATAAGCTCTTCTGAGTACAGTTCCCCATCGGGGCGGTGAAAACGGATATGGCGCTTGCGGGGAACTTCCCCCGTCACCCGGTAGTACGGCATATCGTCTCCCTTGACGCCGAGGCCGCGCGGGTCAACGCACGGCCGCCTGGCCGTTCACCGTTCCAGGCGTGCCCACTCAGCGAGGGGGACCCGCCCGCGACCCTCCGGCGGCCCGGCGGCTGCCCGGCACGGAGAATGGGGCCCGTAGTCCCGACTATAGGCGGGCGCCAGCGGCCCGGGCGGCGCCGCAGGAAGGACAAGCACCCCTGATGAGCGACTTTTCCGCCATGCGCACATCCCGGCCCAGTGATCCGCATCCCACGCTCCGACTGGCCGCGCTCACCGCTGTGATCATCGGGGTGATCTTGGTGGCCGTGGCTGCCTTCCTGCTCTCCTACGAGGGCATCCACCAGATCGCGCTTCAGGCCGGGGTCTCCTCGGGACTCGCCCGGCTCTATCCGCTGATGTTCGACGCGATGCTGGTCATCGCGTGCGCCGCCACGCTGGCCCTGCGCAGCGCGGGCTGGGGAGCCAAGAGCTATGTGTGGGCGTCGCTGCTGCTCCTGATCGGTGCGATGGCAGTTGGCGACGCCTTGCACGCCACAGGCGTCAAGCTGACCGGCGAGGCCGCCCGGGCCACCATCGCCATCATCCCCTGGGTCCTGCTCTTGATGGGCTTCGGGCTGTGGCTGGTGATGCTGCGGCAGTGGCGGCGGACCCGGGCCATGGCCGCGGATGGGACCGGCGGTGGCCGGGCCACGCTGGCCTCCGCGGGCAGCGTGGCCGCCGCCGGAGGTGCGGTCACCCGGGTGCCCGGCCGGGGCGCCGCGCCCACCCGGACGGGTGCCCCGCGTGCGGGGATCGACACCCTGGTCGAGCGGCCGGCTGGCCAGGCACCGGGACGGTCCCCCGCCGCCGAGAGCCCGGCGGCCGAGAGCCGGGCCATCCCGGGGGATGCGCCCGGCCCGCAGCGGCGCATGTCGGCACCGGAGAAGCATCCCCCGGCCGCGGCGAGCGCCGTCGGCGCGGCTGCCGCTGGGGCGGCCGTTGGTGGAACTGCCGCCGCTGGGGCGGCTGGGGCTGGAGCCGGGACGACGGCGGCTAGGGGCCCGGCGGCCGAGACCGAGCCCGAGGTGGCCAGGGCGAGGACGGCCGGGACCGGCACGTCCACGGCGCCCCGGATCGCCCAGGACCGCAGCAGCAAGAGCGACACCAAGCCCCAGCGCGGCGCCACAGGCGGAACCTCCGCCGGGAGCCGGGGCGACAGCGCGAACGCGGACCGCACTGGGAACGGCACCGGCTCGGGCGAGCGCCGGGATGCCCCGGCCGGTGCGGCAGATGACGAGGAAGGATACGTCCGGCTCTTGCCCCCGCAGCCCAAGGCAGCGGCGGGAGGCGTGGCAGGCGGCGGTGGAACTCCGGCGGCCGAGGTCCCGCCCGCCGACCGGGCCAGGGCCAGAGCTCAGGCCACCGGCGCGGCGCCCGGGCAGGACAACAACGCGGCGCCCGGGCAGGACAAGAAGACGCCGGGGCAGGACAACAACACGGCGCCCGGGCAGGACAGCAAGGAGGCCAAGGCCGAGGCCAGCGCCGGGACCGGCGACCATGCCGAGCCGTCCCCGACAGTGCTGGCGCCCGCCCCGCTGCCCGACTTTCCGCGGATGCGCAGCACCCCGACTCCGCCACGGGAGAAGGAGGCCAACGGGGAGTGACCGCGACCGGGACGTCCTGGGTCCAGGTCCCCGACGGCAGCCATTTCCCGATCCAGAACCTGCCTTATGGGGTATTCGCCAGGCAGGGGGAGGCTCCACGCGTCGGGGTCGCGATCGGGGACCAGGTGCTCGACCTGGCCGGTCTGGCCCGGGCCGGGCTGCTGGCAGGGCCCGACTGGTTCGCGGCGCCCTCGCTCAACGCGTTCATGGCCGCGGGCCCGGCGGCCTGGCATCAGGCCCGCGCCCGCCTCACCGCTCTGCTGACCGAGCGACGGCACCGCGGCCTGGTGGAGCCCCACCTGGCGCGGCAGGCGGCGGTGGAACTCCGGCGGCCGTTCGAGGTCGCCGACTACGTGGACTTCTACTCCTCGCGTGACCACGCGAGCACCGTGGGGCAGATCTTCCGGCCCGGCTCGGCCCCGCTGCCTCGCAACTGGCTGTACCTGCCGGTCGGCTACCACGGGCGGGCCGGGTCGGTGGTGGTCTCCGGAACCCCGGTGATCCGGCCCCGCGGCCAGCTCCAGCCCGCTGGCGGCGCGGCGCCCGCCTTCGGCCCCACGCGGCGGCTCGACTTCGAGGCGGAGGTGGGCTTCGTCGTGGGTGTCGGTTCCACGCAGGGCCAGCCGGTCGCGGCGGGGGAGTTCGCGCAGCATGCGTTTGGCTTCATGCTTGTCAATGACTGGAGCGCGCGTGACATCCAGACGTGGGAGAGTCAGCCGCTCGGGCCCTTCCTCGGGAAGTCCTTCGCTACCTCGCTGTCACCATGGGTGGTGCCCCTGGCTGCGCTGGCTGCGGCCCGTGTGCCAGCGCCCCCCCAGGACCCGCCGCCGCTGGCATACCTGCACTGTGCGGAACCCTGGGGCCTGGACCTGTCACTGCAGATCATGCTTAACGATCACATCGTGGCGCGGCCGGCTTTCCGCGGCATGTACTGGACGCCACCGCAGCAGCTCGCGCACGCGACCGTGAACGGCGCGCCACTGCGCACCGGTGACCTATTCGCGTCCGGCACGGTGTCCGGGCCCGGCCCAGATGAGCGCGGCTGCCTACTGGAGCTGACATGGGACGGGACCCGGCCACTCACGCTGCCCGGCGGTGCCACCCGGACCTACCTCGAGGACGGCGACACGGTGCGGATCACGGCCACCGCGCCGGGCGCGGACGGGGTGACGATCGGGTTCGGCTCCGTCGAGGGCCGGGTCGTCGCGGCCGGCTAGCCAGCGGTGCGGTGCGCTGCCCCACAGAGGCAGAGATGTGAACTGTGCCCCGGGACATCGATCGGACCGTCAGGCCCGGGCCACGAGGGCGGTCGCGACCGCCGCGATGCCCTCGCCGCGGCCGGTCAGCCCGAGGCCGTCCGTGGTGGTCCCGGACACGCTGACCGGCGCGCCTCCGAGCGCCTCAGACAGGACCTTCTGCGCCTCCGCGCGCCGCGACGCGATCCGCGGGCGGTTGCCGACGACACAGATGGCGACGTTGCCCACCACGAAACCAGCGTCGGTCAGGAGGGCGGCGGTAGCGTGCAGCAGGCTCGTCCCGGCGGCGCCGGCCCAGGCCGGATCTGCGGTGCCGAACACCGAACCCAGGTCACCCAGTGACGCCGCCGACAGCAGGGCATCGCACGCGGCATGCGCTGCGACGTCCCCGTCGGAGTGCCCGGCCAGGCCATCCTCCCCCGGCCACAGCAGCCCGGCCAGATACAGCGGCCGGCCCGGCAGCAGGGGATGGACGTCGGTCCCCACGCCTACCCGGGGCAGATCACCGGCCATGCCAGGCCACGCTGTGGGTCAGCTGGCGCAGGTCAGGACGCCAGGATCTCGTCGAGCAGCGCTTCGGCCTTGTCCTCGTTGGTCTTCTCGGCCAGGGCGAGCTCGCTGACCAGGATCTGCCGGGCCTTGGCCAGCATCCGCTTCTCACCGGCCGACAACCCGCGCTCGCGGTCCCTGCGCCACAGGTCCCGGACGACCTCGGCCACCTTGTTCACGTCGCCGGAGGCGAGCTTCTCCAGGTTGGCCTTGTACCGTCGCGACCAGTTGGTCGGCTCCTCGGTGTGCGGGGCGCGCAGCACCTCGAACACCCGCTCCAATCCTTCCTGCCCCACCACGTCACGCACGCCTACGAGCTCGGCATTGTCCGCGGGCACGCGTACGGTCAGATCACCCTTGTCGACCTTGAGAACCAGATAGGTCCTGTCCTCACCTTTGATCGAACGGGTCTCGATCTCTTCGATGCGAGCAGCCCCATGGTGGGGGTACACGACAGTGTCGCCGACCTTGAAAGTCATGTGGCACATACCCCTTCCGCTGCACCAATACTACCATGCCGAAGGCGGCCCAATTGCCGGGGCGGGCGGCGAACACGCAGGTCATAGGGCCATTTCACCGGCCCGAAAGTACGATCGTCAGCGTGTTGGCCCCCCGGCGAGGCCGCCGGGTCCGGCACGCCAGTGACGTGGGGGCCGCCGCTGACCCATACTGGGATGAACGTGGCCGCTCATGCCGGAGAGATGCGCGTGAACATTGGCGGCGACCCGGGACGGGATGACTACGGCCTGCCACCGGTCGACATCGAGATCCCCGATGACGCACGGGAACTCGACCGCGACGTGCAGGCCTATCATCGTGAGCTCCGCGCGCAGCGCTGGCGCCGGCGAACCCGCCGCCTGACGGGACCGCTGACCCGCGACGGCATGGTGCTGCCGCTGCTCGCCGGGTGCCTGGCGCTGACGCTGCTCGCCGGGACCTTGCTCACTGTGTTCAGTGGCGCTCAGCTGACCGGGCGAGCGCCGGGCCGGGCCGGCCATCAGCTCCCCAACGCGACCGTCCTGGTCGACGGCGTGCGGACACCGTTGCGCCAGCTCCGTGGGCTGGTGCTAGCCCTGGTCCCGGCCGGGTGCAGGTGTGCAGACCTGCCCCAGCTCGCGCGCGAAGCGGGCGAGGCGCACGTGCCCATCTACATCGCCGGGAGGGGTCGCGCCCTTGTGGCGGACCTGGTCAAACGCACAAGGCCGGGCGCGCACGCGGTAGAGGACACCAATGACGCCCTCATGGGCGCCTACAACCCGGTCATTCTGACGGCCGTCCTGGTCAAAGACGACGGGTCTGTCGCCCGTGTTGCCCTGCCCGACCGGAAGAAGGGCTTCCAGCTGACGAGTGCGCTGCGCTCGCTGGTCCCGCATCCGGGCGGCACCGGCATGGCGACCGTCGCGGCCGGCCCCGCGGGTGGATAGCACCGTCCCGCCCGATACGCTGTGCGGCGTCCACTACCCCGCGTCGGACTTCCGGACCCGGAGGAGCACGCCGTGATCCTCATCACCCGCAGCACAGCGTCGCTGCGAGTCCTCGCCGTGGTCGTGGCGGCAGTCCTGGCGCCCGCGATCGCCGGGTGTGAAGCCGGGTTCAATGCCCCCACCCAGCGGTGGCATCCGCCGGCCGCGGGAGCCTCGACGGTGGTCAACAACGCGATCCGGATCAACAACGTGTTCCTGCTCGGGGCGCCACCGGCCTTCACGCTCGTGCGCGGCGGCTCGGCGGGCCTGTTCCTCGCCCTCAACAACAGCGGCCCTCCCGACCGGCTGATCTCGATCACCGCCCCGGGCACGGCCGCCGCGGTTCAGATGCCGGCCGGAGGCGTCCGGCTTGCCACCGAGCAGCAGGTGCTCCTCACCGGCCCGGCGCCGCAGGTGATCCTGCGCCGCCTCATCCGCTCGGTCAACGGCGGCCAGCACATCCTGGTCGTTCTGCACTTCCTGCGGGCGGGGAGGGTGCCGATGCTGGTCCCCGTGATGCCGCGCGCCCAGTGGTTCGCGACCTTCTCGCCAGCACCGCTCCTGGTCAGCCCCTCGCCATCCCCGTCAGGGCCGCGTGGGACGGCGTCCCCGTCCCCGACAGCTCCATCCCCTGGCGCCACGTCCCCGTCGCCGACCTCGACCGGGTAGCCGGCGCCGCCGCGGCGCATCCCTGCGCAGACCGCGCCCGCCGGGCCGGCGTCAAGGCAGGTGGGAGCGCTGGATCAGACCACCGGCTCGAACTTGTAGCCGAGCCCGCGGACCGTGACGATGTGCCGGGGACTGCCCGGGTCGGTCTCCACCTTCGCGCGCAGCCGCTTGATATGGACGTCGAGCGTCTTGGTATCGCCGACGTAGTCCGCGCCCCAGACCCGGTCGATCAGTTGCATTCTGGTCAGCACCCGGCCGGCGTTGCGCAGCAACACCTCCAGCAGCTCGAATTCCTTGAGCGGCAGCTGGGCCTGCTCACCGCGCACGGTGACCACATGCCGGTCGACGTCCATCCGCACCGGCCCGGACTCCATGACCGAGGCGCCGGCTTCGTCCGGCTCACCACGGCGCCGCAGCACCGCCCGCATCCGGGCCACCAGCTCGCGCGATGAGAACGGCTTGGTGACATAGTCGTCGGCACCGAGTTCCAGGCCGACGACCTTGTCGATCTCGCTGTCCTTCGCCGTGAGCATGATCACCGGGACGTTGGACCGCTCGCGCAGCGTCCGGCAAACCTCGCTGCCGGGCAAGCCGGGCAGCATGAGGTCGAGCAAGACGAGATCGGCGCCGTTGCGGTCGAAAACGTCGATCGCGTCCGGCCCGGTCGGGCAGACCGCGACCTCGAAACCTTCCTTGCGCAGCATGTAGGAGAGCGCGTCGCTGAACGATTCCTCGTCCTCGACCACCAGCACGCGTGTCACTTGACTGCCTCCCTGGCAGGTTGGGCGAGGCCAGCGGCGGGGGTGCCGTCGGCGGCCGGCGTATTCCTGATCGCGGGCAGGCGCAGGGTGAAGGTGGATCCCACGCCCTCCTTGCTCCAGACCGTCACCTTGCCGCCATGGGCGGCCACCACGTGCTTCACGATCGCCAGTCCCAGGCCTGTCCCGCCCGTGGCACGGGAGCGGGCGGCGTCCACCCGGTAGAAACGCTCGAAAATGCGCTCCAGGTCCCGCTCGGGAATGCCGATGCCCTGATCGGCGACGCTGATCTGGGCGGCGCTGACACCGTCCCGGGTGGCCGAGACCACGACCCGGGTCTTCTCGGGGCTGTAGGCGACCGCGTTCTCCACCAGGTTCCGCAGCGCCGTGACCAGCAGGTCCTCGTCGCCGAGGACGGCAAGCCGCTCGTCGCAGCTTTCCGCGAGTTCGATACCGCGTGCGCTGGCCTTCATCCGGCATCTGTCCAGGACCTCGGCCACCACCGCGCCGAGGTCGACGGGATTCGGGTCGGGGACGGGCTCGGCGGCCTGGATCCTGGACAAGGTGATCAGGTCCTGGACCAGGTAGGTGAGCCGGGACGCCTCCTGCCGCATCCGGCCGGCGAACCGGCGCACCGCCTCTGGGTCGTCGGCCGCCTCTTCCATCGTCTCGGCGAGCAGGGCGAGGGCGCCGACCGGCGTCTTGAGCTCATGGCTGATGTTGGCGACGAAGTCCCGCCGGACTTCCTCCACCCGGCGGCTCTCCGTCTGGTCCTCGGCGAGCAGCAGGACCAGGCCGCCCCCACCAACGGCGGAGCCGAGCGGCGCCACCCGCACCGCGAAGCTGGTTCGCCTGCCGCCGAGCGCACTCCCGGACACCTCGATGTCGCCTTCGCGGATCTCCCCGTCCCTGCGGACCTGGCGGGCCAGGGCGAGGAGCTCCCCCACCATCAGCTGGTCGTCCTTGACCAGGCCGAAGGAGCGGGCCGCCGCGCTGGCACTCAGCACACGGTCGTGGTTGTCGAGCACGACGGCCGAGGACGAGAGCACGGACAGCACTGACGCCAGACCAGCCGGGATGCGCGTCGCCTGCCACTCGACGCCGTCGGACACCGCGTCGGCCTGCCTGTGAGCTTTCACCGGTCAGCTCCCCGGCGTTACCGCACACATGGGCGTGTGGTTACGGCACCACGCGTCACCTGCGTGCTCACGCTTCGATGGTATGCGCACTGAGCCAGGAACGCTCATGACCCTAGTCAAGCCCGCCACGCTGTTCCCCACCTATTCATACGGGTGTTGATGAACGGACACACGGGATTCCGCCTGCCGAAACGATCATGACGCGCCCGGTTCTCAGCGTCCCTGGGCCCGGACGGCCTCCGCGGCCACGGCCGCGGCCTCGGGATCGAGGTAGCGGCCGCCGGCCAGCTTCGGGCGGAAGTCGGCGTCCAGTTCGTAGACGAGCGGGATGCCGGTAGGGATGTTGAGGTCGGCGATCTGCGCGTCCGCGATCCCGTCCAAGTGCTTAACCAGCGCCCGCATCGAGTTGCCGTGCGCGACGACCAGCGGGGTCCGCCCAGCCACCAGATCGGGAACCAGCGCGTCGTACCAGTAGGGCAGCAACCGGTGCAGCACGTCCTTCAGGCACTCGGTGCGGGGCCGCAGCTCATACGGAAGATGGGCATACCGCGGATCGTGGGCCTGCGACAGCGGGTCATCGTCGGCGAGTTCCGGCGGCGGCACATCATAGGAACGCCGCCAGAGCATGAATTGCTCATCCCCGAACTCCTGCCGGGTCTGCGCCTTGTTCTTGCCCTGGAGCGCGCCGTAGTGGCGCTCATTGAGCCGCCAGGACCTGGTGACCGGAAGCCAGAGCAGGCCCGCTGCCTCCAGCGACAGGTGAGCGGTCTGGATGGCGCGGGTCAGCACCGAGGTGTGGACGATATCGGGCCGCAGGCCGGAGTCATGCAGCAGCGTGCCGCCCGTCACGGCCTCCGCGGCGCCCTTGGCGGAAAGCCCGACATCCACCCAGCCGGTGAACAGACCTTCCGCATTCCAGGTGCTCTCGCCGTGCCGCAACAGCACCAGTGTCGACATGGCGTGAGCCTATCCGCCGAGCACGCCCGGCCCATCACCCAGCCCGGGGCGGGAGCACCCGCCGGCCGGGACACGGACAGATGGGTACGACGGCGCAACGGCACATGACGCGACCGGGAACGGCACAGTCCGGCGACGGGAACAGGGTGCCGGGCGACATGGTTCCCTAGTCGGAGGTGGGTGCCCGTGCCGCCACGCTACCCCCGGCGGATCGCGACCATCAGCGTTCATACCTCGCCGCTTGAGCAGCCAGGCACCGGCGACGCCGGGGGCCTGAACGTCTACGTGGTCGAGGTCGCGAAGCGGCTGGCAGCCCAGGGCGTGGAGGTGGACATCTTCACCCGCGCGGTGTCGCGGGATGCCCCCCCGGCCGCCGAGCTGGTGCCCGGTGTGCTTGTGCGGCACGTGCCGGCCGGGCCGTACGAGGATCTCGACAAGGCCGACCTGCCCGCTCAGCTGTGCCACTTCACCTTTGAGGTGCTGCGGACAGAGGCCGCCTACGCCCCCGGCAGGTACGACCTGGTGCACGGGCATTACTGGCTCTCCGGACACGTCGGCGCCGTCGCGAAGGAGCGGTGGGGTGTGCCGCTGGTGCAGTCCATGCACACGCTGGCCAAGGTGAAGAACGCGGCGCTGGCACGCGGCGACGCCGCCGAGCCCGCGATGAGGCTGCGCGGCGAGGCGGACGTGGTAGCCGCGGCCGACCGGCTCGTCGCCAACACCGATGAGGAAGCCCGGCAGCTCGCCGGGCTTTACGGGGCTGACCCGGCCCGGATCTGGACCGTCAACCCCGGCGTCGACCTGTCGGTCTTCCGGCCGGGACCGCCGCAGCAGGCGCGGCAGCGGCTCGGCCTGCCCGCCGACGGGCACGTCGTCGTGTTCGCTGGCCGGGTCCAGCCGCTCAAGGCGCCGGACGTGGCGCTGCGCGCCGCGGCCATCCTGGTTCGCGACGACCCCGCCCTGGCGCGGTCCCTGACCATCGCGTTCATCGGAGGGCCAAGCGGCACCGGGCGCGCGGACCCCGACCGGCTGACCGAGCTGGCGCGCGCGCTCGGCATCGCCGGCCTGGTGCGCCTGGAGCCGCCCTGCCCGCAGCCGGAGCTGGCGGACTGGTACCGGGCGGCCACCGTGGTCATGGTGCCGTCCTACTCCGAGTCGTTCGGGCTCGTGGCCGCGGAGGCCCAGGCCTGCGGGACGCCGGTGATCGCCGCGTCGGTTGGCGGGCTGCGCACGGCCGTCCAGGACGGCGTGTCGGGGATCCTCGTGGACGGGCACGATCCGGCCAGTTACGCACGGGTGCTCGCCGGGCTGTTCGCGTCCCCCGGGCTGCGGGCCCGGCTGGCACACGGGGCGGTGCAGCACGCATCCCGGTTTGGCTGGGGACTCACGGTGGACCGGCTGCTCACTGTCTACGCCGGGGCGATGAGCACCTCCCTGGTCCCGCCGAGCTACACACGCGCGGGCTGACAGGATGGGAGCCATGAGCGGCATGGCTCCCGAGGTATGCCCATGAACCCGGGCCCGCAGGCGGCGCCGGGCGCGCCGGTGAACCCGGGCGCGCGGTGAACCCTGACACGCCGGTGGCCACGGACCAGGCGCGGGCGGCCAGCGCGATCGAGTCGGCGCTGGCCGGGCTCGGTCTGGCCGCCGAGCGCCCGCAACCAGGCAGTTACCTGGTCAGGCTGGAGGGCGAGCGCAAGCTGGCGACGATGACCTGGCTGATCGTAGGCGTGCACAGTCTGCACGTGGAGGCGTTCTTCTGCCGTCAGCCGGACGAGAACCACGCCCGCTTCTACCGGTTCCTGCTCGAGCGCAACGGCCGGATGTACGGCGTGCATTTCGCCGTGGACCCGCAAGGCGACGTCTACCTGGTCGGCCGCCTCCCGCTCGGGTCGGTGACCGCCGATGAGATCGACCGGCTCCTCGGCTGCGTGCTGGCGTACTCCGACGAGAACTTCAACGCCGCCCTGGCCATCGGCTTCGCCTCGTCGATACGCAAGGAGTGGGCGTGGCGGGTCAAGCGCGGCGAGAGCCTGGCGAACCTGCGCGCGTTCGCGCGGTTCGCCGACCCGGCGCCCGGTGAGGCCGACGACGGAGACGTCAGGACCTGACCAGGCGCGAGATCGCATCCGCCGCCTCGTGGACCGAGGCCCGCCCCTCGTCCCCGCCCTGCCGCACCGCATCCGACACACACGCGCCGAGGTGGTCTTCGAGCAGCCCGAGCGCGACCGCCTGCAGCGCCCGGGTTACAGCGGATACCTGGGTGAGCACGTCGATGCAGTAGACGTCCTCCTCCACCATCCGCTGCAAGCCCCGGACCTGGCCCTCGATCCTGCGCAGACGCTTGAGGTAGGCGTCCTTGTCCTGCGTATAACCGCGCATGCTGCGACAATACGTGCTCGCGGTCCCGGCCGCCGCATTCTCTGGCGGCCGTCACTCGGTCCCGGGTGCATCCGGCCGGCGCCGAAGCCGTGACAGCGCTCCCGCAACGCGCGTCCGGCGAGCCGACCGCCGCGGCCGGGGACGGGGATTCCGATAGTGATCATGACCTTGATGCACCTCTGACTACACCAAGGTCATGATCATGCGACGGTCACCCCAGGACCCGATCGTGATCATGGGATTGATGTGCATCTAGCAGTAGCAATCCCATGACCACGACACCAGACCATCCCGTCGGCCCTCGTGATCCTGCATTGGTGCTGTTGTTCTGCCATCCCTGACTACAGCAGGGTCATGATCACGAGTTGTGCGCTTCGGTTACGACGGGAGCCACGGGGGGTGGGGGCCGACGCGTCTACCATCGTCGCGTGGCGCTCGTGGCGAGCCGCGGTGGGCTGCCGCTACGGTGGGCTGCCGCCACGGTGGGCTGCCCTTCGGTGGCTGCAGGGACGCTGCCGCCGCCCATGGGCTGCGGGCGAAAGGAGGCGGTGCGGGGATGGGTCCGCTGGACGGGGTGCGGGTGATCGAGATCGCGAGCCTAGCGCCCGCGCCGTTCGGCTGCATGGTCCTGGCCGACCTGGGCGCGGATGTGCTGCGGGTGGACCGGTCCGACCGCTCGGGCAGGCAGGCTCTGCCACCGGTCGACCCGCTGTGCCGTAGTCGGCGGTCCATCCGGCTCAACCTCAAGGATCCGGCCGGGGTAGATGTGCTGCTTCGTCTCGCCGACGGGGCCGACGTGCTGGTCGAAGCGTTCCGGCCCGGCGTGGCGGAGCGGCTCGGTTTCGGGCCTGATGTGTGCGCGGCGCGCAACCCGCGGCTGGTCTACACCCGGATGACCGGCTGGGGACAGGACGGGCCGCTCGCCGAGACCGCAGGCCACGACATCGACTACATCGCCGTCTCCGGCAGCCTCGACCCCATCGGCCGGGCTGGCGAGCGCCCTCTCCCGCCGCTCAACCTAGTCGGGGATTTCGGCGGCGGCGGGATGCTGCTCGCCGTTGGCGTACTCGCCGCCCTGCTGGAGCGCGAGCGATCCGGGCTGGGACAGGTCGTCGACGCCGCCATGGTGGACGGCTCGGCGCTGCTCGCCTCGTTTTTGTACGGGCTCCGGGCGGCCGGGGCGTGGCAGGACGAGCGGGGAACGAACGTGCTGGACGGTGGCGCCCCCTTCTACGACACCTACGCCACCGCCGACGGCCGGTATCTGGCGGTGGGCGCGCTGGAGCCGAAGTTCTTCGCCGAGCTGCTGGCCCGGCTCGGCATCGATGAGACGAGCCTGCCCGCCCAGTACGACCGCTCCGGCTGGCCGGAGCTGCGGGCGCGGCTGACCGAGGTGTTCGCGGGACGCACTCAGGCGGAATGGGCCGAGGTTTTTACCGGCTCCGACGCTTGTGTGGCCCCGGTGGTGAGCCCGCGGGATGCGCCCGGTCACCCGCACAACGCCGCCCGTAAGATCTTCATCGACGTGGGCGGCGTAATCCAGCCGGCGCCCGCGCCCCGGTTCGGCCGTACGGCGTGCGATCTACCGTCGCCGCCAGCCCGCCCCGGCGCGGACACCGACGACGTGCTCGCCGGGCTCGGGATAGGCGCAGCCGACATCACCAGCCTGCGGGACCGAGGCGCCGTCGGCTGACTGGAGCGCCGCCATCTGACCAGAAGGCGCCAGCTGACCGAGACGCCGTCAGCTGACCAGAAGGCGCCAGCTGACCGAGACGCCGCCAGCTCACCGCGCCGCCGCCAGCTCACGGGGGGCGCCGCCAGCTCACCGGTGCGCCGCCACCTGACCAGGGCGGGGCCAGCCAGCCGGGACGGGCATGTCGGGGATACGCCGGCGGATCTGTGTGCACACAGTGGCTGGTGCTACCACAGTCCGTGCCCGGTGTCCCGGATGCGGGCCCAGGCGCTGATCACGGTATGACAAACTTGTATGCAGAAGGGTTCCGGCCACAGGCCGGGATGCCTGCTCGCCTCGCGCGATGAGCCTGGATGTCGCAGCCGACCGGAGGAGGTGTGGCCGTGCTTGGTGATCCCTGCAGTACCACCATGGCGGGCGCGGCCATCACCACGGGCCGGGCCGCCAGATGCTGCCCGTTCCGATCCCTTCCACGCGTGCCGGCCGCCCCGGGTTAGACCACCCGGCCTGGCCGGCGGACCAGGAGGCCGCCGTGTCCGACCGGCATTTCTTCAACGGCCGACTGCCCGGCGCCCGTTCCCGCGATGGCGAGGGCGCCGCATCGCACCTCTTCGGCAACTATTCGCAGCGGCTGATGACCTCCCGTCAGGTCCGGCAGAACATCGTCTCGCTGGTCGGCCTGATCGGCCGCCCTGTGCTGAACCAGTCGGGTGAGGAGGTCGGCCGCCTCGTCGACATGGTCGCCCAGGTGCATGGCAGCACCGATGCCTACCCGGCGCTGACCGGGATCGTGGTCCGGGTGGGACGCCGCCGGGCCTTCCTCGACGCCTCCGCCATCGACCGGGTGGAGCGCCGTTCTGTCATACTCCGGACGGCCCGGATGGACCTGCGCGAGTTCCAGCGCCGCGAGGGGGAGGTGCTGCTTCACCGTGACATCCTCGATCACCAGCTGGTGGACACCGACGAGGTCCAGGTGATCAGGGCGGCCGACCTCTACCTCGCCCAGGTCGGCGACAAGGTCCGGCTCGTCGGTGTGGACGTGAGCCTGCAGACGCTGCTGCGCCGGCTCGGCCCCAAGCGGTTCCGCTGGCACCCGACCCCCGACCGGGTCATTGACTGGGCCGCGATCGAGTCGTTCGGCGCCGACTCGCCCGAGGAGCCCGCCGCCATGAAGCTGCGGGCTCCGCACGCGGCGCTGCGCCGCCTGCGGCCGGCCGAGCTCGCGGACGTCCTGGAGGGGCTCGGCAGACCGGGCCGGAAGGAGCTGCTGGCCAGCCTGGACCACGACCTCGCGGCGGACGTCCTGGAGGAGATGGAGCCGGGAGAACTGACCGCGCTGCTTCGTGAGGTGGACCCGTCCCAGGCCGCTGACCTGATCGCGCGGATGGAACCCGACGAAGCTGTCGACGCACTGCGCGACCTGCACGCAGGCGAGCAGGCACAGCTTCTCGCCCAGATGCCAGCGGCCACGCAGCGGGAACTCGCCCGCCTGCTCGGTTACCCCGAAGACGAGGCCGGGGGTGTCATGACCACGGTGCTGTGCACTGCGACCCCGGACGAGACCGTCGCAGAGGTCCGGAAGCGCCTGCGCAAGCTGGCCAAGCACCAGACCGAGATCGACTCCGTCGCGGTCGTCGACGCCAAGGGGAGGCTTGTCGGTGACGTCTCGGCCTTCGACCTGCTGGTCAACGAGGGCGACAAGCCGCTGTCGGCCCTAATCGACCCCGACGACCCCCCGGTCACCCTGCGCCCGGAAGCCGACATCGACATGGTCGCCACCGAGATGGTGGAATCCCGGCGTTCGTCGCTGCTTGTGGTGGACGAGAAGGGCAGACCGCTCGGCCGGATCCTCTCCGACGACGTGCTCGACGCGCTGGTGCCCGGCCACGGCCGCCTGCACTTCCCGCGGATCCTGCAGTGAGCAACCGGGAGGGCGACAGCGATCCTGCAGTGAGCACCCCGGAGGGAACCGGCGATCCCGCGGCAGACACCCCAGCGGGCACCGGCGATCCCGCGGTTAGCACCCCGGGAGGCACCGGGGAGGAGGAGATCGAGGCTGATCGCCGCCGGACGGCGCCTGAGCCCCGGGCGCTGAGGTCGCTGGCCCGGATCCGCTCGGGCGGGATGCGCCTCATGCGGGGGCGCAAGAGCCGGATCTGGCTCGTCCTGGCCATCGCGGGCCCGGGAGTGGTGGCGGCCAACGCGGGCAACGACGCGGCCGGCATCGCCACGTACGCCTCGGCCGGGTCCGAGTTCGTCTACCGGACCCTGTTCTTCATGGTCCTGGTCACGATCGCGCTGGTGCTCGTGCAGGAGATGGCGGTGCGGCTGGGCACCCACACCGGCAAGGGGCTGGCGGCGCTGATCCGGGAAGAGTTCACGTTGCGGATGACCGCGATCGCGCTCGGCTGCGTACTGCTGGCCAACACCGGGCTTGTCGTGTCGGAGTTCGCCGGCATCGGGGCCGCCTTCGAACTGCTCGGTGTCAGCCGGTACATCATCATCCCGATCGCGGCCGTCGCCATCTGGGCACTCGTCTCGTTCGGCTCCTATCGTTATGCCGAACGGATCTTCCTGATCATGTCGCTGGCCTTCCTCGCCTACCCGATCGCGGCCATCCTCGGCCGTCCGGACTGGGGCGAGGTCGGCAGCAACCTGGTCGTCCCTCACTTCCTGTACACCAAGAGCTTTCTGCTGCTGGGGGTCGCCCTGATCGGGACGACGGTGAGCCCGTACATGCAGCTGTACGCGGCGGCGGGAGTGGTCGACAAGGGCGCCGACCCGGCCGACTACCCGCGGGCCCGGATCGACGCGATCTCCGGGGCGGTGTTCGCGTGCATCGTCTCCATCACGATCATCATCGCCACCGCAACCGCGATCGGCGGGAGAGGCCCGCTGACCTCGGCGGCGGAGGCGGCGCAGGCCCTGAAGCCGGTCGCGGGTGCGGCCGCCGAGGTGCTGTTCGCGCTCGGGCTGATCGGCGCGTCCGCGCTGGCGGGAGCTGTGGTCCCGCTATCCAGCGCGTACGCGATCAGCGAGGCGGTCGGGGTGGAACGGTCGGTGTCGCGCCGGTTCACCGAGGCCCGGCTGTTCCTGGGGCTGTTCGCGGTGCAGGTCCTGCTCGGCGCGGCGCTGGCCCTCACCCACATCAACCTGATCACCCTGCTGATCGGCACCCAGGTGCTGCAGGGCATCGTCACGCCGGTCATCCTGATCTTCATCCTGATCCTCACGAGCCGCCGCAGTGTGCTGGGCAAGGCCGCGAACGGGCCGGTGTTCCGGATTGTGGCCGGTGCGTGCGTGGCCGGCATCTCCGCGATGAGCCTGCTGCTCCTCGGCACGACCGTCCTCGGGTTCTTCGGCATCGGCTGACCGGCGGCCCCAGCGGCTCCCGGCGGCTCCCGGCGCCGCTCACCAGCTCCCGTCCGCCCCGCCCTCATGCTGCGTCAGCCCCCGGCGGCTCCAAGCGCGCCGTCATCAAGCCCCGCGGCGCGCCCCCGGCCGACACATCCCGCCCCGCGATCAAGGGTCGAAACGATAGCCCATCCCGGACTCGGTGAGCAGGTAACGAGGTCGCGACGGCTCCGGCTCGAGTTTGCGCCGGAGTTGGGCGACGTAAACGCGCAGGTAGTTGCTCTCGGTCTCATACGCCGGGCCCCACACCTCCTGAAGCAGCTGGCGCTGGGTGACCAGCCGGCCGCGGTTGCGCACCAGGATTTCCAGCAACTGCCACTCGGTGGGGGTCAGGCGCACGTCGCTGCCGTCGGCGCGGGTGACCCGTTTGGCCGCGAGATCGACGGTGAAGTCGTCCGTCTTCACGACGGGCTCGTCGGGGGCCGGGGAGGCGCGGCGGACCGCGGCGCGAAGCCGGGCCAGCAGCTCGTCCATGCCGAACGGCTTGGTCACGTAGTCGTCCGCGCCCGCGTCGAGAGCCGCCACCTTCTGGCTTTCATGCCCCCAGACCGACAGCACGATGATCGGCGTCGAGGCCCAGCCGCGGACGCCACGGATCACTTCGGTGCCGTCCATGTCGGGCAGCCCGAGGTCGAGGATCATCACGTCGGGGCGGTCGCGGGCCATCGCCGCCAGCCCGGAGGCGCCATCGCTTGCGGTGCTGACCTGATAGTTCCGCGCGCTGAGGTTGATCCGCAGCGCCCGGAGGATCGACGGCTCGTCGTCGACGACCAGCACGCGGGTCAAGAGCCGGCGCCCTGCATGGTGTCGGCGCTCGTGGTTGCGACCGGCAGGGTGATCCTGACCGTGAGCCCGCCGCCCGGCGTGTCGGCCGCCACGATGGAACCGCCCATGGCCTCGGTGAAGCCCTTGGCCACCGCGAGGCCAAGTCCCACCCCGACCTTGCGGTCGTCGAACCGCTGAAATGGCTCAAAGATCCGCGCCTTCAGCTCGTCCGGCACGCCCGGCCCGTGGTCGACGACCTCGAGCACGACGGTGTCCGCAACTTGGTGGGCCCGCAGGGAGGGTGGCTGTGTGGACGGCGAATGGTACAGCGCATTCGAGAACAGGTTCGCCAGGACCCGCTCCAGCAGGCCCGGGTCGGCAAGCACCAGCGGCATGCCGTCGGGCACACCCAGCCTCAAGTTCGCCGAAGCGTCAAGCCCAAGCAGCGCGATCGGCGCCACCTCGTCGATCGTGATGGGCCGGAGGAAGGGCTGGAGCGAGCCCGTGTGCAGGCGGCTCATGTCGAGCAGGTTGCCGATCAGCCCGTCGAGCCGGTCCGCGTTCTGCTCGATCGTGGCGAGCAGGGCCTCCTCGTCGGACTCGGTCCAGGCGACGTCGGTCTGGCGCAGGCTGCTGACGCTGGCCTTGATCGAGGCCAGTGGCGTGCGCAGGTCGTGACTGACCGCCGCGAGCAACGCGGTCCGCATCCGGTTGCCTTCGGCCAGCGCCTCCGCCTGGGCGGCCTGGGTGCGCAGCCGCTCCCGGTCGAGCGCGGCGGCGGCCTGCGCCGCAAAGCCGGCCAGCAGTCCCGGCGTGACCGGGCTGGCCTGGCCGCTCACCCCGAGCGCCAGGTCACTGCGCACGCCGATGCGGGTGGCGACCGCCCTGACGGGCGCTTCGCCGCTGGCCGCGATCCTGACCCAGCGGCCGCTGACGTACTCCTGCAGCTCGGCGTGGCCACCGTGGGTCCGCACGAGATGGTCGAGGACCGCGGCCGGGGTGTCGGCACCACCCAGCACGGTCTGGGCCAGCGCCAGCAGCAGCCTCGCTTCCTCACGGCTGCGCGCCGCCTGGGCGGCCCGGATGGCCGCGAGATGAACGACGCTGCTCACCGCGACGGCGACCGTCACGAACAGCAGGAGCGCCAGCAGGTTGTCCGGTTTCTCGATCGTGAACGTGTGCACCGGCGGGGTGAAGAACCAGTTGAGCAGCAAGCTGGAGGAGACGGCGGCGAGCACGGCCGGCCAGAACCCGCCGATCACCGCGAGGGCCACCACGGCGACCAGATAGATCAGCAGGTCGTCGGTCAGGCTCAGGTGCGGCTGCGCCACCACCAGCAGCGCGGTCAGCAGGGGCAGCACAACCGCGGCGAGCAGGACCCCGAGCAGCGCCCGGCGCGCGCCGACGGCGTAGGCCACCTTCGCCATGACCGGCCCGCGCTCCCGCGCGGGCCGCCCGGCCGGGGCCGGCGCGTCACCGGCGGGTTCCAGCTCGGCGCCAGGCTGCCCGGCGTCGTCTCTCGCGCCCACGTCTTCCAGTATGGGCCTGCTCGCCGACCAGCGCAGTAGCAGGCCGAGGCCGGCTCCGGCCAGGACGCAGATACCCATCACGATGGCCGCATCCGCGGCGAAGGAGCCGGTGACCCGCAGCTGTGCGTATGGCGGCCGGGAGAACCCCACGGCGGTGAGCCATCCGATGACGCCCAGGGGCATCGCCGCGACCGGCTCTGCGACGAAGGACCATGCGGTCACCACGGCCGCGGCCGCGACCAGCACGCCCGTCGCGGTGAACTGGCCGTGGAGGGCTGCGGCGACCGTGCCGATCAGGAACAGCGCGGCGAAGCCCGTCACCAAAGCGAAGGGCGCCGCTATTCCGCGCCGCGTCGAACCGTTCATCTCACTGACAGTCGAACGCCCGGCGAGGCCAAAAAATAAGGATCTTGATAGATCCTTAACGCGCAGGTCAGCAGTCTTGACGCGGCCTTTGCGCCCGCGGCGCACGGCCGCGCTTAGCGTCGATGGGGAGTGACAAAGGCGCGAGCCGGAGCGGCCGGTCATGGGTGAGTGAAGGCCCGGACCGGCCAGGGGACGGAAGGGGAAAGAGCCGGTGGCCGTGCGCAACGCGGCTGGTCTGCTCGGAGGAGCCCGTGGGGGCGACCTCCCGGAGACCTAGTGGTATTCCGTGAAGCGGCGCCTGCTCGGGCCGCCGCTGGTCAACGAGCAGCTGGCCCAGGAGCGGCTATCAAAGCCGCTGGCCCTGGGCGTGCTGTCGTGTGACGGGATCTCGTCCGCGAACTACGGCTCCGAGCTGATCCTGCACGAACTGCTGCCGTTCTTCGGGCTGGCGGCGTTCACGCTGCTGCTGCCGATGACCGGGGTCGTCCTCCTGGGCATCGCCCTGGTGGTGCTGTCCTACCGCGAGGTGGTGACGGTCTACACCCGGGCCGGCGGCTCGTATGTGGTCGCCCGGGAGAACTTCGGCCCACGCGTCGCTCAGGTGGCGGCGGTGGCGTTGATGGTCGACTACGTGGTCACGGTCGCGGTACAGAACGCCGCCGGCAGCGCCGCGATCCTGTCCACGTTCCCGGCCCTGGCCAGGCCCCTGGGCGACGCGGCGACGCTGACGCTGATCGCGGTCGGCGCCACGCTGATCATGTGTTACGTGAACCTGCTCGGTATCAGGGAGAACGGCAAGACGTTCGCGCTCCCGACCTACCTGTTCTCCGGCTCTGTCGGCCTGATGATCATCGTCGGGCTGTACCGCGAGCTGGTCGGCGGCGGGCTGCCCCATATCCCCTGGCAGCCCGGGACCGTGCCGGTCGGCCACCACGTGAACGGGCTGCTCACCTTCGGCGCCATCTACATCCTGGGGCGGGCGTTCGCCAACGGCGGCTCCTCGCTGACCGGCATCGAGGCCGTCTCCAACGCCGTCAGCGCGCTCCGCCCGCCCGAGGGCCGCAACGCCCGCCAGATACTGGTGACCCAGGGCAGCATCGTGGCGTTCCTGATCGCCGGGATCTCCTGGCTGGCACACATCACGCAAGCGGTCCCCTACAAAAGCGGCGTCCCGACGGTGGTCTCCCAGGAGGCCAACCTCATCTTCGGGCCTTCGGCAACTGGCCGGGCGCTTTTCTTCCTGCTCCAGGCGGGAGCCATCACGATCTTGTTCACCGGCGGCAACACCAGCTTCAGCGGCTTCCCGTTCCTGACCAGCTTCGTCGCTGAGGACTCGTTCCTGCCCCGCTGGCTGTCCAAGCGCGGCCACCGGCTGGTCTTCTCCAACGGGATCGTCCTGCTGACCGTGCTGGCGCTCACCCTGCTGCTGGTGGTCGGCGCCAACATCAACGCGCTGGTCCCGTTCTACGCGATCGGCGTGTTCACCGGGTTCTCGATGGCCGGCTTCGGGATGGCCCGTTACCACCGCAGGACAAAGGAGCCCGCCTGGCGCCGCCGGCTGGTCATCAACTTCACGGCCGGGGTGTACACGGCACTGGTGGTGGTGATCTTCGCGATCGTGAAGTTCACCGAGGGCGCCTGGCTGGTGGTGGTGGTGTTCCCGGTCCTGGTGTTCGCGTTCATCCGGCTGAACCGCCGGTACCGGGTGGAGGCCGAGGTCCTCGAGGACATCGGCGGCCGCAAACCGCCTGACCCGCCGAACTACGCGCGCCGCACCGTGCTTCTCTTCGTGGACGAGTTCAACCTGGCGACAATCGCAGGGCAGCGCTACGCGCGCGGCCTGCGTCCCACCGACCTGCGGGCCGTGCATTTCGTCATTGACGCCGAACGGGCCGACGAGCTCCGTCAGGAATGGCTCCGCGCGGAGCGCGGCATTCCGTTCGATCTGGTGGAGTGCCCGGACCGGCGCGTGGCGCGGGCCGCCGGCGAGTTCGTCGCCCGTGAGGCCGGTAAGCCAGACACCTATGTGACCGTGGTCCTGCCGCGGCGGAGCTACGCGACGTTGTTCGGCCGGCTGCTGCACGACCAGACCGCCGACAAGATCGCACGGGTGGTGAGCCGGATACCGCGGTCCGCCGCCACGATCATTCCCTTCGACGAGCAGGCACGTATCGAAGTGCTGCGTGAGCGCCAGGCTGGCGGGAAAGTCAAGGGCCCGGCCCCAGAAGCGAACGGCCGCGAGCATGAGCGGCCCGCGGTACGGCCGGGCATCACGCCCATAGCCTCCGCCGCCCAGAACGGCAAGGCCACGGTGGAAGGCCGGGTGCATAGCCTGGAGATCAGGCCGGTGGACCACAGCTGCGTGCTCGCATGCCTGGTCACGGACGCCACCGGCGAGATCACCGCGCTCTTCTACGGGCGCACGCACATACCGGGGGTCGAGCCCGGAAGCAGGATCCAGCTCCGCGGCCGGGTCGGAGTCAAGGACACCGGCCCGGTCATGGTCAACCCCGCCTACGAGCTCCTGCCCTGACCCGCGGGCAACACCGCGGGCAGAGCCCGCGACGGCATGGATCCGCGGGCACCGCCCGGCCGAAACCGGCCCCCAGCCGCCCCAGTCATGTCTCCGGACCGGTCTCATGGCCTAGACGCTGGCAGACGATGGTATGAAGGCCACGATGGGTCAGAACAACCGGCAGGACACAAGCGTCGTCATGCGCAAGACAGTCGGAGTACTCGGCGGCCCGCCTGACGAGACCTTCTGGTACTCGGTCAAGCGGCGCCTGCTCGGCCCGCCGCTGGTCAACGCGGAGCTGGGCGAGCAGCGGCTGTCCAAGCCGCTGGCGCTGGGCGTACTCTCCCCCGACGGCATCTCCTCCTCCGCCTACGGGACCGAGGAGATCCTGCTCGAACTGCTGCCGGTGTTCGGGCTGGCCGCCTTCACGATCATCCTGCCGATGACGGGCGTGGTCCTGTTCGTCATGGCCCTGGTGGTGCTGTCGTACCGCGAGGTCGTCTCGGTCTACGTCCGGCCGGGCGGCTCCTACGTGGTGGCACGGGACAACTTCGGCCCGCGGATCGCCCAGGTCGCCGCCGTCGCGCTGCTCGTCGACTACGTGGTCACGGTGGCGGTGCAGACCGCGGCCGGCACGGCCGCGGTGGTGTCGGCGGTGCCGGCCCTCCGGCCGTATTCGCTGGAGATCACCATCGGCGTGGTGCTCCTCCTGCTTTTCGGCAACCTGCGGGGCATCCGCGAGGCCGGGCGGTCGTTCGCGATACCCACGTACCTGTTCTCTGCCGTCGTGATCTTGATGATCGTAGTGGGGCTGGTCCAGGAAGCCCTCGGCAACCTCGGCACCTACGACCCGCATGCGCTGCCCGGCACCTACCCGATCGGGGCCGGCACCGGCGGCCTGATCACCTTCGCGCTGATCCTCACCCTGCTGCGCTCGTTCGCCAACGGCGGGTCGTCGCTGACCGGGATCGAGGCGGTGTCGGACGCGGTGGGCGCGTTCAAGCCGCCGGAGAGCGCCAATGCCCGCCAGGTGCTGGTGGTGGAAGGGCTCATCCTGGGCTCGCTGGTGGCCGGCATCTCCTGGATGGCCCACCTCACCCACGCCACTCCCCGGGAGAGCGGCGTGCCCACCGTGCTCGCGCAGGAAGCCCAGATCATCTTCGGGGGCTCGGCCTTCGGGCATGCGATGTTCATCCTGGTCCAGGCCGCCACCGCGCTGATCCTCTATACCGGCGCCAACACCAGCTTCAACGGCTTCCCGTTCCTGGCCAGCTACGTCGCGGGTGACGCCTTCCTGCCGCGCTGGCTGCTCAAGCGCGGCCACCGGCTGGTCTTCTCCAACGGAATCATCGTGCTCACCGGCTTCGCGCTGGCGCTGCTGATCGTGGTCGGCGACAACGTCGCCCGGCTGGTGCCGTTCTACGCGATCGGGGTGTTCACCGCCTTCGCCATGGCCGGGTTCGGCATGGCGAAATATCACCGCACGCACCGGGAGGACCACTGGCGCCGGCGCTTTGTGATCAACTTCTCCGCCGGCGTTCTCACCGCGATCGTGGTCGTGGTCTTCGCGATAGTGAAGTTCACCGAGGGAGCGTGGCTGGTCGTGGTGGTGTTTGTGATCGGCGTGCCCGCGCTGATCCGGCTGAACCGCGAGTACACGGTGGAGGCTCAGGTGCTGGAGCGGATCGGGGAGCGCCCCCGCCCGCGCAAGGAGCCGAACTACCCCCGCCGCACGGTATACGTGCTGGTGGACAGCTTCGACCTGGCCACGCTGGCGGCTCTGAGATACGCGAGCAGCCTGCGGCCGACGACGTTGCGCGCGGTGCACTTCGTCATCGACACGGCCCAGGCCGACCAGCTGCGGGAGGAGTGGCTGCGGGGCGAGCGGAACGTGGTGCTCGACTTCATCGACGCCCCAGACCGCCGGCTGACCAGGGCCGCCGCTGAACTGGTCAGCCGGGAGGCGGCGCAGCCCGGCACGCACGTCACCGTGGTCCTGCCGCGGCGCAGCTACTCGCCGCTGCTCGGCAGGCTCCTGCACGACCGCACCGCGGACAAGATCGCCGCCGCGGTCAGCCAGATCCCGCACGCGGCCGCCACCATCGTCCCGTTCGACGTGCGCAGCCGGATCGAGGTCCTGAACGAGCGCCAGGAACAGCGGGAACGGGCCGCCAGGGCCGCGGCTGCCGGGGCCACCACGCCCGGCTCCAGCGGGCTGGACGTGCCCGAGGAGGCCCACGGCATCGCCGCGGCGGACGGCGCCGAGAGCGTGCCGCCGGTGCTGGCCGCCCCGCCACCATCAGGGCTCCGGAACTTGCTGCGCGGGCGCCGTGGCCGGCAGGCCGGCACCCCGGATGACTCACCAGCCGCCGGCGGCGCCGACGGGGACCGTGCCGGGAAAGACCGCGCCAGCTATGACCGGCCGGCTCCCCCGCCCGGGGTCAACCCAATCGGCTCGCTGACCAAGCCTGGCCGGGCCACCGTGGAGGGACGCATCCGCGCGGTCGAGATCCGGCCGGTCGAGCGGAACTCGGTGCTCGCCGTTGAGATCTCCGACGTCACCGGGGACCTGACCGCCCTGTTCTATGGCCGCTCCCACATCCCGGGCCTGATATGCGGGGCGCGGGTCCGCTTCCGCGGCGCGATGGGGATTCGCAAGGGCAGCCCGGTGATGATCAACCCGGCATACGAACTGCTCGCGCCCGGCGACGTGTCCCCGCCGGCCGGGGAAGGCTCCTGATGCTGGCGCCACACGCGAAGCGGCCGCGCGTCCCGGGGACCAGCCGCGGGTAGTGGAGGGAGGCAGCGTGCGGGCCGCCCATGATCACGCGAAGGGCCTCACCGTCACCGGCAGGTACCGGGGCCGGCTGACGGCGGTCATGGCGATCAGCGCCGGGATCGCCGCCGCCGAGATCGCGGGCGCACTGATCAGTGGCTCACTGGTGCTGCTGGCCGATGCCGCGCACATGGCCGCCGACGCGGCGGGCGTCGGCCTGTCGGTGCTCGCCGCCTACGTGGCCGCCCGGCCCGCCACCGGCCGCCGCACCTTCGGCTACGCCCGCGCCGAGATCCTGGCCGCCACCGTCAACGCCCTGCTGCTGCTCGGCCTCGCCGCGTTCATCATCACCGAGGCGGTCCAGCGGCTCACCGCACCGCCGCCCGTCGGTTCCGGGCTGATGATCGTCTTCGGTGTGGTGGCCCTGGCCGGGAACGGCGTGTCGCTGTTCCTGCTGCGCCGCGGGCAGGCGCAGAGCCTCAACGTGCGCGGGGCGTTCCTGGAGGTCGCCTCGGACACCTTCGGTGCCCTGGCGGTGGTCGTCAGCGGGGTGGTGATCGCGGCCACCGGGTTCACGCTGATGGACCCGATCGCCTCGCTCGCCGTGGCCCTGCTGATCCTGCCGCGGACCTGGCACCTGTTGCGGGATGCGGTTGACGTGCTGCTGGAGGCCAGCCCGCGCGGGATCGACCTGACCGAGGTCCGCGCGCACATGACCGCGCTGGAAGGGGTCAAGGACGTGCACGACCTGCACGCGTGGACGATCACCTCCGGGCTCCCGGTGCTGTCCGCGCATGTGGTCGTGGACCCGGCGGTGCTCACCGGGAACCGGAGCGCCGCCATGCTGGACGCGCTGCAGTTCTGCCTGCGGGGGCACTTCGACGTGGTCCACTCCACCTTCCAGCTCGAGCCGGCCGGCCACGCCGACCACGAGCCCTCCGTCTGCCTGTAGCCCGCCGGGTTCCTGGCCTGGAGCGTGCCGGTACCGGCCAGTAATATAAGGGCATCGCCAGCCCGGGAGCCCGCCGTGAGCACGTACGACCACTACGCAACCCCCGTCGCCCCCGGCACCTGGGACGTCCCCGCGGCTGGCGCGGCCCGCTTCACCTGGGAGTACGACGGCGGCCGGGGCCGCCTGCTCGACCTGTACCAGCGGGGCAAGGACAAGCAGTGGGACGCCACCAAGCGGATCGACTGGGATCTCCCGGTCGACCCCGCCAACGTGATGGGCATCTCCGAGGAGTTCATCCCGATCTACGGGTCCCGGCAGTGGGAGGTGCTGTCGCAGCCGGAACGCGACGAGCTCGGCACCCACCTGTCCTCGTGGCTGTTCAGCCAGTTCCTGCACGGCGAGCAGGGAGCGCTGACCGTGGCCGCCCGGATCGTCGAGTCGGTCCCCGACATGGACTCCAAGTTCTACGCGGCGACTCAGGCCATGGACGAGGCCCGGCACGTGGAGCTGTTCTCCCGGTTCGTGCGGGACAAGATCGGCCTGCACTACCCGATCAACACCGACCTGGGGCGGCTGCTGGCCGACGCGCTCGGCGACTCCCGCTGGGACCTGCCCTACCTCGGGATGCAGGTGCTGATCGAGGGGCTCGCCCTGGCGGCGTTCGGCGTGCACCGGGACATGGCCACCAACCCGCTGGTCAAGCAGATCCTCGCCTACGTGATGCAGGACGAGGCCCGGCACGTGGCGTTCGGGCGGCTCGCCCTGCGCGACTACTACCGGGGGCTGACCCAGGCCGAGCGGGCAGACCGCGAGGAGTTCGTGGTCGAGGGCTGCTACCTGATGCGTAACAGGTTCCGGGCGCAAGAGGTGTGGGAGCGAATGGGCTTTGACGTCGCCGAGTGCCTGGAGTTCACCGAGAACTCGCCGGTGCAGCAGGCGTTCCGCACCCTGCTGTTCAGCCGGATCGTGCCGTGCGTGAAGGACATCGGGCTGTGGGGCGCGGGCGTCCGGCGCGCCTTCGCCGACCTGGGGGTCCTCGACGCCGCCAAGACCGACCTGGAAGCGCTGATGCGCGACGACGAGCAAATCGCCGAGGATGTGGACCGGCGCAAGTACGAGGCCGAACTAACCGCCCGGCGCGCCGAGGTGGACGCCGCGATGGCCGAGGGCGCTGCGGCCGAAGGGGCCAGCGGCCCTGCCGGGCCCGGCGCACCGGCCGGCGCCGGGTGAGCGGCCCGGCCCTGCCGCGCTTCCCCGGCGGCTTCACCTGGGGGGTGTCCACGTCCGCGTTCCAGATCGAGGGCGCGGCGCACGAGGGCGGCCGGGGAGAGTCGATCTGGGACGTGTTCTGCCGCAAGCCCGGCGCGATCCGCGACGGGCAGAACGCCGACGTGGCCGACGACCACTACCACCGGTGGCGCGAGGACGTCGAGCTGATGGCCCGGCTCGGCGTCGGCGCGTACCGGTTCTCGATCGCCTGGCCGCGCGTCCAGCCCACCGGGCGCGGCCCGGCCAACGCGGCCGGGCTGGACTTCTACGAAC
>DASYQM010000102.1:0-4527 GCA_036005525.1 Streptosporangiaceae bacterium
CAGCCATCCTGGAACGCCACGGGATCAGCGGCCGGCGCGGGCGGAACCGTGCCCGCCGCACCGCCCATGACCAGGCGCAGGCCCTCTCTCGCCACGTCCACCTTCTTCCCGCTTTACGAATTAAAGTGTCACCTTACAGAGAAAGCCATTACCTTGAGATACGCGACACGCCGAATGCACGGGAACGCACCAGGCAGCAGGCACTTTGATGGCTCAGGAACGTGTGCCAAGTGCAGGTGAGTGCGCCGGGGTGACGGCCGCGTCGATCCGGATGCAGGTCACCCCCTCCAGCGTCTTGTCCGCGACCCGCACCCCGGGCAGCCTGCCGTGCCTGGCCACGGCCCGGGACCAGGCATAGCGGCGCGCGGCGCTGATCGCGGCGGTTAGCTTCCGCTCTGTCCGCGTCCCGGCGGCCGCGATCTCCTCCAGCGTCCGGTACGCGGCCGGCACCGACGCGACCTGCCCGAACGCCTCCACCTGATCTGCCAGCACCCGGAAATCACTGATCCCGCGGGCACCATCGGCGATCGCGCATGAGATGTCGGCCAGCACCCGGCCCCGGTCATGCTCTAGGACCCGGCCAGCGGCCAGCGCCCGCGACAGGCCCCCGGTCAGGCCCGTCTTGTCCGCCAGGCGGCGCAGCAGCCCGAGCCCGGCATGCGACACGATCCCCGTTCCATCGCCCGTGACTTCCAGGCCGTTCGACCACGCGGTAACGTTCACTTCCAGAGTGCTCCTTGAACTGGGTCTTGTAGAGACGTGAACACCCCTACCGTCCCAGCTCAGGAGCACTTTTCCACGTCAGGCGCGCCGTACCGGCCCCTACCTATGTGAAATAACAGGGTTAATAACCCGCAAGCCCTTACGAGTTGGTGCGCGATAGGACGTCCGGGACGTAGCGGATGATCTTGGCGTGTCGGTCGCGGGAACGTGAACGGCCGCGCGGAACGATCAAGGTGTGAAGTCAAGATGGGCCCGCGCGGCCTTGTCGCATCGTATCTGCACTGGAATCGGCCGCCGCAAGCTGGGCAAGCTGATCGAGGAGCTGGCGCCGCTGTGGCTGGCGCAGCAGGAGTCGCGGCTGCGGGCGCGGCGGGGGCGGGACCGGCTGCGCGCCGAAGGTGCGGGCCCGGACCATGAGCTGCCGTTCGCGGACCGGGTGATCGCCACCCTGGTCGTCTTGCGGTTCCAGCTGCCGCACGCCGCGCTGGCGGTGTTCTACGGCGTGCACCGGTCCACCATCACCCGCGCGGTGGGGGAGATCCGGCCATTGCTGGCCCAGCGCGGATTCGCTGTGCCCGGGCAGCCCGGGCTGAGGCTGCGCACACTGGCCGATGTGTTCGCCTACGCCGCCGCCGAGGGCGTGAAGCTGCGGATCGACGGCACTGAAGTGCAGGTGCGCCGGCCCGCCGCGAACCGGCCTGGGCGGCGGGCGTTCGTGTCCGGCAAGAAGAAGCAGAACACGTGCAAGGCCACCGCGGTGAGCGACGGGGCGGGCCGGCTGCTGTGGCTGGGCGCGTTCCGGCCCGGCCGGATGCACGATGCCACCGCGCTGCGCACCGAAGGCATCGAAGACCTGCTGCGCCGCCATCCCGATGTCAGCACTGAGGTTGACGCGGGCTACCAGGGCCTGGCACGTGACTTCTCTGCCCAGGTCAGCGGCCCACCCAGGAAGCCCGGCAAAGACGCCTCATCCGAACAAGCCGCCCGCTGGGAACAGCAACGGCACCAGCAGTCCTCCCAGCGGATCTGCGTCGAGCATGCCATCGCCGAACCAAAGCAATGGCGGCCCCTGCAGCGCTACCTCGGACGCCGCGAGCACTTCCAGGAAACCGCCCTGGCCATCGGCGGCCTGGTCTCCGACCGCGCCGCAACGCGCTGATCACAGCTGGCTGCCCCAGGCCAGCACGGCATGGCCCCAATCGTGCACCTACTCGTATGCGGCCAGAGCTGTCGGCGAAGGGATGGAGCGCCCGCAGTGGCTGGCTCCGGGGCCCGACTGTGAGCGCGCGAGCAGCAACGAGGTGTGCGTGGGTGATGTGCCACCGGTCGCCACCTGCGCGTTTCAGGCCGATTTCAGTCCCGCTCCAGGCCCCCTGGCGCCGCTGATCAACCGACGGCACGACGCAGCGCAGCGCCGTTAGGGAGGGGCATACGCGTGCCCAGTTTCGCAACGCTCAAGCCGGCGTCCGTGCGCCGGCGGATCCGGCCCGACGTGCCGACGTCCACCACCACGTGCTCGGCCACTGTGGGCCCGCGCGACAGCGCCGGCAGCTCGCCGCCGACGACCGCATCCGCCCGGGTCTGAGCCAGGCGTCGCATCAGCGCCGCGTGTGATCAGCGCACGCGCCGACTGGGGCGCCGGGGGACGGCGCCTCCAAGGAAAGGATTTCCGCAAGTGAAGACCATGACCCGACTACTCAACCGAAATCGCGCCGGGCGCCGTGGCCGCCGCAGGGCCGGCCGGACCGCCGTGGTCCTGGCCGGCGCCGGCGCGGCCATCGCCTTCGCTGCTCCCGCCTTCGCGGCGCCCGCGTGGGTGATCACCCCGACCGTGAACGTGAACCCGTCACCGCCCTCCAACGTGTTCACCGCCGTGGACGCGCGGACCAGCACCGACGCCTGGGTGGTCGGCACCTACCAGAATCCGGTCGACGACGCCGGCGGGACCATACTGGCCGAGCACTGGAACGGCACCGCATGGTCCGCAGCGCCTACGCCCGACATCTTCCGGTCCGACGAGAAGCTGAACGCGGTCTCGGCGGCCGCGGCGAACGACGTCTGGGCGGTCGGCTCCAAGCAAATGCCCGGGTTCGCGCACACTGACCCGCTGACCGCGCACTGGGACGGCACCAGCTGGAGCATCGTCCCGACCCCGGACGTCAGAGGCGGATCGAAGTCGAACCTGTTCGGGGTCGCCAACCTGGGCAGCGGGAACGCCTGGGCGGTCGGCCGCAGCGAGACCGCCCGCACGCTGATCGAGCACTGGGACGGCTCGGCCTGGCACATCATCCCGGCCCCCGACCCGGTGGTACCGGCCGGCATGACGCTGACCAGCAGCTCGCTGGGCGCCATCTCAGCCCGGTCCGCGAACGACATCTGGGCGGTCGGCAGCTTCTCGGCCGCGAAGGGCACCCAGAGCAACAGCTTCACGCTGACCATGCACTGGAACGGCTCGGCCTGGAAGATCGTCCCGAGCCCCAACCCGGGCACGCCCAGCGCCATCAACGGGGTCCGCCAGACCCTGAACGGAGTCGTGGAGATCTCACCGACCGACGCGTGGGCGGTCGGGAACACCTTCGACACCGTCTCCGGCAGCTTCGCGGCGGACAAGCCCATCGCGATGCACTGGAACGGCACCGCGTGGTCGGTCACCGCGGTCCCGAACCAGGGCGGCGGCGGCCATCTGGCCGCGGTCACCGCCAGCTCCCCGACCAGTGTCTGGGCCGCCGGCGCGGCCGACGGCACATCGGTCCTGCACTGGAACGGCACGTCGTGGACGCCGGAGACCATCCCGTCCGGCCCGGACGGCCCGCGGATCATGACGGGCATCAGCGCGGTGCGCGGGTCAGCAACCGAAGTCTGGGGGGCGGCGGGCACCTTCGTGGTGCACCATCCCTGACCGGGCACCAGCCTGACCGCCGGCGCGCAGGGCACGTGAGCACCACGTGCCCAGCGAGCCCGTGTCGCAGGTCAGCGGCTGATGAGCTGGGCGGCGCGGATGGCGGCGGCGAGGGCGTCGCGATTGCCGGTGCGGGTGCACACGTCGGCTGCGGTGTCGGCGAATTTGATCACGTGCTCGTCGCCGTGCTCGACGGCCCGGGCGAAGGTCTCCGCAGCCGCCTCCGGTCCGGCCGGCGGGTCTGGTAGCCCGGCCGGGTCGGCCGGGGAGGCGGGCGCGTAGATGGCCGTCAGCGCCGCGGCCGCGGCCCAGGATGCGGCGACGCTGGGCGCCCATAGTCGCCTGTCCAGCACGGGAAGCGTGCGCAAGATCGCGTTGGGGGCGGTGGCCGAGTGCACCAGCATGACGCCGTTGCCGTGCCCGTAGGACAGGTAGCTGATGGTAGCGGCATCGACCAGGCCGGCTAGCCAGGACCTGAGTGGTCCGGCCGATGCCGGGATCTGGGGCGAGGTCAGCGCAGCCGGCCAGCGCGGCAGCTCAGCCAGGCGGGCGAGGCGTTCGCGAATGCCGCCCGACTGATCGGCGATCCGGGGGACCGCAGCCAGCTCATCGGCGGCCGCAGGCCCATCGGCAGCTACGGGCTCGGACCCGGCGGCGGTGCGTGCCGTTACCGGGGGTGGCCCGGTGGCCACGGTCCCGGGCACCGGCTGCCAGCGGGCCGCCCAGTAGGCCAGGCCGTGCGCCAGCTCGGTGAGGTGATCGGGATCCTCGCCGTCCTCGGTCAGCGCCCGCACCGCGTGGCCAACCCGGATCACCCCGTGGGTGGCGGCGGCGGCGACGCCGGGCAGCAGCCGCAGCCACCAGGTCTCGAGCACCAGGCGCCACGGCTGCTCGGCGACCTCGCT
>DASYQM010000103.1:0-19560 GCA_036005525.1 Streptosporangiaceae bacterium
TCACGGATAGCCCGGGCGCGGACAGGGCCGCCTGGTACCAGATCGAGGGTACCGTCTGCGGCAGGTGCGGGTCGCCGGCCAGCATCGACTTCGCCCCGGACACCTTGGGGCCGTTGGCCGCCCAGGCGTTGCTGTCGGGGAACTCGTGGACCAGGCCCGGGGGCAGAGCATTGGCCTGCGCCAGCATTACCGCTGCGGCGGTGACGACTCGTGCCGAGATCTGGCTGCTGCTGGAGCCGGGGCCGGACACCGGGGCCTCTGCGCGCTGGCGGTCGTCGGCGGTGGTGACCGCCGTAGTGCCCGAGGCGCGTGAGGGGGATGGTTCCGGCGGCGACGCTACGCGCACTGCCCGCCCCGGCACCGGCCCCCCTGCCGCTCGCGTGGCGCCTTCGCCTGCTGCGGCCGGTCCCTGCCCCGGCTTCGCTGGCAGCGGGCTGGCCGTGGACTGGGCGGCGATCGGGGCGATGCCGCGGTGGCGGTAGGGGCCGGCGTCGTAGGGGTGCTGGGGGCCGGGGGGGAGGATGGGGAACCAGGCCATGGTGCGGCGTACGCCGAGCGAGCGCTCGAGCAGGGCGTAGTCGAGTGGGGTGGTGGTGTAGTCGAGCTGCTGGGTGAGGACGCCCTGGATCACCAGGCTGTCCACGGGGGTCCAGGGGGCCGGGTAGACGTTGGCAAGGGCGTAGATGGAGGGCCAGTCGCCGTCGCGGCGGGCCTGGGCCAGGTAGTCGTTGACGCCGCGCGAGTAGGCCAGCAGCGCCCTGCCGGCCGGGCTGGTGCGGCCGGTGGCCGCCCATTCCGCCCGGGCGGTACGGAGGAGGCCGAGGCGCAGCTCGAACTTGTCCGAGGAGAGGCCGGCCGGGCCGGCCAGCTGGGCGATCCGGCCCTCTCCCAGGCGGCGCTGCAGATCCATCTCGGTCAGCCGGAAGCGCGCGTGCAGGTAGCCGAGCGCGAGGAAGGCGTCGCCGGAGTTGGCCGCGCGGATGGAGGCCACGCCGTGGCTGGTGAACGCCACCGAGACCGGACGGGCCAGGCCGGGCAGGGAAAGCGTCTGCGAGTGGATCGGCCGCCCGCCCGCCGCGGATGCCCAGGCGCCGTGGCCGGGGACGAGCGCTCGGCCGAGCGCGGGAATGGGGCCGTAGCCAAACGCCAACAGCGCCAGCACGGCGGCGGACACGATCGATGCTGCCAGCAGATTGATGACGCGTCCCACCGTGCTCACCACGGTTCCAACAGGCTCACCACGGTCCCAACAGGCTCACCACGCTCTCAACAGGCTCACCATGGTCCCAACAGACTTACCCACGGTCCGGTCAGAGTCACCACGGTCCTTCACGCTTGCCATAGCGACGGGTGCCGGTCCCGCCACGGCCTGGCCGCCTCTACCTGCGCGGACAGCGAGATCAAGGTGGCCTCGTCGGCCATCCGGCCGGCCAGCATCACCCCGATCGGCAGCCCGTCGGCGGTCCAGTGCAGCGGCAGGCTCACCGAAGGCTGCCCGGTGAGGTTGTACACCACCGCGTAGGGGGTGAACCGCTTCTGCCGCTCGAAGTTCTCCGGCGGCTCCACTTCCTCGAAATAGCCCACCGGGGCGGGTGGCCAGGCCAGGGTGGGAGTGAGTACCGCGTCGAATTCGTTCAGCGTCTGCCACGCCCGGCGGACCATGAACTGCAGATATGCCTGAGCGAAGATCAGGTCGGCGGCACTGGTGGCCTTCCCGCGCTCGCGCAGGTAGCGGGTGAGCGGCAGCAGGCGCTCCTCGTCGGCGGCGGCGACCGGCGTGAGCGTCGACATCGAGTACCAGAGGGTCTCGAACAGGGGCACCACCTCCGGGCCGAACGGCGCCTGGATGTCCTCGACCTCGTGCCCCAGGCTGGCCAGCAGCGCGCTGGCTTCCTCGTAGGCGGCCACGCACTCCGGATGGACCTCGCCGCCGTCCACCGCGTGCTGCAGCGTCCGGCCGATCCGCAGCCGGCCGGGGTCGCGCCGGGCGTAGCCCAGAAACGTCTCACCGGCCGGCAGCGGCGGCAGGGTGTACATGTCGCCGGGCCGGTTGCCCGTCATCACGTCGAGCAGCAGCGCCGCGTCCGCGACCGTGCGCGCCAGGGGGCCGTTCGTGCTGAGCCCGGACAGTTCGGGCACGAGCGGCGCATACGAGATGCGGCCCCGCGTCGGCTTGAGCCCAAACAGGCCGCAGACGCTGGCCGGGATGCGGATCGACCCGCCGCCGTCGCTGCCCTGGGCGGCGGGGGCCAGCCCGGCGGCGACCGCCGCACCGGCGCCGCCGCTGGACCCGCCGGCCGATCGCGACAGGTCCCATGGGGTGCGGGCCGGTGGCCCGATCCGGGTCTCGGTGTAGCACGGCAGGCCGAACTCCGGGGTGGCGGTCTTGCCGGTGATCACCGCGCCCGCCGCCCGCAGCGCGGCGGTCACGTGATCGTCTTCGGCTGGGACGTTGCGGGAGTACACCAGCGACCCGAGCGTCTGGCGCACCCCGGCGACCATGTTCATGTCCTTGATCGGGATGGGCACCCCGGTCAGCGGCGGGAGTTCCGCCGCGCCGGCGCCCCGGGCGACCGCCTTCTCGGCCTGGCCGGCCTGGTCGAGCGCGAGGTCGGCGGTGACCGTGAAGAAGGCCCCGACCTCGGCGTTCAGCCGCTCGATCCGGTCCAGGTAGTGGCTGGCGATCTCGTTGGGTGAGAGCTCACGCTGCCGCACCGCGGCGGCCAGTTCCAGCACCGTCAGATCATGAATCTGCGTCACGCTATCGAACCGTAGCTGGCCGCAGGCCCAGGGTCCAAACAGGCCTTCCCGCGCAGACCCGCCCAGCGCCCGCCCTCGATCGCAGACGGGCAGGGCTGCCAGGATGGGCCGGTGGAGAGCGCGTTTCCGGCCGGGCGCTGGTGACCGGGCTGGCCTCGGCGGTGGCGCCATCGACGGTCACCGGCGTTGGTGCCAGGCTATGCCTGCTGGCCTTCGGGGTTCGCCACCCTCCTGGCCGGCGGCCATGGGCGCGGCCGGCCCAGTCCCCGGGCCTGAGCCGGCCCGGCGGGCCAGGTGCCCGGCGAAGAAGCGGAGTGGGCACGGCGGGACCGGCCGGCCGGCCCGTCCCGGCGCCGGTACGCTGGAGGCTTCACCATGTGGAGGGAAAATGCCGCCGCTACGCTCCCGTACCGTCACGCACGGGCGGAACATGGCCGGGGCGCGCGCGCTGCTGCGTGCCACCGGGGTCGCACGCGAGGACATCGGCAAGCCCATCGTCGCGATCGCCAACAGCTTCACCGAGTTCGTGCCCGGTCACGTGCACCTGCGCGAGGTGGGACAGGTCGTCGCAGACGCGGTGCACGCCGCGGGCGCGGTCCCGAGGGAGTTCAACACGATCGCGGTCGACGACGGCATCGCGATGGGTCACGGCGGCATGCTGTACTCCCTGCCGAGCCGCGAGCTTATCGCCGACTCGGTCGAGTACATGGTGAACGCGCACTGCGCGGACGCCATGGTCTGCATCTCCAACTGCGACAAGATCACCCCGGGAATGCTGCTCGCCGCCATGCGCCTCAACATCCCGACGGTGTTCGTGTCCGGCGGGCCGATGGAGGCCGGCGTCCCGCGCCCCGAGGGCGAGACAACCGGGACGGTCACCAAGCTCGACCTGATCGACCCGATGATCGCGTCGGCCGATCCCTCGGTGTCCGACGAGCGCCTCGCCGAGCTTGAGGAGGCCGCCTGCCCGACCTGCGGCTCGTGCTCGGGCATGTTCACCGCGAACTCCATGAACTGTCTCACCGAGGCGATGGGGCTGTCGCTGCCCGGCAACGGCACCACGCTCGCGACCCACACCGCACGGCGGGGTCTGTTCGAGCAGGCGGGCCGGCTGGTGGTCGAGCTGGCCCGGCGGTACTACGACCGCGACGACGAGTCGGTGCTGCCGCTGTCGGTCGCCACCCGCGATGCGTTCGAGAACGCCATGGCGCTCGACATCGCGATGGGCGGCTCGACCAACACGATCCTGCATCTGCTCGCCGCCGCCCACGAGGCACGGGTCGGCTTCGGGCTCAAGGAGATCGACGAGCTGTCCCGCCGGGTGCCATGCCTGTGCAAGGTGGCCCCGAGCAGCAGCTACCACGTGGAGGACGTGCACCGGGCCGGGGGCATCCCGGCCATCCTGGGCGAGCTGGACCGGGCCGGCCTGCTCAACCAGGGCGTGCACACGGTGCACAGCCCGTCCCTGAGGGCGTTTCTCGACCGCTGGGACGTCCGCTCGGAGTCGGTGGCTCCCGAGGCGGTTGAGCTGTTCCACGCGGCGCCGGGCGGGGTGCGCACCATCAGGCCCTATTCACAGAACGCCCGGTGGGCCGGGCTCGACGTGGACCGGGCGGAAGGCTGCATCAGGGACCGGCAGCACGCCTACACCGCGGACGGCGGCCTTGCCGTGCTGTACGGCAACCTCGCGCCCGAGGGAGCCATCGTGAAGACCGCCGGCGTGCCCGAGGAGCTCTGGCGGTTCGCCGGGCCGGCGCGGGTCTTCGAGAGCCAGGAAGACGCGGTGAACGGCATCCTGGGCGGCACGGTGGCGGCCGGCGACGTGGTCGTCATCCGGTACGAGGGGCCCAAGGGCGGCCCGGGCATGCAGGAGATGCTGTACCCGACCAGCTTCCTCAAGGGCAAAGGGCTCGGCCGGGCCTGTGCACTGATCACCGACGGCCGGTTCTCCGGCGGCACCTCCGGGCTGTCCATCTGCCACATCGCGCCGGAGGCGGCGGCGGGCGGCGCGATAGCGCTGGCCCGCGACGGCGACCCGATCGCGATCGACATCCCGCGCCGCGAGCTCACGCTCGACGTGCCCGAAGCCGAACTGTCCACCCGGCGGGAGCGCCTGGCCGCCGCGCCCGGCGGCTTCCGGCCAGCGGCTCGCCATCGCCCGGTCAGCCAGGCCTTGCAGGTCTACGCCGCCCTGGCGACGTCGGCCTCCACCGGTGCCGTGCGTGACCTCGGCTCGTTCAGCCCCATGCCCGCGCACGCGGAGGAGGCGCCCGCGGAGGGGCCAGCGGTGCGCTAGTGACGACGCCGCGGGAGTGGCTGAGCGGTGCCCGGCCACGGACGCTGCCGGCGGCGATCGTCCCGGTCACCGTGGGCAGCGGGGTGGCCTTCGGCTATGGCCGCTTCTCCCTGTGGCGGGCGGCCCTCGCCCTGGTGGTCGCCCTTGCCCTGCAGGTGGGGGTCAACTACGCCAACGACTACAGCGACGGTGTCCGCGGCACCGACGAGCGCCGGGTCGGGCCGGTCCGCCTGGTGGCCGCCGGGCTCGCCCGGCCGCGGCAGGTGCTCACCGCCGCGCTCGCCTGCTTCGCCACCGCCTGCGTGGCAGGGTTCGCGCTCGCCGCCGTCACCTCCTGGTGGCTGGTGCTGCTCGGCGCCGCCGCGGTGGCCGCTGCCTGGACCTACACCGGCGGCAGCAACCCGTACGGATACCGGGGCATGGGCGAGGCGGCCGTCTTCGTCTTCTTCGGGGTCGCCGCCGTGGCCGGCACCGCGTACGTCCAGATGGACCGGCTGACCTGGCTCGCGCTCGCCGCGTCCGTGCCGGTCGGCCTGCTCTCGTGTGCCCTGCTGGTGGTCAACAACCTGCGGGACATCCCCTCCGACACGGCGGCCGGCAAGCGCACGCTCGCGGTCCTCATCGGCGACCACCGGACCCGCGTGCTGTACGCGGGGTGCGCGCTGATTCCGTTCGGCATGGTGGTGGTGATCGCCGTCGCGCGACCGCTCGCGCTGCTGGCCCTGGCCACCCTGCCGCTCGCGGTCCCGCCCATCCGGGCGGTGCGGGCCGGCGCGGAGGGCCCGGCCCTGATCGGTGCGCTGGGACAGACCGGCCGGCTGCAGCTCGCGTTCGGTGTGCTGCTCACCATCGGCCTCGCGGTCACCTTCTGACCGCTGCGCGGAGATAATCATTCGCCCGCCTGGCAGCGGATGGGGTACGTGTAGCAACATGGCTGAGCGCTATCCCCTGCGGCCCATCACGCCCGATGAGTTCGGCGCCTACTGCGAGGTGCCTGCCCAGGCGTTCAATGACGCCGAGTTCCCGGCCGAGGGCATCGAGCAGGAGCGGGTCGTCTTCGAGTTCGACCGCAGCATCGCCGCGTTCGACGGCGACGCGATCGTCGGGACGGCAGCGGCGTACTCCTTCCAGCTCACCGTTCCCGGCGGGATCGTGGGCGCAGGGGGCGTCACGTTCGTCAGCGTCCTGCCCACCCACCGGCGGCGCCGCATCCTGTCGGCGATGATGCGCCACCAGCTCGCCGACATCGCCGCCCGGGGCGAGGCCGTCGCGGCGCTCTTCGCGTCCGAGTCGGTCATCTACGGGCGGTACGGCTACGGCTGCGCATCCACGGAGCTGCAGCTGACGGTCCGCCGCGGGGAGGGCGCGCTGCGCGCGGCCGTGGCGGCTGGCTCGGGCACGGGCGGCGGCTCGGGCACGGGCGGCGGCCCGGGCACGGACGGTGGCGGCGGCCCGGTGCGGCTGCGGGCCGGCTGGCCCGCCGAGCTGCGCACCGAGCTGGCCAAGGTGTACGACTCGGTGGTCCCGCACCGGCCCGGCATGATGGCCAGGGACGAGCGCTGGTGGCAAAACCTCCTCGCCGACCCGGAATTCCGCCGGCGGGGCATGAGCCGGCAGAAGTGCCTGCTGGCAGGCGACGATTCGGGGCCGCGCGGCTATGCCCTGTACCGGACGAAACCCGACTGGGGCGAAGACGGCCTGCCGTTCGGCCGGCTGTGGATCGGTGAGCTGATGGCCACCGACGCCGCGGCCGCCGCCGCGCTGTGGGCCGACCTGCTCACCCGGGACCTGATCGGCGAGGTGGTGGCCAGGCAGCGGCCGGTCGACGACCCGCTGCTGGAGATGCTCGCCGACCGGCGCCGGGCGCGCCCCCAGCTGAGCGACGGTCTCTGGATCCGCCTCGTCGACGTCCCGGCCGCGCTCCGCCAGCGGCGCTATTCCAGCGCAGCTGACGTGGTGATCGAGGTGACCGACGAGCTGCTGCCCGCCAACGCTGGCCGGTGGCGGCTGCAATGCGCCGCGGCCGCCGACGGTGGGACCGCCACATGCGAGCGCACCAGGGCAGCCGCCGACATCGCGCTCCCCGTCGCGGCGCTCGGGGCGGGCTACCTGGGCGGCACCAGGCTGGGCGTCCTCGCCGCGGCCGGCCTGGTGGCCGAGCGGAAACACGGCGCGCTGGCGCGGCTGTCGGCCGCCATGTACTCCGACCCCGCTCCCTGGTGCCCGTCGACGTTCTGAGCAGATGGCCCCGGGCGGGCCAGCGGGCCAGGTCCTAGCGGGGACCTGACCGCTCCGCCTCGGCCACCTGCCGCTCGACCGCGGCAACTTCCTGCTCCACCTGTGCGAGCTCGTCCCTCGTGTGGGCCCTTTCCTCCGCGGCCCGCTCCTCCACGGCCGCATCCACCGCGGCCTTCTCTTCCCCGGCCGCCTCCGGCGGCCTGGCCGTATCCCCGTTCGCGGTCAGGCTGGGCTGCCCGGCCGCGTCGGCCGGCAGGGCAGCCGGGGCGGCGCCGGTCACCTGGCCCGGCCGGCCCGGCCGGCGGCACGGCTGACTGGCCCCTGACGGCCCGGGATTCTGTGCCGTTCACCACCATCACGCCAAACGAACCGGGCGTGGTGGCCGCCGGCCCGCCGCCGGGTCACCGTGCCATGCGCCGCCGGCGCTGCGCGCCTGGCCGGCGCCCGTGCGGGCCCCGGTATTCACAACCCGGCCGCGTGAGGGGCACCATGGTGCCAACCAGGCCTGATGGGCCACGCCCGGGGCCCGGGCCTGCCGGGCCCAAGCCAGAAGGGGCTGCCATGACCGGCGTCAGAGAGCCGTCCTACAGCCACGGCGCATCCGAGGTGCCGCTGCTCGGCGAGACCATCGGCGCCAGCCTGCGCCGGGTCGCCGCCACCTACCCGGACCGGGAGGCGGTGGTGGACGTGCCCACCGGGCGGCGGTGGACCTATGCCCGGTTCGACGCCGACAGCGACGCCCTCGCCCGCGGGCTGATCGCGGCGGGCATCGAGGCAGGCGACCGGGTCGGCATCTGGGCGCCGAACTGCCCCGAGTGGGTGCTGCTCCAGTATGCGACCGCGAAGGCGGGAATCGTCCTGGTGAACATCAACCCGGCCTACCGCAGCACCGAGCTTGGCTACGCGCTGCGCCAGTCGGGCGTCCGGCTGCTGGTGAGCGCGGAATCCTTCAAGACCAGCAACTACCGGGCGATGACCGAGGAGGTGAGAGGCGGCCTGGACGGGCTGGAGCGGGTCGTCTACCTGGGATCACCGGAGTGGGGGGCGCTGGCCTCGGCCGGCGCGCCGGACCCGGGCGGGCCCGACCCGCTTGCCGAACGGGAGGCCCGCCTGTCCTTCGACGACCCGATCAACATCCAGTACACCAGCGGGACCACCGGCTTCCCCAAGGGCGCCACCCTGTCCCACCACAACATCCTGAACAACGGCTTCTTCATCGGCGAGGGCTGCCGCTACACCGCGGAGGACCGGGTCTGCATCCCGGTGCCCTTCTACCACTGCTTCGGCATGGTCCTCGGCAACCTCGCCTGCACCACGCACGGGGCCTGCATCGTCATCCCGTCCCCCGGCTTCGAGCCGGCGGCGGCGCTGACCGCGGTGCAGGCGGAGCGGTGCACCTCCCTGTACGGGGTGCCGACCATGTTCATCGCCGAGCTCGCGCTGCCGGACTTCGCCTCCTATGACCTGTCGACGCTGCGGACCGGGATCATGGCCGGATCGCCATGCCCGGTCGAGGTGATGAAGCGAGTTGTCAGCGAGATGCACATGACCGAGGTGACCATCTGCTACGGGATGACCGAGACGTCCCCCGTGTCCACCCAGACCCGGGCCGACGACGACATGGACCGCCGGGTGTCCACGGTGGGCCGGGTGCACCCCCATGTCGAGGTGAAGATCATCGATCCGGAGACCGGCCTGGTCCTGCCGCGCGGTGCCGCCGGCGAGCTGTGCACCCGGGGGTATTCGGTCATGCTCGGCTACTGGGACGACCCGGCGCAGACCGCCAGCGTGATCGACGCCGCACGCTGGATGCACACCGGCGATCTCGCGGTCATGGACGCCGGCGGGTACCTGAACATCGCGGGCCGGATCAAGGACATGATCATCCGGGGCGGGGAGAACGTCTACCCGCGCGAGGTGGAGGAGTTCCTCTACACCCATCCGGCGATCGAGGATGTCCAGGTGATCGGGGTCCCCGACGCCAAGTACGGCGAGGAACTGTGCGCCTGGGTCAAGCTGCGCCCGGGGGCCGAGCTGAGCCTGGAGGAGCTCCGGGAGTTCTGTACCGGGCAGATCGCCCACTTCAAGATCCCCCGGTACCTGCGCGTCACCGACGGGTTCCCGATGACCGTGACGGGAAAGGTGCAGAAGTACCTGATGCGCGAGGTTTCGGTTACCGAACTCGATCTGGGGGAAGTGGGCCGCACGCGCACCGCGTGACCGCCGGCGCACCGCGGGCCAGCCGGGTGCGCCCGGCACTGACCGCCAGAAAGGAAGACACCGTGCCGGCCGGATGGCCCGGGATCCCTCCCGGGGCGGGCCCCCGCGCGGGTTTGCCGCCGCTGCCTTCGGCCTGCGCCTGGCCCTGATCGCCGCCGTCTGCGGCCCGTGCCTAGCCCTGATCGCCGCCGCATGCTCCGCGGGCACCGGCCCGGCCGGTCACCCGCCGCCCGCCAGCGATGCCGCCCCGGCCACCGCCCGGCCGTCGCTCACCGCCCCGCGCCCACCTTCCGCCCTGGCGGCGACGGTTTTGCGGATCACCCCGGCGCCCTATCTGCTCCCGTCGCCGATCGCGCGCGAGGTGGTCCTGGCCCGGGGCGGTGATCTGCTCATCGCGGGCGGCCTCACCCGGGCCTCGGCCAGCACCGACGCGATATCCGTGCTCGACCCCGTGACCGGCAGGGTGACCCGCGCCGGCCGGCTGGCCAGGCCCAGCCACGACGCGGCCGGGGCGCTGCTGGCCGGGCGGGCCTACGTCTTCGGTGGGGGCGCCGCGGCCAGCGTGGCGGACGTGCAGGCGCTCCGCCGCCGTGGCACCGCCAGGGTCGCCAGCCGGCTGCCGAAACCGCGTTCGGACACCTCAGCGGTCACCATCGGCGGCACCGCTTACCTGCTCGGCGGGTACGACGGTGCCAGCTATGACGCCCGCGTGCTTGCCACCACCGATGGGAGGCACTTCCGGGGGGTAGCGACCCTGCCGGTGCCCGTCCGGTACCCGGCGGTGGCCGGGACGGGCACGCGGATCTGGGTTTTCGGCGGGCAGACGCGGTCCGGGCTCACCGACGCCGTCCAGCAGGTCAGCCTGGCCACCGGCAAGGCGGCGGTCGTCGGCCACCTGCCGGCCCCGGTCACCGGGGCGGCGGCATTCGCCCTCGGCGGCCGGGTGTACGTCGCGGGCGGCCAGGTCCTGCCACGCGGCCGGCCCGGGCTGGTCACGAGCGGCGACGTGCTCGCCTTCGACCCCCGGCGTGACGCAGTGGCGCCGGCCGGCCGGCTCCCGGTGCCGGTCGCGAACGCCGGCGCGGCGGTGGTGGCGGGCACCGCCTACCTGGTCGGTGGCAACAACGGCCTGCGGCAGGTGCCCACGGTCACCGAGCTCAGGCCGGCCGCCCGCGCCGCCATCGGCGGTGCCGTGCCCGGCGGCCCGGTCCTGGCCAGCGAGCCCTGGCTGGGACCAGCCCACAGCAGGGGCCACCTGGCGCCGCACTCCGACCCGTCGGTACTGCCCGGCGACGTCCTGATCGCGGACAACCAGAACAACCGCCTGCTCATCGTCGACCCGCACGGCCGGATCAGATGGAAGTTCCCGCGCCGGGGTGATCTCACCCGCGGCCAGCGCTTCCTGGTACCGGACGACGCGTTCTTCTCCCCGGACGGCAGGGACATCATCGCCACCGAGGAAGATTATTCGGTCATCAGCGTGATCGACATCGCCCGGCACAAGATCGTCTACCGGTACGGGACGCCCGGCGTGCCGGGCAGCGGGAACAACCATGCCGCCAACCCCGATGACGCGCTGATGATGCCCGGCGGAATGATCATCACCGCTGACATCGAGAACTGCCGCCTGCTGCTGCTCGCGCCGCCGTCCCACCGGCCGCGACGGGTCATCGGCCAGACCGGCATCTGCGCGCACGATCCTCCGCACCTGCTCACGAGCCCGAACGGGGCCTTCCCGACCACCAGCGGCACATACCTGGTCACCGAGATCAACGGCGACTGGGTGAGCGAGATCGGCCTCGACGGGCACCTGCTCTGGTCCACGCACCCGCCCGGGGTCGCCTACCCGTCCGACACGGTCGAGATCTACCCGGGCCGGTACCTCACAACCGACTACTCATCCGCGGGGCAGGTGGTCGAATTCGACTCCCGTGGCCGCCTGCTGTGGCGGTTCCGCGGCCTCGACCACCCGTCGCTGGCGCTGCCCCTGCCCAACGGCGACATCCTCGTCAACGACGACTACAACGACCGCGTCATCGTGATTGACCCCATCGCCCACCGCATCGTCTGGCAGTACGGCCACACCGGCAGGCCCGGGAGCGCACCCGGCTACCTCAACGACCCGGACGGGGTCGACCTGACGCCCCCCGCCTCCATGCTGATCTCGCACGCCGCGACGATGGGACGGCCATAGGCCCGGGTCACCGGCGCAGGCGCCGGTCAGCGGTAACTCGGGACCGGCTCATCGCTGGGCACGATCTGTACCCCGAGCGGCAGGAACGAGACAGGAATGATCTTGAAGTTCGCGAGCCCCAGCGGGATCCCGATGATCGTCAGGCACAGCAGGATCCCGGTCACCAGGTGGGCGATCGCAAGCCCCCAGCCGAACAGGATGATCCAGATGATGTTGCCGATCAGGGCGCCGACGCCCATCCCCGCCTCCCGCGGGGCGATGGTCCGGCCGAACGGCCACAGCACATAGTTCGCGATCCGGAACGCGGCGATACCGAACGGAATGGTGATGACCAGGAAGAACAGGACGAAGCAGATCAGCCCCGCGATCGAATAGGCGATGGCCATCCAGATGCCGCACAGGACCAGCCAGATCACGTTCAGGATCGTTCTCATCGCATCCCCCAAACCTGGTCCCGCGCGCCCCCAGCACTCCCGGTCGAGCCTATCAAGGCGCCCCGCGGCAGGCACGGGCCCGGGAGCCGCCACCTGGCGCGGAGCCTGACGTCACCCGGCTGAGCTTGCAGGCGTATGCCCTAGTCCAGCTCCAGCAGGGGGTCCAGGCCGAGCGTCAGCCCGGCCGGCAGCGACGCGACCCCGCGGACCCCCACCAGCACCCCCGGCATGAACGAGGCACGGTCCAGCGAGTCGTGCCGGATGGTCAGGATCTCGCCGTGCCCGCCGAGCAGCACTTCGTGGTGTGCGACGAGCCCCGCCAGCCGGACCGAGTGGACGTGCACCGCGTCCAGGACCGCGCCGCGGGCGCCGTCCAGGGCGGTGACCGTGGCATCGGGCGGCGGCCCGACTCCCGCCGCCGCCCGCGCTCTGGCGATCAGCGACGCCGTCCGGGACGCAGTTCCCGATGGCGCGTCCGCCTTGCCCGCGTGGTGGAGCTCGACGACCTCCGCCGAGTCGAAGAAGCGCGCGGCCTGCGCGGCGAACCGCATCATGAGGACCGCGCCGATCGAGAAGTTCGGCACGATCAGCGACCGGGTGCCGGGCGCGGCGGCCAGCCACTCGGCGACCTGCGCCGTCCGGGCGCCGTCGAAACCGGTCGTGCCGACGACGGTGTCCAGGCCCTGACCGATGCACCAGCGCAGGTTGTCCATGACCGCGCCCGGGTGGGTGAAGTCGACCACCACGTCACTGCCGGTCAGGACCTCGCGGTCGTCGCCCACGTCCACCCCGGCGGCCAGCGTCATGTCCGGCACCCCGGCCACCGCCGCACATACTTGCGAGCCCATGCGCCCCTTGGCGCCCAGCACCCCGACCTTGATCATGTCTGCCTCCTCGGTCACGTCCAGGGGCGGCAGGCGTCAGGACAGCGCCGCCGCGAAGCTGGCATCGTCGTCGAACGGGCCGACCACCGCGAGCACCTTGGGCTGGTCCAGGATCTCGGCCGCGACCCGGCGCACGTCGTCGTGGGTGACCGCCTCGATCGAGGCCAGGATCTCCTCCACCGGCTCCAGCCGCGGGTAGACCAGCTCTGCCTTGCCCAGCCGGCTCATCCTCGACGAGGGGTCCTCCAGGCTCAGCACGATCGACCCCCGCAGCTGGCCCTTGCCCCGCTCCAGTTCGGCGTCGGTCAGCCCACCGGAGACAACCTTGGCGATCTCCTCCTGGCAGATGGCGAGCACCTCGTCGGCCTTGGCGGGCAGACAGCCCACATACACACCCCACGTGCCGGTCTCGGCGTGCTGTGAGGCGAAGCTGTACACCGAATAGGCCAGCCCGCGCTTCTCCCGGACCTCCTGGAACAGCCGCGACGACATGCCCCCACCCAGGGCGGCGTTGAGCACGCCAAGCGCGAACCTGCGGTCATCGTTCCGCGACAGTCCCTCGCATCCGAGCACCAGGTTCGCCTGCTCGATGCTCCGCGACACCAGCCGCACGCCGCGGCCGGCGCCGCCCGGCACGGCCTCCCCCAAGCCGCCGAGCCGCGGCGGATCCGGCGCCGCTGCCGTGGCCGCGGCCGCGGCGAACGACTCGCGGACACCGGCGACGACCGCCTCATGCTGGATGCTGCCCGCCGCGGCCACCACCAGGCTCGGTGGCGTGTACCTGGCCTGATAGTGATCGGCGATCTGCTCCCGCGTGATCGAGTTGATCGACTCGACCGTGCCCAGGATGGGGCGGCCGAGCGGCGTGTCGCCGAACAGCTGGGCCGCGAACGCCTCGTGCACGGTGTCGGAGGGATCGTCGTCGTTCATGGCGATCTCTTCCAGGATCACCCCCCGCTCGGCGTCGACGTCCTTCGGCTCGATGAGCGAGTTGGTCACCATGTCGGACAGGACGTCGATGGCGAGCGGCAGATCCGCATCGAGTACCCGTGCGTAGTAGCACGTGTACTCCTTGCCGGTGAACGCGTTCAGCTCACCGCCGACCGCATCCAGTGCGGCCGAGATCTCCAGGGCCGTGCGCCGGCTCGTGCCCTTGAACAGCAGATGCTCAAGGTAGTGGGTGGCCCCGGCGTGGGCGTGATCCTCGTCGCACGAGCCGACCCCCGCCCAGATGCCGAACGCGGCCGACCGCACGGCCGGGAGGTGCTCGGTGACGACCCGCAACCCGCCGGGCAGGACCGTGCGGACCACGGCCGCATCGCCGTCGGCCTGCCGACGGGCGGTCATGCGTCGCGGCGGCGCTCGCGGCGGCGGGGCCGGTGGCCGTCGCGGTCGCCGCCGTGCCCGCCGGTGCCGCGGTCACGGTCGCGGTCGCGCTCGCCGTCATGGTCACGGTCGCGGTCGCGGTCGCCGGAGCGACCGTCGCCGGCCGCCGCCTCGCGCTCGACGACCTCGACCGGGACCAGCGAGAGCTTGCCGCGGTCGTCGACCTCCCGGATCTCCACCTGGATCTTGTCGCCGACCTTGACCACGTCGTCGATGTTCTCGATCCGGGCACCGCCGTGCAGCTTGCGGATCTGGGTGATGTGCAGCAGGCCGTCCTTGCCCGGCAGCAGCGAGACGAACGCACCGAACGTCGTCGTCTTCACCACGGTGCCGAGGAACCGCTCCCCCACCTCGGGGATGTGCGGGTTGGCGATCGCGTTGATCGTGGCCTTGGCCGCCTCCGCCGAGGGCCCGTCCGTGGCGCCGATGTAGATGGTGCCGTCGTCCTCGATGGTGATCTCGGCGCCGGTGTCCTCCTGGATGGAGTTGATCATCTTCCCCTTCGGGCCGATCACCTCACCGATCTTGTCGACCGGGACCTTGATGGTGATGATCCGCGGCGCGTAGGGGCTCATCTCGGCCGGTGCGCTGATCGCTTCGCGCATCACGCCCAGGATGGTGAGCCGGGCGGCCCGCGCCTGCCGGAGCGCGGCGGCGAGCACCGACGCCGGGATGCCGTCGAGCTTGGTGTCCAGCTGCAGGGCGGTGATCACGTCGCTGGTACCGGCCACCTTGAAGTCCATGTCGCCGAACGCGTCCTCGGCGCCGAGGATGTCGGTGAGGGTGACGTACTGGCCGCCCTCGCTGATCAGCCCCATGGCGATGCCGGACACCATGTCCTTGAGCGGCACCCCGGCGTCCAGCAGCGACATGGTGGAGGCGCAGACCGAGCCCATGGAGGTGGAGCCGTTAGAGCCGATCGCCTCCGACACCTGCCGGATCGCGTAGGGGAACTCCTCCCGCGTGGGGAGCACCGGGAGCAGCGCCCGCTCGGCGAGCGCGCCGTGGCCGATCTCCCGCCGCTTGGGCGAGCCGACCCGGCCGGTCTCCCCGGTGGAGTAGGGCGGCATGTTGTAGTTGTGCATGTACCGCTTGGTCCGCTCCGGGTTGAGCGTGTCGATCATCTGCTCCATCCGGAGCATGTTCAGCGTCGTGACGCCGAGTATCTGTGTCTCGCCGCGCTCGAACAGTGCCGACCCGTGCACCCGGGGCAGCACGTGCGCCTCCGCGGACAGCTGGCGGATGTCGGACAGGCCGCGGCCATCGACGCGCACGCCCTCGCTGATGATCCGCTCCCGCACCAGCTTCTTGGTGAGCGCGCGGAAGGCGCCGCTGATCTCCTTCTCGCGCCCCTCGAACTGGGCCGTGAGCTGCTCAGTGGCCAGGGCCTTGACCCGGTCGGTCTCGGCCTCCCTGGCCCGCTTGTCGGCGATGGTCAGCGCCTTGGCGAGCTCATCGCTGACCGCGGCGGACAGGGCGTCGTAGACGTCCTGTCCGTAGTCGGCGAAGACCGGGTAGTCGGCGGTCTCCTTCGCGGCCTGCGCGGCGACGCGCTGCTGGGCCTCGCAGAGCACCTTGATGAACGGCTTGGCCGCCTCCAGGCCCTCGGCGACCGTCTCCTCGGTCGGCCCGACCGCGCCGCTGCCGGCATCGGCCAGCAGGGCGAGGGTACGCGGGGTGGACTCCGCTTCCACCATCATGATCGCGACGTCGCCGTCCTCGAGCATGCGGCCCGCGACCACCATGTCGAAGGTGGCCTCCTCGAGCTGGGTATGGGTGGGGAACGCCACCCACTGGCCCTTGATGAGGGCGACCCGGACGCCGCCGATCGGGCCGGAGAACGGCAGGCCCGCGAGCTGGGTGGACAGCGAGGCGGCGTTGATCGCCACCACGTCGTACAGGTGCTCCGGGTGCAGTGCCATGATCGTCTCGACGATCTGGATCTCGTTGCGCAGGCCCTTTACGAACGAGGGGCGCAGCGGCCGGTCGATGAGGCGGCAGGTCAGGATGGCGTCCTCGGACGGGCGCCCCTCTCGGCGGAAGAAGGAGCCGGGGATGCGGCCTGCCGCATACATCCGCTCTTCCACGTCCACCGTGAGCGGGAAGAAGTCGAGCCCTTCCTTGGGCTGCTTGGACGCTGAGGTGGCCGACAGCACCATCGTCTCGTCGTCGAGATAGACGACCGCGGAGCCGTTGGCCAGGCGGGCCAGGCGGCCCGTTTCGAATCTGATTGTGTGAGTGCCGAACACGCCGTTATCGATGAACGCGTCGGCGGTGTGCACACCCTGCACGGGTGAGACCTCCTCGTGTGAGGTCCCGCGCCCGCCCCTGGCGGGTGACGCGCCGGCGTCTGGCCGGGCTGGCTGCCGGCCGGTCTTCGATCGAAGCCCTCGGCCCTGGTACGTGACCCTGACCCGAGAACCACTACCGAGGACCGGCCCTGGTGCCCTGTGCGCCCCCGGGCCGGAGCCGCGGGACGTTTGAACTCGATACTGTTATGAACCTACCTGCGCAGGCCTAGCTTCCCGATGAGCGCGCGATAGCGCTCAATGTCCGTGCGGTACAGGTACTTCAGCAGCCGGCGGCGCCGGCCGACGAGCAGCAGCAGGCCGCGACGGCTGTGGTGGTCGTGCTTGTGCACCTTGAGGTGCTCGGTCAGGTCATTGATCCGCCTGGTCAGCAGCGCGACTTGGACTTCCGGCGAACCGGTGTCACCCTCAGTGGTCGCGTGCCCGGCGATGATCTCCTTCTTCACGGCTGTTTCCAGCGGCACGTGGCATTCCCCATCTTTGCGTCTGATCATGAGTGCCCGCGCGGATCACGGATCCGCCCAGGCCAGGGGCTGACGGTGACAGCAGCTGCACGGAGCCCCTCGGCCAGCCGCTTGAGGGTGCAGCTGACCCGGCCGGCGATGCCGACCACCCATCACGGTATCACGGCCCGGCCACTGGCCCGGCCCGGTGAGCCTGAGCTGGGCCGCTACCCAGGCTGGCCTGCCGTGATGGCCCGGGCCTGGTCGACGTCGCGGCGCATCTGCTCTGCGAGGGCGGTCGCGGAGTCGAAGCGTTCCGTGTCGCGCAGCCGGGCGGCGAAGTCGACCGCTACGTGCGCGCCGTACAGGTCCAGGTCGTCCCGGTCGAGTGCGTAGGCCTCGACGACCCGGTCCCGCCCGTCGAAGGTTGGGTTGGTGCCCACCGAGATCGCCGCGGGCCAGCGCTGGAGTTCCTGCCCCTCCGCACCGAGGACGGCCAGCCATCCCGCGTAGACGCCGTCGGCGGGGATGGCGGTGTGCGGGAACGTCCGCAGGTTGGCGGTGGGGAAGCCGAGCGCCTTCCCGCGCCGGTGCCCGGGCACGACGGTGCCTTCCACCCGGTGCATCCGCCCGAGGTCGCCTGCCGCCCCCGTCACGTCCCCGGCCGCCAGCTGCTGCCGGATGCCGCTCGCGGAAATCCTGGCCCCGCCGTCGCTCAGCAGCGGCATGCCCTCGACGGTGAAGTCGTACTTCCCGCCAAGCTCGGCCAGCTGAGCGACGTCGCCCGCCGCCCGGTGCCCGAAGCGGAAGTTCTCGCCGACCACCACCGCGGCGGTGTGCAGCCGGTCCACGAGCACCGTGCGCACGAACTCCTCTGGGCTGAGGCGTGAGAACTCGGGGGTGAACGGCAGGATGCAGACGGCATCCGCGCCCAGCCCGGCCAGCAGTTCGGCGCGCCGGCTGGCGGTGCACAGGAGCGCGGGGTGTGAGCCGGGCCGGACCACCTCGGACGGGTGCGGGTCGAACGTGACCACGACCATGGGATGCCCGAGGCCGAGGGCGACCTCCGCGGCGCGGTTGAGGATGTACCGGTGGCCCCGGTGCACGCCGTCGAAAACGCCGATGCTCACCACGGACCGGCCCCAGCCCGCAGGCACGTCCGCCAGGCCCCGCCACCGCTGCACCACGCCTCCCTTGTTATGCATGCCGGACGGGTGCGCATGATGCCGACCCGCTCAGCGTTCTCCCGTCACCCAAGCCTGCCATGCCGCCCCGGCTGGGAGCGCCGACCACTCGCGCGGCCTCCCCCGCGGCTCGGGTGGCTACCGGGCGGTCCCGTTCGTGATCATGGGATCACTATGGTTCTAGCAGTAGTGATCCCATGATCATGAGCGTGAGATGGGACAGGGGGGAGAGCTGTGGCAAGAGAGAACGCTGAGCAGGCCTTAGGGGACGAACACTGCTAGTGGCTTGGCCTGGCCGTCGCGCTCCTCGATCAGCGCGACCAGGGTCCCGTCCGGTGCCAGCGCGGCCACCGGTCCGGCGGAGCCCGCCGCGTTCAGGCTGGCACCGTGCGACAGCCCACGCGTCTCGGCCTCGGTGAGGGACCGGACCGGGAAGGCCGCCGCCGCCGCTTGCGCCAGCGGCATCACCCGCAGGTCCGCCGAGAGTTCGTCCATGGTCCGCGCGTCACTGAGGCGATACGGGCCGACCCGGGTCCGCCGGAGCACCGTGAGGTGCCCGCCCACCCCGAGCGACTCCCCGAGATCGCGGGCGAGTGCGCGGACGTAAGTCCCGCTGGAACAGCGCACCGCCGCGGTCACATCAAGCAGGCAGCCGTCCGCCCCGGCCGGCCGGGGGTCGCTGATAGTGAACTCGTGCACGGTGACGGCCCGCGCGTCCAGCACCGGGGCCCTCCCCTCGCGGGCCAGCTGGTAGGCGCGCCTGCCGCGCACCTTGACGGCGCTGACGGCGGGCGGGACCTGCTGGATCTCCCCGGTGAGCGGCGCCGCGGCCACGCGGACCTGGGCCAGCGTCAGCTCGCCCGCGGGCGAGGCAGACACCACGGTCCCGTCGGCGTCGCCGGTGTCGGTGGCCTGTCCCAGCCGGATCGTGGCCAGGTACTCCTTCTCGGTGAGTGTCAGGTGACCGAGCAGGCGGGTCGCCTTCTCGATGCCGGCCACCAGCACCCCGGTCGCCATCGGGTCGAGCGTGCCGGCGTGCCCCACACGGCGCGTGCCGGCCAGGCGGCGGATCCGGGCCACCACGTCGTGCGAGGTCCATCCGGAGGGCTTGTCGACGATGACCAGCCCGCTGGCGGCGGTCACCGGCCCGGGCCACCGGCCGCGCCACGGCCCGCCGGGCCGGCCGGGCCGGCCGGGCCAGCCGAGTCAGCC
>DASYQM010000104.1:0-11028 GCA_036005525.1 Streptosporangiaceae bacterium
CCCGGTCACCACGACGCCCGCACCGGCCACCGACTCCATCACGGCTCCTTCCGCAAGATCCTGAAGACTTTTCCGCACAGGGAGCGGGAAAAGTCTTCAGGATCATCGTTGGTGGCTGCCCGGCGCGGCGGGAAGGCCCACCAGAGTGGCCAGGGCCGCCCGGTGCCGGTCCGGCGTGCCGAACGCCATCGCCCCGCTCTTGGCCCGCTTGAGCAGCAGGTGGGCGGGATGCTCCCAGGTGAACCCGATGCCGCCGTGCATCTGCACGCACTCCTGCGCCGCGTGCACCGCGGCGTCCCCGCAGGCGGCCTTGGCGAGGGCGACTGCGACCGGCGCGTCCGGACTTCCATCGGCCAGGCACGCGGCCGCGTACCTGGCGGCGGCCCGGGCCTGGGTCAGCTGCACCCACACGTCGGCGAGCCGGTGCTTGAGTGCCTGGAAGGAGCCGACCGGGCGGGCGAACTGCCGCCGCTCCTTCACGTAGGCGACGGTCATGTCGAGGCAACGCTGCGCGGTGCCGAGCTGCTCGGAGGCCAGCATGGCCGCCCCGGCGGCCAGGGCCGACGCCACCGCCTCGGCGGCGCCCGCACCGATGGCCACGGCCCGGGCTGGCACGTCCGCCAAGGCCAGGTCGCACAGGGGCCGGGTGGCGTCCAGCGAGACCACGGCCGTCCTGGTGACGCCGGGCGCACCGGCGTCGACCGCGTAGAGGCCGAACGGCACCCCGTCGGCGGGCACCAGCAGCACGTCGGCAAGCAGCGCGTCGGCCACACCGGCCACGGTTCCGGTCAGCCTTGCCTGGCCGGGCGGGCCGGCAGCGTCACCCGGCTGTGCGGCGCCAAGCCGTACCCCGGTCCCCAGCCCCGTACCGGCCGCGGGCGGCATCTGCGCGAATCCCACCGCCAGCGCGGCGGTCACCCGGCCCTCGGCCAGCCCTTTCAGCAGCTCGTCGCCGCTGCCCAGCAGCGCAGCCGTGGCCACAACCGCAGAACCGAGATACGGAACGGGGGCAACCGCGCGCCCGGTTTCCTCGGCCACAACGGCCGCTTCCCGGTACGTCGCCCCCGCGCCGCCGTAGATCTCGGGTATGAGCAGCCCGGCACAGCCGAGTTCGGCAGCGAGCGAGTGCCAGGCGGCAGCATCGTTAGGCTCATCGGTCTCGGTCCTGGCCAGCACCGCCGGCCACGGGCACCGGTCGTCGAGCAGGCCGCGGACCGCGGCCCGGAGATCGTCTTCCGGCTGCTGGTAGCGCAGGTCCGGGATGCGCCCCGCGGTCCGGCCGGAGTCGGTGGTTGTCATCGGGGCAGGTCCTTCCAGGGCAAGCGGGTGTCCGTGCGGGGTTCGGCGGGCAGGCCGAGCACCCGTTCGGCGATGATGTTCCGCAGGATCTCCGAGGTGCCGCCCTCGATGGAGTTCCCGCGGGCGCGCAGGTACCGGTAGCCGGGGCCGCGGGTGACGAAGCTGACGGTCTCCGGCCGGCTCAGGCTCCAGTCGTCGTAGCGCAGCCCATCGGCGCCGGACAGCTCGAGTTCCAGCGCGGACAGCTCCTGGTTCAGCCGGGCGAAGACGATCTTCGCTGCCGAGCCCTCGGGACCGGGCTGCCCGGCCGCGAGCTGCTGGCGCAGCCGCTCGGTGGCCAGCCGGGCGATCTCGGCGTCGGCCCATAGCCTGATCAGCCGGTCGTGCTGGCCCGGTGTGCGCAGCTCCGGGCGTGCCCGCCAGGCGGCCGCGACGATACCGACCGTGCCGCCCTCACGGGGCAGCGCCCCGCCGCCGATGGCGACCCGCTCGTTCATCAGCGTGCCCTGGGCGACCCGCCAGCCCTCGCCGACCTCCCCGATCCGGTCGCGGTCGCGGACCACCACGTCGGTCAGGAACACCTCGTTGAACTCGGCCTCGCCGGTGAGCTGCCGCAGCGGCCGCACCTCGACGCCGGGGTCGGTCATGTCGCAGGCGAAGTAGGTGAGCCCGGCGTGCTTGGGCACGTCCGGGTCGGTGCGTGCCACCAGCAGCGCCCAGCGCGCCCGGTGCGCCAGCGACGTCCACACCTTCTGCCCGCTCACCCGCCAGTCCTGGCCGGCATCGTCCCTGACCGCGCGGGTGGCCAGGCCGGCCAGGTCGGACCCGGCGCCGGGCTCGCTGAACAGCTGGCACCACACTTCCTCGCCGGTCCACAGCTGGCGCAGCCAGCGCTGTTTCTGCTCGTCGGTGCCGAACGCGAGGATCGTCGGCGCCGCCATGCCCAGGCCGATCCCGTTCCGGATCGGATCGTTGTCCGGCGCCCCGGCGGCGGCGAACTCGGCGTCGACCACCGACTGGAGCGAGCGCGGCAGGCCCAGGCCGCCAAGGCCGGGCGGGTAGTGCACCCAGGCCAGCCCGGCGTCGAAGCGGGCCCGCAGGAAGTCGAGCTTCGGCATCATGGCCGGGTCGTGGCTAGCCAGGAAGTCGCGTGCCCGCTGGCGCAGCTCGTCCGCGTCGCCCGCTGGGACCGCCGGTTCCGCCTGGTCTGCGGGGCCGGTCCCGCTCAGCACAGCGGACCGCCCGCCACGTAGATCACCTGGCCGGACACGAACCCGGCTCCCTCGCTGCACAGGAACGAGATGACATGTGCGACGTCGTCGACCTGGCCCACCCGGCGGACCGGGATCTGTGGCGCGGCCGCCGCCTGGAAGTCCTCGAAGCTCATCCCGACCCTGGCCGCGGTCGCGGCCGTCATGTCGGTAACGATGAAGCCGGGCGCCACCGCGTTGGCCGTGATCCCGAACTGGCCCAGCTCGATCGCCAGGGTCTTGGTGAATCCTTGCATGCCGGCCTTGGCGGCGGAGTAGTTGACCTGGCCGCGGTTGCCCAGCGCGGAACTCGAGGACAGGTTGACGATCCGCCCGAAGCGCTGGTCCACCATGTGCCTCTGGGCCGCCCGGCTCATGAGAAACGCGCCGCGCAGGTGCACGCCGAGCACGGTGTCCCAGTCATCCTCGGTCATCTTGAACAGCAGGTTGTCCCGGATCACGCCCGCGTTGTTGACCAGGACCGCGGGCGGGCCGAGCTCGCCGGCGATCTTGCCGACCGCGGCCTCGACCTGCTCCGCCTGGCTGACGTCGGCGCCCACGGCGAGGGCGCGGCCGCCCGCGGCAGTGATCGCGTCCACGGTCGCCGCGCAGGGCTGGGCCTCCAGGTCGAGCACGGCGACCGCCATCCCGTCGGCGGCGAGCCTGCGGGCGGTGGCGGCTCCGATGCCCCGGGCGGCGCCGGTCACGATGGCAACCCGTTGTGCGTCCTGTGCCATGTTTCTCCTTCTCCCTTTCGTCAGCTACCGCTCGGCTCGTCAGCTACCGGTCGGCGGCCGGACTCACAAGTAGGGCCGCAGCTCCCTGCGGGCCAGCGAGCGCTTGTGCACCTCGTCGGGCCCGTCCGCGAACCGCAGCGAGCGGGCGGATGCCCACAGATGCGCCAACGGGAGGTCCTGGCTGACCCCGGCGGCACCGTGAGCCTGGATCGCCCTGTCGATCACCCACTCGGCCATCGCCGGGGTCGCCACCTTGATCGCCTGGATCTCGGTGTGCGCACCCTTGTTCCCCACGGTGTCCATCAGCCAGGCGGTCTTGAGCACGAGCAGCCGGGCGGACTCGATCCTGACCCGGGATTCCGCGATCCAGTCCTGGATGACCCCCTGCTCGGCGAGCGGCCGACCGAAAGCCGTCCGGCCGGTGACCCGCCGGCACATGAGCTCGAGGGCTCGCTCGGCCGCGCCGATCAGCCGCATGCAGTGATGGATCCGGCCGGGGCCGAGCCGGGCCTGCGCGATCGCGAAGCCGTCTCCCTCGCCGCCGATCAGGCTGCTGGCGGGGACCGTGACGTCCGTGAACTCGATCTCGGCGTGGCCGCCGTGAGTCGCGTCGTCGAACCCGAACAGCGTCATCCCCCGCTTGACGTTGATCCCGGGGGTGTCCCGCGGCACCAGGATCATGGACTGCTGCCGGTGCCGGTCTGCGCCGGCCGCGGTCTTGCCCATCACGATGAGGATCTGGCAGGCCGGGTCCATCGCCCCCGACGACCACCACTTCCGGCCGTTGATCACGTACTTGTCGCCGTCGCGCTCGATCCTGGTCGCAATGTTGGTGGCGTCGGACGACGCGACCTGCGGCTCGGTCATGCAGAACGCCGAGCGGATCTCCCCGTCCAGCAGCGGGCGCAGCCAATCGGCGCGCTGCTGCTCGGTGCCGAACTCCGCCAGCAGTTCCATGTTGCCGGTGTCCGGGGCTGCGCAGTTCAGCGCCTCCGGCGCGAGCGCCGGGCTGTGCCCAGTAATCTCGGCCAGCGGGGCGTACTGGAGATTGGTCAGCCCGGCGCCCTCGGGATGGCCGGCCAGAAAGAGGTTCCACAGCCCCCGCAGGCGGGCCTCGGCCTTGAGCTCCTCGATGACGGGCGGCCGCCGCCACGGGTCCCCGGACCGCGCCACCGCCTGGGCCTGCTCGGCGAAAACCGGCTCGGCCGGGAAGATGCACTCGGCCATGAAGGCGAGCAGCCGCTCGCGCCATTCCTGCGTGCGGTCGTCGTACGCGAAGTCCACGGCGCCCTCCCGGCGAGTCCGTGAGCACTTTACCTACCGCTGGGTATTCATGGTGGTCGCGGGGTTAGCGGCTGCCATCCCACGGCTGGTGCGGCCCGCCCGCACTCCCCGCGCTACCCGGACGCCGGCGTCAGGTCAGCAGCAGGCGGCCCACCCTGCGGCCCGCGATCAGCAGGCCGATCACGCCCATGAGCGCCAGGTAGGCCGCGGGCAGCAGCAGGGCCGGGCCGACCACGCCGAGGGTGAGCCCGCGCAGGAGCGTGACCGCCTGGTAGAGCGGCGTGCACTCGACCACGATCTGCAGCGCCCGAGGGTAGACGCTGAGCGGGTAGAACGTCGTGGAGAACAGGAACAGCGGCAGGCTCACCAGCATCACATACTCGAAGTCCTGCCAGCTCCGCATGAACGTGGTGGCGGCCATGCCGGCGGCGGCGAACGCGAACCCGGTGAGGACGGCGGCAGGCAGCGCCAGCACTGCCCACCGTGACTCCAGCAGGCCCATCCCCAGCATGACCACCATGAAGGCGAACGCGTACAGGGTGGCGCGGATCAGCGCCCAGCCGATCTGGCCGAGGGCGACGTCCGTGGCCCGCATCGGGGTGGCCAGCATCGCGTCGTAGACCTTGGCGTACTTGAGCAGGAAGAAGACGTTAAAGGTGGAGTCGTAGATCGCGCCGTTCATGGACGAGGTGGCCAGCAGCGCCGGGCCCACGAACGCGGTGTAGGTGACCCGGCCGCCGCCGGGCCCGGTCACCGTGCCGACCAGCTGCCCGAGCCCGACCCCGATCGACAGCAGGTAGAACAGCGGCTCCGCCACGCCGGAGACGAGCACCAGCCAGACGTGCCGGTAGGCGCGGGCGTTCCGCTCGATCAGGTGCAGGCTGCCGCGCCCGCCCAGTGACCCACGCAGGCGGGAGAAAAGCCAGGCCAGCGGGACCACCCGCAGCGGCAGCTCCCGCACCCGCACGTTCCCGCCGCCAGACATGCCGCTAGACATGGAGCCGCCGCCGGTAGCTGCGGTGCCCGGCCAGTATCCCGGCCGTGGCGAGCGCGGCGAGGTAGGCCACGTCGATGAGCGCCTGCCCCCAGTCCGCCGTGCCCAGGTTGAGCGCACGGCAGAGCGAGACACCGTGCCAGAGCGGCGTGAGGTAGGCGACCGGCTGGAACCAGGCCGGAAGCTGCGTGACCGGGAAGAACGTGCCCGAGAACAGGAACAGCGGGATCATGCCGAACCGGAAGATCATGGCGAACGAGCTGTCCCTGGTGCGGGTCACCGCCCACGCCTCGATCGGGGTGGCGAACGCCAGGCCGGTGAGCACCGCCACCGGCAGCGCCGCGAGCATCCATAGGGAGCGGATCGCGCCGAACGCACTGGCCACGGCCAGGAACACCGCGCAGTTCATGGCGAGCCGCAGGGTGACGAACAGCACGTGGCCGTGGAAGATGTCCGCCGGGCTCAGCGGCGAGGCCACCGCGGCCTGGTAGGTCTTGTTCCACTTGACCGACCCGTACACCGGGTAGGTCGCCTCACCCACCCCCGTCTCCATGGCGGCGGCGGCCAGCAGACCAGGGGCGAGGAAGGCCAGGTAGCTCACCCCGCCCAGCTGGGCGGTGCCGTGCTGGTTCACCAGGCTGCCCAGGCCCAGGCCCATGGCCCCGAGGAAGAGCAGCGGGTTCAGCACGCTGCTGTAGATGGAGCCGCGCCAGGTGCGGCGGTAGTTCGTCAGCCAGAACCGCAGCTGCCGCACGGCCAGCGACCAGCCGGACGGGGCCAGATCGCCCGGCGCCGCGGCCGGCGCCTGCGTCACGGTGTCCGCCATCACTCCCCCAGCTGGCGGCCGGTCAGGTGCAGGAACACGTCCTCCAGCGTGCTCCGGCGGACCAGCGAGGTCATCGGCTCCACGCCGTACTCGCGCACGGCCGCCAGGGCGGCGTCGCCGTCGTCGACGTAGAGCAGGACCCGGTCGGCGAGCACCTCCCGGCGCTGCGCGGGCACGGCCGCCAGCTTCTCGGCGGCCTGCTGGTGATCGGCCGGGTCGAACCGCAGCTCCAGCACCTCCGGGGTGGAGTACCGCTCGATCAGTTCCCGTGGCGAGCCCTCGGCCGCGATCTTCCCCGCGTCCATCACGACCAGCCGGTCGCACAGCTGTTCGGCTTCGTCCATGTAGTGGGTGGTCAGGACCAGCGTGACCCCCCGCTGCTTGAGCCGGAACAGCCGGTCCCAGACCACGTGCCGGGCCTGCGGGTCGAGCCCGGTCGTCGGCTCGTCGAGCAGCAGGATGTCCGGCTCGTTGATCAGCGACCGGGCGATGGTGAGCCGCCGCTTCATGCCTCCCGACAGGGGTTCGACCTGGTCGTCGGCCCGGTCGCTGAGCTCGACGAAGTCAAGCAGACGGGCGGTCCGCTCCCGGATCACGTCCCGGGGCAGGCCGAAATACCGCCCGTAGATGAGCAGGTTCTCGCGGACGGTCAGCTCCGAGTCGAGAGTGTCCTCCTGCGGCACCACGCCGAGCCGGGAACGGATCTGTATGCCGTCCGTCAGCGGGTCCAGGCCCAGGATGGACAGCTCTCCCGCGCTCGGCGGGGACACACAGCCGATCATCCGCATGGTGGACGACTTGCCAGCGCCGTTGGGCCCGAGGAAGCCGAACGCCTCGCCGCGCTGCAGATCGAAGTCGATCCCGTCCACCGCCGTGAAGCTGCCGAACCGCTTGACCAGGCCACGGGCATGGATCAGCGGTTCAACGGCAGACACTCACGTGAGGCTACCGGGCGAGCCGGACATTCCCTACCGCATTTTCCGGCGTCCCGGGATTACTCACCCTAGGGTTTTCCTTGGTCCCGATCCCACCGTGGATGGGGGTACTGTCTCAAGGGTCACGTTGACGAACTCTGGTGACGACACGCGAGAGGATGAGCGCCTGGTGACTGTTGTCCGCGGGCTGTACCAGCGGTTCCAACGCCTGATTCACGAGGCTGCCAAGTTCGGCGTGATCGGCGCCATCGCGTTCGTCGTCACCACCGTCGGCACGAATCTGCTCCACTTCCAGGTCGGGCTGGGCCCGCTCACGTCCAACGTGATCGCCACGATCGTGGCCACGTTCGTCTCCTACGCGGGGAACCGGTACTGGACGTTCCGCCACCGCGAAGGCAGCACCGTGCCCCGCGAGTATGCGCTGTTCTTCGTGCTGAACGGGATCGGGCTGGCGATCCAGCTCGCCTGCATCGGCGTCACCTACTACCTGCTCAGCCTGACCGACAAGCTGTCCTACAACATCGCGCTGGTCATCGGGATCGCGCTCGGCACGCTCTTCAGGTTCTGGTCGTACCGCAGATGGGTGTGGGTCGCACCGCCCGGGGAGACGACGGAGGCGGGCGTCGGCGGGCGCAGGCCGATGCCGCCCGGGCCCGCCATGGCCGGCCACCCGGCCGGGCAGCACGTGCCGAGCCGGAACGGGGACGGGCACGCGCCCGGCCTGCTGCACGCGAACGGGCACGGGGACGGCGACCAGACCGCGCGTACCGGCCCCTCCACGCAGGGCGGCTGGGATCGCTAGGACGCCCCACGCCGGCGGACCGGTGGGTGGCTGGCACGGCCGTTATGTACTCAACGGGCTGACGGGCTGATGCACGCCCCGGGGTGCCCGCCGACCAGGTGGAGTGGCAGCCGGTAGGCCCGGGCGGCCTGCGCCCGGCTGAGCCTGCCGGTGGCGGCCAGCCGGCCCAGCACGTGTGCCTCCCTGGCCCGCGCCGCCGCGAAGTGGGCGATCGGGTTGTCGGCCGTGGGCGCCTGGACCAGGCCGGCCAGCATCGCGGCCTGTGGCCAGCTGAGCCCGGCCGGCCTGACGCCGAAGTAACCGCAGCTCGCCGCGCCCAGCCCGTAGTAGCCATTTCCGAAGTAGGCGACATCCGCATACATCTGGAGGATCTGCGGTCTGGAGTAGGCCAGGGCCAGCTTGATGCCCAGGCTCACTTGTTCCGCCTCGACGGCTATCCCCGACCGTTCCGGCGTGTACAGCATCTTGGCCAGTTGCTGGTACAGGGTGGCGCCGCCCTGGTCGGGGCGGCCGGTGAGCCGGCCGACAACCAGCCGGCCGACGGCGAACGGGTCGATGCCCGGCTCCGAGTAGAACCTGTGATCCTCGGTGGACACCAGGGATGCCGCGAACCGGGCGGGGACGGCGGGCCCGGGGTAAGCGACGTGATGCCGCCGGTCCAGTTGCTGGGCGCGGGCCTGCGCGTCGCCGACCGGCGGGGTAACCAGGAACAGCCCGCCCAGCGCCAGCGCGCCGATCAGTGCCAGCCCGAACGCGATTGTCACGATGCGGCGAAGCCAGCGGTGGCGGCGCCTGCCCCGGCCCCGTGGCCCGCCGCGTGCGCCGGGCCGCTCCGCCCACCCGGGGCCCGCAGGGCGCGCCTGGCCGCCCGGGGACTGCACAGTATCCCCCAGGTACGGGGCGGCGGGCAAGGGCGACGTCGGCGCACCGTCCCACGGGGATCCATGACCTGCCATGCGCACCCCGTCATCGGCACCGGTGAACCGGATGGTTGATACCCGCCCATCCGATGATCCAACGATCGTGACATCGCTGGAAGTGCCCGGGTCCCCAGCCCTCCCCGGCGCGGTCCCGGGCGCCGGGAGGCAGCGCGTTGCGCTATCGTCATAGGGTCCGTCACGGGCGGACGGGACGTGGCGCAGTTTGGTAGCGCACTTGACTGGGGGTCAAGGGGTCGCCGGTTCAAATCCGGCCGTCCCGACTGGTCAGAGGCCAGTTGTGATCAAAAAAGTGCCTCGGCAAGAGCCAAACCAAGAGCCATCCTGTTATCATACGTGCTATGGCGACCATGGCCCGTCGCCGCGGTTACGGCGAAGACTCGGTCTACTTCGACGCGGCCAACAACCGCTGGACAGGCGCGGTCTCCTTAGGCTTCACCCCAGACGGCAAGCGCCGCATCCGGCGCAAGGTGACCGGCAAGACCAAGACTGAGGTCAAGGACAAGCTCAAGGCTCTCCGCCGCGAGATGGATGCCGGGATCCATTCCTCGCCGTCCTACACGATGGCTCTTTGCATCGAGGATTGGCTCTCCCAGGGACTCACCAGGCTGAGTCCCAGCACGGTGGCCAACTACCGGTACTTGGCCGATCACGCGGTCTCCAAGCTCGGGGCGATCAAGCTCCGGGACCTGACCGCCAGGCATGTCCAGACTGCGTTGGCGGACCTATCTGGGTCGCTGTCCACGCGATCGCTGCGGCTGGTCCATCAGATCATCGAACGAGCCATCCGGCACGCCCAGGCAGCAGACCTCGTCGGCCGCAACGTCGCCTCCCTGGTAGCCGCGCCCGAAGGCAAAGGCGGGAGACCATCGCGGTCCCTGACGCTGGACCAAGCCGTCGCGGTCCTTGAAGCCGCGGAGGAATCCTCACTTCACGCCTATGTAGTGCTCTCGCTCCTAGTCGGCCTGCGCACCGAGGAACTCAGGTCTCTCCTCTGGGCAGACGTCGCCCTGGAAGCAGGGACCCTGGCGGTCTACCGTAGCGTCCGGGCCTCAGGGGACACCAAGACACCGAAAAGCAGGCGAGTCCTGAAGCTGCCCATCAAGGCCGTGGACGCGCTGAGAGACCAGCGCAGCCAGCAAGCGGCCGCCCGGCTCAAGGTCGGGTCACTGTGGCAAGATCACGGCCTGGTCTTCACATCGGCCGTCGGCACTCCCCTGGACCGCTACAACGTGCGCCGCTCAGTCCGCGCGATCACCAAAGCCGCGGGCCTCGGCCAGGAGTGGACGCCCAGAGAGCTTCGGCATACCTTCGTCAGCCTGCTGAGCGCTAACAACGTCAACCTTGAAGACATCGCACGCCTTGTCGGCCACAGCGGCACAGCCGTCACCGAGCGCGTCTACAGGCACGAGATCCGGCCGTCACTGACCAAGGGCGCCGAAATCATGGACCAGCTCTTTCAGTAGCAGGCCCGCCTGCGCCAGTGTGGCAGTTTCAAACGTTGTACCGGGATCTCGATGCCAATGACTATCTCGGACAAAGGTCTTGCCGGCGCGTTCCTCCTTTGCTGTTGTGGATGGGGGAGGCGCAATGGCTCGCAAGAAGTCCCTGTGGTCGGAGCTGCAAGGTGAACGGGAGCGGCGGGCGCGCATCACCCTGGCTCAGGAGCGTACGCAACGGCAAATGTTGCGCCAGATGGTAGAAGATCATGACCGGGCAGAACGTCGTGCCGCCAGGGCGGAAGCAGCCGAGCGCCAACGTCAGGAGCAATTGGCTCACGAAGCGGGGGCGTCGGCCGCGAAGGCCATGAAGGCAGAGCTGGATTCGCGATTGGCGGACCTGAGGAAGCTGCTGACCTCCGCGCTGAAAACGCCGCCCCAGTTGTCCTTTGCCATGCTGAAGCGGCCCGCGACGGTGCCGCCCTTCGACCCCGGCGACCTTGGCAAGCCCTTGCCAGTTCCGG
>DASYQM010000105.1:0-63787 GCA_036005525.1 Streptosporangiaceae bacterium
CACCGCGCTGGCCGGCCGCGGGCACCGGCGTATCCTCACCGAGGGCGGCCCGTACCTGCTGAGCCAGATCATCGAGGCGGGCCTGCTTGACGACCTGTGCCTGACCCTCAGCCCGGTCCTCGCCGGGCCCGGGGCAGACCGGATCGTCGCCGACATCGGCCCGCTGCGCGAGCCGGGGGGCGTGGACGCCCGCCGGCTCAGCCTCGCGCACGTGCTGGCCGACGACGGGCACCTGATCTGCCGGTATGTGCGGCCCGCGGACGGCTGACGCACCAGCGGCTAGGACCCGGCCGGGGCCTGGCCGGACAGGATGTCGCCCAGATCGAAGCTGACCGGCTCCTCCAGCTGCTCGTAGGTGCACGAACGCGGATCGCGGTCGGGCCGCCAGCGCACGAACTGGGCGGTGTGCCGGAACCGCGGGCCCTCCATGTGGTCGTAGCGGACCTCCACTACCCGCTCCGGCCGCAGCGGGGTGAACGACAGGTCCTTGGCCGCGTTCCACCTGCTGTGCTCGGCCGCGCGCGGGGTCCGCGTTCCCGCCTCCTGGTGCGCCCAGTTCCACGGGTGCTCGTCGAACGTGGTGACCAGCGGCTGGAGCTCGGCGAACAGCTCGTGGCGGCGGGCCATCGGGAACGCGCCGATGACGCCGACGCTGGCCAGCTGCCCGGTGTCGCGGTACAGGCCGAGCAGGAGTGAGCCGATCGCCTCCTCGCTGGACTTGTGTGTCCGGTAACCGGCCACCACGCAATCGGCCGTCCGCTCGTGCTTGACCTTGAACATGACCCGCCTGTCCGGCTCGTAGGCGCCCGCCAGCGGCTTGGCGACGATCCCGTCCAGGCCGGCTCCCTCGAATTGCTGGAGCCAGCGGCGAGCCAGGGTGTGGTCGGTGGTCGCCGGCGTCAGATGGAGGGGCGTGGTCACGCCGGCCAGCGCCTCTTCCAGCGCCGCCCGGCGCTGCTCGAACGGCCGCTCGGTGTAGTCGTCGTCGCCGAGGGCGAGCAGGTCAAACGCGATGAAGTGGGCTGGCGTCTCGCTCGCGAGCATGTTCACCCGGCTGGCCGCCGGGTGGATCCGCTGCAGCAGGGCCTCGAAGTCGAGCCTGCGGCCGTCGGATCCGGGGACCACGATCTCCCCATCGATCACGCACCGGCGAGGGAACTGCTCGGTGACCGCGGCCACGAGTTCGGGGAAGTACCGGGTCATCGGCCGCTCGTTGCGGCTGCCGAGTTCCACCTCGCCGCGGTCGGCGAAGACGATGGAGCGGAATCCGTCCCACTTCGGCTCGTAGCTGTACGGGCCGTCGGGAAGCTCCTTGACCGGCTTGGCCAGCATCGGCGAGACGGGCGGGTTAACGGGAAGGTGCATCCCTCCATCTTCCACGCTGGCCATCCCGTGGTTACATGCTGGTCGGAAGATCACTCCCGATCCCGCTGGAGCACGCCGTGTCCCTGCACCGGAAAGTCGATCAGCCGGGCCAGCCCGATGTGGACATCAACCCGATCTATGTGCAGGAGGCCGGCCACGAGGTGCCCCCGGCACACGATGCCGCGCCGGGGCATGCTGCCCGCCACCGCGCTGCAGGTGGTGCGGGACGAGCTGATCCTGGACGGCAACTCCCGCCTCAACCTGGCGACCTTCGTGACCACCTGGATGGAGCCGCAGGCGGAAGTGCTCATGGCCAAGTGCCTCGGCAAGAACATGATCGACAAGGATGAGTACCCGCAGACGGCGGAGCTTGAACCTGACGAGCACCGCGGTGATGCGGATCGTGGTCCGCAACGGATTCAGCCGTGACCTGGCTGACGTGTTCCTGGCCGACCTGCGGCGCGACTCCCGGGCGCTGGCGGCGCATCCGCAGGCGCATACGCCGCTCGCGCCGGAGCCGTTCCGGCAGGGATTCGCGCACTGACCGGGCGCCGCCCCCGCAGCCACCTGGGCGCCGGCGGGCCTTCCCGCGGCGGGGCGTGCCAGGCGCCCGCCAGGCACAGCGCCACGACCGCCGCCAGCGCCGCGAGCCTGATCACCGGCACCACCAGGCGCTGCTCCACGGGCAGGAACCCGCCGAACACGGCGGGCAGCGGGCCGGGCATGCCCGGCAGGGAGTACAAGGTGCCCGCGGCCAGGCGGGCCAGGACCGGCCAGTCCAGGCGGGATGCCGGGAAGAGAGCGAGCAGGCAGAACACCATCGCGTCGTACCAGGGCCGCTGGTAGGGCCACACGAGCAGCCAGGCCAGGCTCAGCGCGAGGGCCGGACGTACCGGGGGCCAGCCCGCCGCGCCGTCCGGCAGCCGCCGCAGCAGCAGCCACCCGGCCGCCACCAGCAGCGGCACGACCAGCAGGATGAGGCCGGGCGGCCGGGCCAGCCCGAACGGGCGCGAGAACAGCTGGTAGAAGTTGTCACTGGTGGCGCCGGCGTCCCGGTAGAGGAGCACGGTGATCGCGGGCGGACCGAACCACAGATACGACGGCACAAGCACGGCCAGCGCCCCGGCCGCCGCCGCGAGCACGGTGCGCACGGACCTCCGGGCGGCCCACGCGATCCCGAGGCCGAACAGGACGAAGGTGACCTTGATATCGGCCGCCATGCCCACCAGGACGCCGGCCACCAGGCCGGGCAGCACGCCCGGGTTCCTGCCCGGCTGTCCCCCGCTCGCCAGCCACGGGGTGACCAGCGCCAGGGCCAGGAACGCCATGGCCGCCGCGACCGCGTCAACGTGCCCGGCGGCGACCAGCCCCCACAGCAGCAGCGGGTTGAGCGACCAGAGCAGGTGCGCCCGGGTGCGGCCCACCGGATCGGCACGCAGCAGCCGGTCGAGCGCCAGCACCACCAGGGCGAAGGCCAGCGCGTTCCAGACCTTCAGCCAGAACGTGATCCTCGCGGCCGAGGTCCCGCCGAGAATGGCCGCCGTGCCCTGCTCGATCGTCGCCAGCGGCCCGTAGAGCGAATGCTCGCGCTCCCAGGGGACGGGGGCGGCGGCGCCGACGGGATCACCGCTCAGCCGGAGCTGCTGCGGGGTCATGACGTAAGGGTCGTGGCCGATCGCCACCATCCGCCCGTAAGCGGCGTAGTCGAGGGCGTCGGTGGACCCGGCGGGCGGGAGCACCGCCAGCACCGTGGTGACGGCCAGCGCCGCCACCACCAGCATCCGGGCCGGCGCCCGAGCCCTCCGCCGGATCGCCAGCAGGCCGGCCACCAGCCCGCCGGTGCCGGCGGCCGCGGCCGCCCACAGCGCGACCGTCACCAGCGGTGCGGGGGGATGCAGGGCAAACCACCACGGCGGTCCCACGCCCGCCCTGGGCACGTGCACAACGGCCTTGCTCGGGCCGGCCGCCGAGACCACGATCATGATCAGCAGTGAGGACCCGATGCCGGCCAGGGCCAGCCCGCCCAGGACCCTGGCCCCGGCGCCGGCCGGCGTGGCGTCCCCCGGCGGCTTGCCCGCCCCCGGGGACACCTGGGGCACAGCTGTGGTCACAGCATGGTCGCTGATGGGGCACGCTCCGGCAGGCTCGATCACCGACGGGACAGATCAACCCCCCGAACAGCCGCCACTAGGGCCTGCGGCGAGAATCACCGCCGGAAGGCTGGCTCATGATCGGGAACGTCCCACCGCCGGGGCTGAGTTCCGCCGGGCGCCTGCTGCCGGGCAAAAACTCCGGCAGAAATGAGTCATGAATCCGTATAGCGCATGGTTAAGCCACGCCGGGCCCAAAGAATAGGCCCCGGCGGGTAAAGAAACCGCCATTGCACCGGCCGGTGTCAAAAGAAACAAACAACGGCTGGGGCGCGAAAGGATCACACGCCGGTAACAAGAAGGGCTGTGGCGGCCTCAGGCGTTCCTGCGGAGCCTCTCCAGGGCCTCGGCGAGGATTGCGGCCCCGTCCGAGTCGCTGCGCCGCTCCTTCACATAGGCCAGGTGGGTCTTGTAAGGCTCGCTGCGCGGCGGCCCGGGTGGGTTCGCCTGGTCGCGGCCGGCCGGGAACCCGCACCGTGGGCAGTCCCAGGTTTCCGGCACGGCGGCATCACTCGCGAAGCTCGGCCGCGTTTCATGATCGTTGGAGCACCAGAAGGAGACCCGCACCCGCGGTGCCGACTCGCCACGTTCCGCCTCGCCCATGGGACCCGCTCCGACACGGCTTCCCCGGATGGCGTTGCCACTACTCACAGACCACCCCTTGCCCTCTCCGCTTCCCTGTGGCCCTTCAGTGATTCAGCAACACGTTGAGGCCGACGATGCAGAGGAACCAGACGACCCCGGTGAAAATGGTGAGCCGGTCCAGATTCCGCTCCACGACGGACGATGAGCCGAGCGAGGAGCTCATGCCACCGCCGAACAGGTCCGACAAGCCACCGCCCTTACCTTTGTGCAGCAGCACGAGCAGCACCATGAGCAGGCTGGTGATGATGAGGACGACAGAAATTCCGATAACCACTGCCGATGCTCGTCCTTCCGGGTGCTTTTGATGCTACGGCACTGCGTGCGTTCATGACGCGCCGCTATGACTCTCCGGCGCGCACAGCCAGTTCCCGGTACCGGCAGATCCGGACGAACTCACCGGCATCGAGGCTGGCCCCTCCGACCAGCGCGCCGTCGATAGCTGGCTGCGCCATGATCGCAGCGATGTTGTCGGCCTTCACCGACCCGCCATACAGGATACGCATACCGAGGGCAACATCGTGCCCGTGAACCGCGGAAACCCGCTCCCGGATCGCCTGGCACGCCTCGTGCGCGTCCTCCGGCTCGGCGACCTCGCCAGTACCGATCGCCCATACCGGCTCGTACGCGACGACCAGGTTGGCGACCTGCTGCGCGCTGATGCCGCTGAGCGCGCCGTCGAGCTGGGCCAGCGTATGGGCGACCTGGTCCCCGGCCCGGCGCACGGCCAGATCCTCGCCCACGCACACGATCGGGGTGATCCCCGACCGGAGGGCGGCCATGGCCTTGGCGTTCACGGTCGCGTCGTCCTCGCCGTGGTACTGGCGGCGCTCGGAGTGGCCGACCAGCACGTAGGCGCACCCAAGCTTGGCGAGCATCGGCCCCGACACGTCGCCGGTGTACGCGCCCTTGTCGTGGGCTGAGATGTCCTGCGCCCCATAGCGGATCCGCAGCTTGTCCCCGGTGACCAGCGTCTGCACGCTGCGAAGCGCCGTGAACGGCGGCAGCACCGCCACCTCGGTGGCGTCGAAATCCTTGCCGGTCAGGGTGAAGGCCAGCTTCTGGACCAGCGCGATCGCCTCAAGATGGGTGAAGTTCATCTTCCAGTTGCCCGCCATCAGCGGCATCCGGCCACCAGTCCTGGTCATTGGGCCTCCAGCGCGGTCAGCCCGGGAAGCTCCGCGCCTTCCAGGTATTCAAGACTGGCCCCGCCCCCGGTAGAGATGTGCGTGAACGCATCGTCGGGAAAACCCAGCAGCCGGACGGCCGCCGCCGAGTCGCCGCCGCCCACCACGGTCAGGCCGCCCGTGGCGCTGATCGCCTGTGCAACGGCCCGGGTGCCGCCCGCGAAGGCGGGGAACTCGAACACGCCGGGCGGGCCGTTCCAGAAAACGGTCCTGGCATCGGCCAGCTTGCGGGCGAACAACTCCTGGGTCGCCGGCCCGATGTCCAGGCCCATCCGGCCCGGCGGGATGTCGGCGCCGGGGATGAGCTCAGGTTCGGCGTCCGGTGCGAGCCGCTCGGCGGCCAGGTGGTCCACCGGCAGCACGACGTCCACCCCGGACCGGTCCGCCTCGGCCAGCATGGCGGACACCTGCGGGATCTGATCGGCCTCCAGCAGCGAGTCGCCGACCTGGTGGCCCTGGGCCGCGAGGAACGTGTAGGCCATGCCGCCGCCGATCAGCAGCCGGTCGGCGCGGCCAAGGAGGCTGCCGATGACCGCCAGCTTGTCGGACGGCTTGGCGCCTCCCAGCACCACCACGTAGGGCCGCGCCGGGTCGGTGGTGAGCTGGCGCAGCACGGAGATCTCGGCCAGCACCAGCCGCCCGGCCGCGTGCGGGAGCAGCCGCGGCAGGTCGTAGACGCTGGCGTGCCTGCGGTGCAGGGCACCGAACCCGTCGCCGACGTAGGCGTCGGCGAGTTCGGCCAGCCTGCCCGCCAGCACCGCCCGCTCGGCGTCTTCCTTGCTGGTCTCGGCGGGCTCGAATCGCACGTTCTCGAGCAGTGCGACACCGGCGGCGCCCAGCTCGGTGACGGTGGTGGTGGCCGATCCGCCGGCCACGTCGTCGGCGAAGGCGACCGGCCCGCCGAGCAGTTCCGACAGCCTGACCGCCACGGGCCGCAACGACGGGCCGCCGGCCGCCCGGTCGGCGTAGTTGCGGCCCCGGGGCCTGCCGAGGTGGGCGCACACGACGACCCGCGCGCCGCGGGCGGTGAGGGCGGTCAGGGTCGGCAGGCTCGCCCGGATCCGGCGGTCGTCGGTAATCGTCGCGCCGTCGAGGGGCACGTTGAGATCGGTGCGCAGCAGGACCACCCGCCCCGTGACATCGAGGTCGTCGAGCCGCTTCATCAGCGCCCGGATTCCGTTATGCGCCCGGTTCCCGGGACCGGAGTACGGCGGACAGCGGTCATCCAAACCGCCCGCCGACGAGCGCGGCGACGTCGACCAGCCGGCTCGAGTAGCCCCACTCGTTGTCGTACCAGCCGATCACCTTGACCTGGTCGCCGATGGCCATGGTCAGTTCGGAATCGAAGATGCAGGAGTAGGGGGTCCCGACGATGTCGGAGGACACGATCGGGTCGCTGGTGTAGTGCAGGTAGCCCTTGAGCGGGCCATCGGCGGCAGCCCGGTATGCCGCGTTCACCTCGTCCACGGACACCTCGCGGCCGACCTGGACCACCAGGTCGGTGACCGAGCCGTCCATCACCGGCACCCGCATCGACATCCCGTCCAGCTTGCCCTTGAGCTCGGGCAGCACCAGCGCGGTCGCCCGGGCGGCCCCGGTGGTGGTGGGGATGATGTTCTGCGCCGCGGCGCGGGCCCGTCGCAGGTCCTTGTGGATGAAGTCCAGGATCACCTGGTCGTTGGTGTATGCGTGGATGGTGGTCATCAGGCCCTTGACAATGCCGAAGCTGTCGAGCAGCACCTTCGCGAGCGGCGCCACGCAGTTAGTGGTGCAGGACGCGTTGGAGATGATGTCGTGCCGGCCGGGGTCGTAGGCGTCATCGTTGACCCCCATCACAAGGGTGATGTCCTCCCCCTTGGCGGGGGCGGAGATGATGACCTTCTTCGCGCCGGCCGCCAGGTGCTTGCGGGCGTCCTCGGCCTTGGTGAAGTGACCGGTCGACTCGATCACGACGTCCACACCCAGGTCGCGCCAGGGCAGGGCGGCCGGATCCCGCTCGGCGAGCCATGTGAGGCGCTGGTCCCCGGCCACGATGGCACCCTCGGCGGTGTGCACGTCGAGGTCGAGGGTGCCCAGCACGGTGTCGTACTTGAGCAGATGCGCAAAGGCGGCCATGTTACCCAGGTCGTTGGCGGCCACGATCTCGATGTCACGGGCCTGCCCACCTGGCCCGGCGGCCTGGGCGGCGTGCACGGCGCGCCAGAAGTTGCGCCCGATCCGGCCGAATCCGTTGATGCCCACGCGGATGGTCACGGCATTGATCTCCTCATGCATAGCTCCGGGCCGACGGTCACTTCCACCCTATGGCAGCAGCATTTCCGGCGTGAGATGCGCGTCGGTGCCGGGAACGCCTTCCTCACGGGCGCGCTTGTCCGCCATGGCCAGCAGCCGCCGGATCCGGCCGGCGATCGCGTCTTTGGTCAGCGGTGGGTTCGCCAGCTGGCCAAGCTCCTCGAGGCTGGCCTGCCGGTGCTCGATCCGCAGCCGGCCGGCCACGGTCAGGTGCTCCGGCGCGTCGCTGCCCAGTATCTCCAGCGCGCGTTCCACGCGCGCACCCGCCGCCACGGCGGCTCGCGCGCTGCGGCGCAGGTTGGCGTCGTCGAAATTGGCCAGCCGGTTCGCCGTCGCCCGGACCTCGCGCCGCATCCGCCGTTCCTCCCAGGCGAGGACGCTGTCGTGTGCGCCCAGCCGGGCCAGCAGCGCACTGATCGCGTCCCCGTCCCGCACCACGACCCGGTCAACTCCCCGCACCTCGCGGGCCTTCGCGTGGATCTTCATCCGCCGGGCCGCGCCGACCAGGGCCAGCGCGGCCTCGGGGCCGGGACAGGTGATTTCCAGTGCCATCGAGCGGCCGGGCCCGGTCAGGCTGCCGTGAGCCAGGAAGGCGCCCCGCCAGGCGGCCTCGCAGTCGCAAGTGGTGCCGGCCACCACCTGCCGGGGAAGGCCGCGAATGGGCCGCCCGTGGCCGTCCACCAGCCCGGTCTGCCGGGCCAGGCTTTCCCCGTCCTTGCGCACCCGGACCACGTAACGGTTGCCCTTGCGCAGCCCGCTCGGCGCCAGCACGATCAGTTCCGAGGCATGACCGAACACCTCGGACACGTCCTTGCGCAGTCGGCGGGCGGCGGCACCGGTATCCAGCTCGGCCTCGACCACGATCCGGCCGCCGGCCAGATGCAGGCCCCCGGCGAAGCGCAGCAGCGTGGAAACCTCCGCCTTGCGGCAGCACGGCTTGAGCACGGTAACCCGGCTCAGTTCGTCCTTCACCAGACCGGTCATGGCCATCGGCTCACTCCCCCTCGAAGATCTCCGCGAACGCCCCCGCCAGCTGCCGCGGATCGTGGCGCGGCGAGCCATCCCGCATCGCCAGATCCGCCAGGACCAGCCTGCCGCCCAGCAGGCCCGCCGCCTTCTCCAGTTGTGCTATCGCCCCGCCGGCCGCGCCACGATCGGCCAGCACCACGTCCACGGTAAGCTCCGGCGCGTGGTCGGCGAGCACTTCCAGGTGCGTATGTGGTGAGAATCCCTCGGTCTCGCCCGGCTGCGGGACCAGGTTGAGCGCCACCAGGCGGCGGGCCCGGGTGGAGATCAGCGCGTCGGCCAGCTCAGGGACGAGCAGGTGGGGCAGGACGCTGGTGAACCAGGAGCCCGGCCCGAGCACCACCCAGTCCGCGTCCAGGATCGCGGCCACGGCCTCGGGGCAGGCGGGGGGGTTGGCCGGGTGGAGCGAGATGGACCGGACCCGCCCGGTGGTGGCCGCGCACGCCGCCTGGCCCCGCACGATGCTGAGCTGGCCCGGGCGCGCCGGGTCGGCCCCTTCCACCTCGGCCGCCAGGTCCAGCGGCACCGACGCCATCGGCAGGACCCGGCCGTGCGCCCCGAGGAGCCTGCCAACCCAGTCCAGTCCCTGGACCGTGTCCCCCAGCAGCTCCCACAGCGCGACGATGAGCACATTGCCGACCGCATGCCCGCCCAGCCCTGAGCCGCGGGTGAACCGGTGCTGCACCACCCGGCTCCAGGTGGTTCCCCAGGCGTCATCCCCGCACAGGGCGGCGAGCGCCATCCGCAGGTCGCCCGGGGGGAGCACGCCGAAGTCACGGCGAAGCATGCCGCTGGACCCGCCGTCGTCGGCCACCGTGACGATGGCGGTGAGCTGACGGGTCACCCGGCGCAGCGCGGACAGGGAGGCGAACAGCCCGTGGCCGCCGCCGAGCGCGGCCACGCGCGGGTTCAGCGGGCGCACGGCAGGAACCACCGGTGCCGGCTCGCCGCGCGCCGCCACAGCTTCCGTCCCGGGCTCATCGTGGCCGCCCGGCACGGGCTGGTGCGCGGTTTCCCCCGGTGTCACTCACGCCCCAGGTCACGGTGCACTACCTGAATACCAAGGCCGGTCTCCTCGAGCCGTTCGGCGATTTGCTCGGCCATCGCCACGCTCCGGTGCTTGCCGCCGGTGCAGCCGATCGCGAGAGTCACGTACTTCTTGCCCTGACGCTCGTAACCGGCCAGGATCACCCGCAGCGCCGCGAGGTAGGCGTCGAGGAAATCGGTGGCGCCCAGCTGGCTCAGCACGTACTCCCTGACCCTTTCGTCCTGCCCCGTCAGCGGGGCGAGTGCCTCGATCCAGCGCGGGTTCGGCAGGAACCGGCAGTCCGCCACCAGGTCGGCATCCACCGGCAGCCCGTACTTATAGCCGAACGACACCACGCTGACGCGGGGGCCTTCCGCCGGGCCGCCACCGAAGAAGTCCTGGAGCCGGGCCCGCAGCTCGTGCACGTTGAGCGCCGACGTGTCGAGCACCAGGTCCGCCTCGCCGCGGACGGTCCTCAGCAGCTCCCGCTCGGCGGCGATCCCGTCCACCACCCGGCCGTCCTCCTGCAGCGGGTGCGGGCGGCGCTCGCTGTCGAACCTGCGGACCAGCGTGTCGTCCGTGGCTTCCATGAAGACCACCCGCGGCCTGACCCCGCGCGTGGCGAGCTCGGTGATGGCGGACTGGAGATCGCTGGAAAAGGCGCGGCTTCGCACGTCCATCACGGCGGCGATCCGTGGCAGGGCCCCCTTGGCCCGGCGGGTCAGATTGATCATCGTGGGAAGCAGGCCGGGCGGCAGGTTGTCGATGACGAACCAGTCGAGGTCCTCCAGCGCCTTCGCGGCCGTGCTCCGGCCGGCGCCCGACATCCCGGTGATGATCACGATGTCGGTCACCGGGTCGGCACCGGGGCCGGGCGGCTCGCGCCCCGTCATCTTCCGGTCCATCCCCGGCTTCCCCCGCCCGTCACGGCGCCCCCTTGCCGGTGACCTCGGCGCTGTCCCCATCCGGCCGCAGGGCGGCCAGCACCGCATCGGACAACTGCGGCCCGATGCCGGGCACCTGCGCGAGCTCCGCCGGGGTGGCCGCGGCGATCCGCCGGACCGAGCCGAAGTGCCGCAGCAGCGTGGCCCGCCGGGCCGGGCCCAAGCCCGGGACATCGTCGAGCTGGCTGACCGCGAGCGCCTTCGACCGCTTCGCCCGGTGGTAGGTGATGGCGAAGCGGTGCGCCTCGTCCCGCACCCGCTGCAGCAGGTAGAGGCCCTCGCTGGTGCGGGGCAGGATGACCGGTGCGTCCTTGCCGGGCAGCCACACCTCCTCCAGCCGCTTGGCCAGCCCGCACACCGCGACGTCGTCGATGCCCAGCGCGTCCAGCGCCGAGACCGCGGCGGCCACCTGAGCCGGGCCGCCGTCGATCACGACCAGGTTGGGCGGGTAGGCGAACTTGCGCTGGCGGAGCTCCGGATCGCCCGGCCCGGCAGCGGGATCGCCCAGCACGTCAAGCTCGCCCGTGGTCTCACGCTCCTCCAGATAGCGGCGGAAGCGGCGGGTGATGACCTCGTGCACCGAGGCGACGTCGCCTTCGCCGCCGGTCCCGCGCACGCTGAACCGGCGGTACTCGCTCTTGCGCGCCAGCCCGTCCTCGAACACCACCATGGCCGCGACCACGTGCGTGCCCTGCAGGTTCGACACGTCGTAGCACTCGATCCGGAGGGGGGCCTGCTCGAGCCCCAGCGCCTCCTGGATCTCGTTGAGGGCCAGGCTGCGGGTGGTGAGGTCGCTCGCCCGGCGGGTCTTGTGCAGCGCCAGGGACTCGGCCGCGTTCCGGGCCACGGTGTCGAGCAGCGCCTTCTTGTCGCCGCGGCGTGGCACCCGCAGCTTCACCCGGCCTCCCCGCCGGGACGCGAGCCACTCTTCCACCGCCGGGGCGCCGTCCGGCAGCACCGGGACGAGCACCTCGCGCGGGACGGTGGGGCCGGCGGCCTCCGGCCGGACGGTGCCCTTCCGGCTGGCCGTCCCGGTGGCGCCGTTCCCCGCGACACTGCCCTCGCCGTACACCTGGCTCAGGAAGTGCTCGACGAGCTCGCCGTCGCTGATGTCCTCGACCTTGTCCACCACCCACCCACGCTGGCCCCGGACCCGCCCGCCGCGGACGTAGAAGACCTGGACGGCGGCCTCGAGCTGATCCTCGGCCAGGGCGATGACGTCACAGTCGGTGCCGTCGGGCAGGACCACCGCCTGCTTCTCCAGCGCCCGCTCCAGGGCCTGGATGTCGTCGCGGAGCCGGGCGGCCCGCTCGAACTCCTCGGCCGCGGCCGCGGCCCGCATCTCGGCCTCCAGCCGGCGGGTGAACCGGGCGGTCTGGCCGGCCATGAAGTCGCAGAACTCCTCCGCCAGGCGGCGGTGGTCGGCCTGGCTGATCCGCTCCACACAGGGCGCCGAGCACTTGCCGATGTAGCCGAGCAGGCACGGCCGGCCGATCTGGCGGGCGCGCTTGAACACCCCGGCCGAGCAGGTCCGCACCGGGAACACCCGCAGCAGTGTGTCGACGGTTTCCCTGATGGCCCAGGCGTGGGAGTACGGGCCGAAGTAGCGGGTCCCGCGCCGCCGGGCACCCCGCATCACCATGACCCGGGGGTACTCCTCGTCCATGGTGACCGCCAGATAGGGGTAGCTCTTGTCGTCCCGGTAGCGCACGTTGAACCGGGGGTCAAACTCCTTGATCCAGGAGTACTCCAGCTGGAGCGCCTCGACCTCGGTGCCGACGACGGTCCAGTCGACTCCCGCCGCCGAGGTGAGCATCGACTGGGTGCGCGGGTGCAGGCCGGCGAAGTCGGCGAAGTAGGAGTTGAGCCTGGCCCGCAGGTTCTTGGCCTTGCCCACGTAGATGACCCGGCCACGGCCGTCATGGAACCGGTAGACCCCCGGCGACTCGGGAATCGAGCCGGGGGCCGGCCGGTAGGCGTGCGGATCCGTCACGGGGCAACTCTATGCGGGCGGGGCTTCCCCCCGGGGTCCACGCGGGCGCGGCTTTCGCGGGCCTGCACGGGCTGGACCGGGCCTGCGGAAGCCATCTCAGGCCGGGTCCAGGGCGGTGAGGCCGAGCGTGCGCAGTTGCTTCCTGAGCGCACCGGCCGAGGTGTAATGCAGGGCGTGCAGGCCCAGGCCGCGGGCGGCCGCGACGTTGCCCGGCGAGTCGTCGATGAACACCGTCGCGGCCGGGTCCAGCCGGTACCGGCGCAGCAGGATCTGGAAGATCCGCCGGTCTGGTTTGGCCACGCCCTCGATCCCCGAGATGACGTAGCCGTCGAGCCAGCTCATGAACGCGAACCGGGCCCGCCGGGTGGCGAAGGTCGCCGGCTCCATGTTGCTGAGGGCCAGGCACCGCGTGCCTCCCGCCTTCAGCTCGGCAAGCACGCCGACCGTCTCGTCGATCTGGCCGGCGATCATCTCCTCGCCGCGCTCCGTCCACGCCATGATCATGTCCCGGTAGCGGGGGTGCAGCCGGGCGAGGCGGCGGCATGACTGCGTGATGTCCTCCCCCAGGTCGTGTGCGTAATGCCAGTCGGCGGTGCAGATCCGGCCGAGGAAGTCCTCCATCTCGGCCGGGTCGGCGAACAGCTGCCGGTAGAGGTAGCGCGGGTCCCAGTCGAGGAGCACCCCGCCGAGATCGAAGACGCCGGCCGTGATCTGCCTGTCCGTCATGGCTGTCACCATGCCCGCCGGCACCGACAGTTTCGGCGCTGGCCGGCGTCAGTCCGCGAACGCTTCCGGCGAGGGGCAGGCGCAGACCAGGTGCCGGTCGCCGTAGGCCTGGTCGATCCGGCGCACCGGCGGCCAGTACTTGGCCCGCCGGTCCCCGGCCAGCGGGTAGGCGGCCTCCTTCCGCTCGTAGGGATGCTTCCAGTCGCCGGCGAGCAGCATGGACGCCGTGTGCGGGGCGTTGTGCAGCGGGTTGTCCTGCGGCTCGTAGACGCCGCTCTCGACCCGCGTGATCTCCTGCCGGATCGCAATCATCGCCGCGCAGAACCGGTCCAGCTCGGCCAGGTCCTCGCTCTCGGTCGGCTCGATCATCAGCGTGCCCGCCACCGGGAACGACATCGTGGGCGCGTGGAAGCCGTAGTCGATCAGCCGCTTGGCCACGTCTTCCACGGTGACGCCGGTTTCCCTGGTGATCGGCCGCAGGTCGATGATGCATTCGTGGGCGACCAGCCCGCCCTGGCCGGTGTAGAGGACCGGGTAGTGCGGCGACAGCCGTTTCGCAACGTAATTGGCGGCCAGGATGGCCACCTGCGTGGCCCGGCGCAGCCCGCCGGGGCCCATCATCGCAATGTAGGCCCAGGAGATCGGCAGGATGCCCGCCGACCCGTACGGGGCCGCCGCGACCGGCCCGGTGCCGGTCTCGCGCTTGGCGCCAGGGGCGGCGCTGCCGGGGAGGTACGGGGCCAGATGCCCGCGGACCGCGACCGGGCCCACCCCCGGCCCTCCCCCGCCGTGCGGGATGCAGAACGTCTTGTGCAGGTTGAGGTGGGACACGTCGGCGCCGAACCGTCCCGGCCTGGCGAGCCCCACCAGTGCGTTGAGGTTGGCGCCGTCCACGTACACCTGGCCGCCCGCGGCGTGCACGAGGTCGCAGACGTCGGTCACGGTCTGCTCGAACACGCCGTTGGTGGACGGGTAGGTCAGCATGATCGCGGCCACCCGCCCCTCGTGCTCGGCCAGCTTCGCCCGCAGGTCGCCGAGGTCGATGACGCCGTCGCCGCCGCACTTGACCACCTTCACCCGCAGCCCGGCGAGCACGGCGCTGGCCGCGTTCGTGCCGTGCGCGGACTCCGGGATCAGGCACACGTCGCGCCCGGCGTCGCCGCGGGCGGTGTGATAGTGCCGGATCGCGAGCAGGCCGGCGAGTTCCCCCTGCGACCCGGCGTTCGGCTGCACGGACACCGCGTCGTAGCCGGTGATCTCGGCCAGCCAGGCCTCCAGCGCGCCGATCAGCTCCGCGTATCCGGCCGTCTGTCCCGGCGGGGCGAACGGGTGGATGTTCGCGAACTCCGGCCAGGTGATGGCCTCCATCTCCGCGGCCGCGTTCAGCTTCATCGTGCACGAGCCCAGCGGGATCATCGACCGGTCCAGGGCGATGTCGAAGTCGGCCAGCCGCCGCAGGTAGCGGAGCATGGCCGTCTCGCTGCGGTGCTCATGGAAGACCGGGTGGGTGAGGTAGGGCGAGGCGCGGCGCAGGCCCGCCGGGAGCGCCTCGCCGCCATCGGCCAGGCCCACCTCCCCGGCCGGGCGGCCGGCCAGCGCGGCCGCGACCTCCCGCACGTGGTCATCGGTTGTCGTCTCGCCGCAGGCGACCTGCACCGTGTCCGGGTCCGCCAGGAACACGTTGTAGCCGGCCTGCCGGGCCCGCTGCACGGCCGCCGCCGCGCCGCCCGGCATCCCACGGACGCGGACCGTGTCGAAGAAGGCGGAAGATTCCACCGCGGCGCCCAGGGTGCGCAGCGTCGCCGCTAGGGCCACGGCCCTGCCGTGCACCCTGCGGGCTATCGCCGCCAGGCCGTCCGGGCCGTGGTAGGCGGCGTACATCCCGGCGATGACCGCCAGCAGGACCTGTGCGGTGCAGATGTTGCTCGTCGCCTTTTCGCGGCGGATGTGTTGCTCCCTGGCCTGCAGGGCGAGCCGGTAGGCCGGGTGGCCGTCGGCGTCCACCGACACGCCCACCAGCCGGCCCGGCAGCTGCCTGCGCAGGCTGTCGTGCACCGCGATGTAAGCGGCGTGCGGCCCGCCGAAGCCCATCGGCACGCCGAACCGCTGGGTGGTGCCGATCGCGATGTCGGCGCCCAGCTCTCCCGGCGGCGTGAGCAGGGTCAGCGCGAGCAGGTCGGCGGCGACGGCCACCGCCGCGCCGCGGCCGCTGGCGGCGGCGATGACCGGCCGCGGGTCGGCGATCTCACCGCTCGCCCCGGGATAGGCCAGCAGCACGCCGAACAGCTCCCCCTCCGGCTGGGTCGCCACCACCTCCGGGGTGAGCCGGGCGACGACCAGGTCGATGCCGAGCGGCTCGGCCCGCGTGGCCAGCACCGCCAGCGTCTGCGGCAGGCAGTCGGCGTCGGCCAGGAAGATGCTGCCCTGGCCGGACGCCCGCCGGGCCAGCGTCATCGCTTCGGCGGCGGCGGTCGCCTCGTCCAGCAGGGACGCGCCCGCCACCGGCAGCCCGGTCAGGTCGGCGACCATCGTCTGGAAGTTCAGCAGGGCTTCCAGCCGTCCCTGCGATATCTCCGGCTGGTAAGGCGTGTAGGCCGTGTACCAGCCGGGGTTCTCCAGCACGTTGCGGCGGATCACGGCCGGGGTGATGGTCGGGTAGTAGCCGAGCCCGATCATGGACGTGAGGACCTCGTTCCGGGCCGCGAGCCGGCGCAGCTCGGCCAGTGCTCCCGGCTCCGACAGCGGCCCGGGCAGGCCGGGCAGGTCCAGTGGGGGCACGCCGGTGGCGGCCAGGGCTGGCGGCAGCGCGGCGGCGGTGAGCCCGTCGAGCGAGGAGTAGCCGACGGCCGCGAGCATCCGCTCCTGCTCGGCCGGGGACGGCCCGATATGGCGTGACGCGAAGTCCATGGAGCCTCCAGAGGGAGCCACCGGGTGCCGGTCACCCGGCTGTGGTCCTCCCCCTCTGTCATCGCCCCCAACGCCGGGCAGCACGACTCCAGAGACGCCTGTCCCGTCCGGTCCCTGGTGCCTGAGAGGTTCCGGGGAGGTTGCCCCTTCGGCGCCCCGTGCTGGCCGCACGGGGTCTCTCCCGGACGGTATGGTCGGCTGGCCCCGAGCTTACCCGAGAGACAGGTTCATATCTCGTCCCACTGGAACACCCGCACCGCGATCAGCGTGAGCACGGCGGCGAACGCCAGCAGCAGGCCCATGGCCGGCAGCGCGGAGGCCGGGCCGTCACCCCGGGCCATCACATTCTGCATGCCGATCACCAGATAGCGCAGCGGCATCACGTAGGAGACGTTCACGATCCATTGCGGCGCGAAGGCGAGCGGGATGAACGCCCCGCCCAGGAACGCCATCGGCAGGATGATCAGGTTCACCAGCGCGGTGGCGGCCTCCTGGGACTTGGCGAGCGCGCCGACCAGCAGCCCGATCGAGAGGAACGCGAGCGTGCCGCAGATGACGACCGGGATCGCCATCCACCAGTAGGCGGTGAGCTTGAGCCCGAAAAAGGGGGTCGTGGCGATGGCGATGAACACGAACGTCTCGACGATCGCGACCGCGACGCTGACGGCGATCCGCGCGGTGATGATCGACGTCGTGCCGACCGGGGCGAGCCGGAGCCTGCGCAGCAGCTTGTTCTTCCGCCATCCGACCAGGGTGATCGCCGCCGCGAACGCCCCGCTGGAGGCGATCGCCCAGCCGAGCAGGCCCGGCGTCAGGTACTGGATCGGCTTCAGCGACTTGTCCTCCACCTGCTGGGTGGTCAGCTGATAGGTCGGCGGGCGGGGGGATGCCGCCTGGTTCGCCTCCTGCACGATGCCGGAGAACACGCTGTTCACCACCCCGGCGACGGTCGGGTTGGCGACCGAGTAGTGGACGATGAGATGGCCCCCTTGCTGCTGAACGGCTGCGTCGACGTTGCCCTGCCGCACGTCGTTCAGCGCCGTGGCCAGGCTGGCGCGCCGCGTGACGTCGAGCACCTTGTTCAGCTGGCCGTGGCTGGCCGCCCGCGCCTGGTCGAGCACGCTGACCTTGCCGACCTCCACCACGGTGACCTTCGGCGTGCTGCTGCTCTTGTAGATGGAGCCGAACAGCAGCAGGAACAAGACCGGGAAAAGGATCGTGAAGAACAGGGCGGCACGGTCCCGGACGAAGCCGCGGAACATCGCCCGGGACAGGCTCCGGAACCCCTGCCAGTTCGGCCCGCCGCTGGCGGGCGTGGGTGTCCCGTCCGCCGTCATGCCCGGTACTCCCGCCCAGTGAGCTGGAGGAACACGTCTTCCAGCGAGGCGCCGGTTACCTGCAGGCCGGCCAGGGCGTCGCGCTCGGCGAGCCGGGCGAGGATCGGGGCCGGCTCGGTGGTGATGATGGTGAGCGATACCCCGTCGTCGGCGACCTGGGCACCGTTGGCGATGGCCCGCGCCTCATCCTGCCCGAGCGTGCCCGACGTCACGCTGATCCGGACCGGATGCGCCAGGCTGCGGACCAGCGCGGCGGGCGCCCCGATCTGCAGGATCTTGCCGTGGTCCATGATCGCTACCCGCTGGCAGAGCGTCTCCGCCTCGTCCATGTGGTGTGTGGTGAGCACCACCGTGTGGCCCTCGGCGGCGATCGCGCGCAGGAGGTCCCACAGGTTGCGGCGGGCCTGCGGGTCCAGCGCCCCCGTCGGCTCGTCGAGGAACAGCACGTCGGGGCGGTGCACCAGCGCGCACGCGATCGAGAGCCGCTGCGCCTGGCCGCCGGAGAGCTTCTCGGTGCGGGTCGCGGCCACGCTGGTCAGGCCGACCACCTCCAGCATCTCGTCGGTGCGCCGGGGCGGGACCCGGTAGAGGTCGGCGAACGTGCGCAGCTGCTCGCGCGCGGTGAGCCGCTCGAAGAACGATGTCGCCTGTAGCTGAACGCCGATCCTGGGCAGCAGGGCCGGGTTCCGCGGCCATGGCCGCAGCCCCAGAACGGTCACCTCGCCGCCGTCCGGCTCGCGCAGCCCTTCCATGATCTCGAGGGTGGTGGTCTTCCCCGCCCCGTTCGGGCCGAGGATGCCGAAGAACTCGCCGTGGCCGACCTCGAACGTCACCCCGCCCACTGCGCGCAGGTCACCATAGGACTTCCGGACGTCTCGCACAGTGATGGCTGCCGTCACGCCGGAACCTTATCTAACGGGGAATCAGCCGCCGGGCATGGGGACCCGAGTCGATCGCCTGGCCGCCCGCCGGTGCCCGTCGCGGCCAGCGGCGCCCTCGCGGCCAGCGGTACCTGCCGCGGCCGCCGCGCGCCCAGGCGCGGTGCGTGTGTGTCAGCCTGCCGCCGCGGGCCCGTCAGCCCGTTCTCTTGGCCCGGCGCCGCGCGAGCTCGTCGTGGCCACCGGTGCCATCCAGCCCCGCCCGCTGCCCCCCGGGCTCGTCGGCGGGCTCCGACGGCAGCTCGGCCAGCGTCCCGTCGACCTCCTGCCAGATCCGGCCCAGCGCGATCCCGAACACCCCCTGCCCGCCGGCCAGCAGATCGACCACCTCGTCGGGAGAGGTGCACTCGTAGACGCTGACGCCGTCGCTCATGAGGGTGAGCCCGGCCAGGTCCTCCGTGCCGCGGTCACGCAGATGGTCGACGGCGGCGCGGATCTGCTGCAGCGAAATCCCGGTGTCGAGCAGGCGCTTGACGACCTTGAGCACGAGGATGTCGCGGAAGCTGTAAAGCCGCTGGGACCCCGACCCGTGCGCGGGACGGACGCTGGGCTCCACCAGCGCGGTACGCGCCCAGTAGTCAAGCTGGCGGTAGGTGATCCCGGCGGCGGAGCAGGCGGTCGGTCCCCGGTAGCCGACGTTCCCGGGGTGAGCGGTGAGGTCTTCCCCGAACAGGAGGCCTTGCTCGCCGGCGCGCTCGATCGCGGCGCCACGGTCGCGCGACTGGCCGCCGTCTTTCTCGGTTACCGCCACACCCGCCTCCGCCCCTGAGCTGGTCACCCTGGGTACTCGTTTCGAACGCTAGGCCGACCCGACCGGCGGGTCAACGATCTCCCGCGGCGCGTCGCTCAGGAGCTCCGCGTCACGTGGCACGACCGAAATCTTCGGGGGTGATGGTGTCGAGAAACTCGCGGAATTTCTCGACCTCATCCTCCTGTTCGTCCGGGATCGCCACCCCGGCCTCGTCCAGGATCTCGTCGCTGGCGAAGATCGACGCACCGGTCCGGAGCGCGAGCGCGATCGAGTCCGACGGCCGGGCGCTCACTTCCTTCCCGTTGGAGAAGATGAGATCGGCGAAGAAGATGCCGTCCCGGAGCGCGGTGATATTGACCGTGTTCAGCTGCACTCCGAGCGCTTCGAGCACGTCACGGAACAGGTCGTGGGTCAGGGGCCGGGCGGGCACCATGCCCTGCTGCGCGAACGCGATCGCCGTGGCCTCCACTGGGCCGATCCAGATCGGCAGATACCTCTCCCCCTCCACCTCCTTGAGCAGAACGATGGGCTGGTTCGTGGGCATCTCCACCCGGACGCCGACGACCTCCATCTTCTTCACAACGGGCTCCGTCCTCACCTGCGCCGGACGCTGCAGCGTCCCGAAACTCATGAAGGCCTTCTCCTGTCAACGTACACCCGCGCGCGGGGCGGCGACGCCCGCGCCCTGCGCTCAGTCATCCGGCCGGCCCGGGCGCGGGTCGCCGAAACCGGCGTCGGCGAGCGCCGCCTCGATCAGCGCGGCGTGCAGCTGGAGGGCGATGGCGGCGATCTCCCGGGCGGTCTGGCGGGCCCGGTCCCGCGCCCCTGAGCTGCGCTGGCGCAGTATCGGGGCCACCACCTGCTCGATCAGCGCGGTCTCGCGTTCCACCGACGCGCGCAGCACCCGCAGGTTCCTGGCCTGGACGCCGTAACCGGCGAGCGCCACGATGGCGCGGGCGGCCGCCAGCGCGTCCGGGCCGTAATGGCGGCCGCTGCGCCGCACCAGCCCGAAGTCCTCCAGCTCGGCCAGCTGGGCCTCGTCCAGGCCGGTCACCTCCAGCAGTTCGCGCCTGGTCAAAGACCCGGCGGGGTCGGCGGGCCGGCCCGCGAGCGCCGGGTACCGGCCCGGCTGGCCGGGCCCGTCCTCCTCCACCGCGTCGAGCTGATCCTTGATCACTCGCAGCGGCAGGTACTGGTCGCGCTGGGCGGTAAGGATGTAGCGCAACCGCTCCACGTCGGCCGGGGCGAACTTCCGGTAACGGGACGGGGAGCGGGCGGGCTGGATGAGTCCTTCGTTCTCCAGGAAGCGAATCTTCGAGACGCTCACGTCGGGGAACTCGGCGCGCAGCTGGGCCAGCACCTCGCCGATCCCGAGGTACGCCCGGGCGGGCTCAGCACTCATGCCCCTACCTGCGCACCTCCGCCACGGCCGGCCTGTGACCGCCGCCCGGCGAGAAACATCAGCCGGAACTTGCCTACCTGGACCTCGTCGCCGTCGTTGAGATCGGCCTCCTCGATCCGCTCCCGGTTCACGTAGGTTCCGTTCAGGCTCCCCACATCACGCACGGTGAATCCCCGCGGGTGCCGGTAGAACTCCGCGTGGCGGCGGGACACCGTCACATCGTCGAGAAAGATGTCGCTCTCCGGGTGCCGGCCGGCCGTGGTGAGGTCGCTGTCGAGCATGAACCGGCTGCCCGCGTTGGGGCCCCGTTTCACCACAAGCAGGGCGCTGCCCAGGGGCAGCACCTCCACCGCCCCGGAGTCGGCGAGTGGCTCATCCGGCTCCGCCTCGGCCAGCTCGGAGCCGCCGATCGAGATCGTCGATGTGCTCTCACCAGGCTCGGCCCCGCCACGCGCCAGCGCGATCCCGCAGTGGGAGCAGAACCGGGCACCTTCGGGGTTCTCTTGCCCGCAGCGGGCGCAGTAGACGCGCGGCATGTCGTGGCCCAGCCTCTCATCCGCCGGCAGTGGGCTCGGGCCGGGAACCGCGTTCGCGCGCGCGGCTCCCGGCGTCAGCTCTGGTTCGTTCGCCCACGCTACCTGCGAAGCGTGCGCCCGGTCCATGCGCCACGCATTCCACCGGCCACGCCACCGCGAGCCCCGCCGGCCGCGGCCGGCCGGGCCCCGCGCAGCATCGGGCCCGGCGGCCGTCAGCGTTCCCCGGTAGCTCTGAGGGGGATGGTCGCGACGCCTCCGCCACATCAGGTCAAACCTCCGGCGCGTCCTGGACTGCAAGCAGATGAACAGGAATTCTCTCATGTGCAGCGTATCCGCGAGGGCCCCTTGCCGGGCCCGGCCCGGCTGCTCAGGCGCCGGCCTGCTCGGCGACCGCGGCCCACTCGTCGAGCAGCGCCTGGGCGGCGTCGGCGTCGGCGCCCTCCGCCCACAGGTGCGTGACGGCGTCCGCCGGGTCGGGCAGCACGAGAACCCAGCCGCCATCGGGTTCGACCACCCGTACGCCGTCGGTGGTGTCGAGCGTCCGGCCGGCGGCGGCCTCCACCACGGTGCGCATGACGCTGCCCTTCGCCGCCCACGGGGTGGGCATCGACCGCTTGAGCAGATGCGCCCGGGGGATCCGGGCGTCGATCTGGCTGAGCGTGAGCCTGGTGCGCGCGACCAGCCCGAGCAGCAGCGCGAACGCGGCGATGCCGTCCAGGGTCCGGGAGAACTCGGGGACCACGAACCCGCCCCGGCCGTCCGCCCCGAAGATCACGTCATCGACCGCGGTCGCCTCGGTGAGACCATGCAGCGAGGTCGGTGTCCACACCACCTTCACGCCGTGGAAACCGCTCACCCGCTCGGCAACACGGGTGGTGGTGACCGGCAGGGCGACCTGGCCCGCCCGCCGTTCGGCGGCGATCAGGTCGAGCACCACCAGCAGCGCCCGGTCGTCGCTGACCATCGCACCCTTGTCGTCGACCAGCTGGATCCGCTCGCCGACCTGGTCGAACCGGACGCCGAACGCGGCCCGGGCCGAGGCCACGAGCTCGGACAGCCGCTGCATGCCGGCCCGCAGCTGTGCCAGGCTCTGCGTCGGTGACCCCTCATCGAGGCGGTTATTGACGGTGAGCACGTCGATCCCGACCCGCCCCAGCAACTCCGGCAGGACCAGCGACGCGGTGCCGCCGGCGCAGTCGACCACTACCTTGAGCGCCGCCTCCCGCACGCCGGTCATGTCCACGGACCGCAGCAGCTCGGCCGCGTAGGACTCCACCACGCGGGGCGGGTAGCTCAGCTCGGCGATCTCGCCGGGGAAGGCGCGCCGGTACTCCTGCCGGGAGAACACCCGCTCAAGCTTGCGGGCCGCCGCCTGGGACAGATCGGCCCCGCGCTCATCGAGGAAGACGATGTCGATCGACTGCGGGTCGCCGGCGGTGGTGCGCAGCGCGACGCCGCCGCTGCACTCGCTGCGGGCGGTCTGGAACCTCGCTACGGGCAGCGGCTGCGCCTCCAGATCCACCACGTCGATCGCGCTGGCGTTGAGCGCGCCCTGCACCGCGCGTTTGAACGCCCGGGCCGCCCGCGATGCGTCACGCGAGGTGGTGACCACCGCGCCTTTCTTGAGGGTGGTCGCGTACGCGCTGGCCAGCCGGACGCAGAGCTCCGGGGTGATCTCCACGTTGACCAGGCCGGAGACGCCGCGCAGGCCGAACAGGGTTCGCTGCCCGCGCGACTCCCAGATGACGCTGGTGTTCACCACCGCGCCGGCCTCGATGGTCTTGAACGGGTAGACCTTTACCCCCGCGGACACGTAGGCCTCCGGCTCGATCACGCATTCGTCCCCGACGACCGCGCCCTCCTCGATCCGGGCCGAGCCCATCACGTCGGTGTTCTTTCCGATGACACAGCCCCGCAGCGTTGTTCCCTGGCCGACGTAGACGTTGTTGTGAACCACGGCCCGGTGCAGGAATGCCCCTTCCTTCACCACCACGTTGCTGCCAACCACGGTGAACTCGCGGAGCTGGGCGCCCGCCTCGATCTTGGCGTAGTCGCCGATGCACAGCGGCCCGGACAGCAGCGCCTCCGGGTCGACCTCGGCCCCCTCGCTGACCCACACCCCGGGCGATACCTCGAACCCGTCGATCTCCGTCTCGACCCGGCCGGACAGCACATCCGCCTGTGCCTTGAGGTAGCTCTCGTGGGTCCCGACGTCCTCCCAGTACCCGTCGCCGATCCAGCCGTACAGCGGCGCGCCCGTCTTCAGGAGCTGCGGGAACACATCACCGGACCAGTCGACAGAAACGCCGGCCGGTACCTCGGCGAGCACCTCGGGCTCCATCACGTAGATGCCGGTGTTCACCGTGTCCGAGAAGACCTGCCCCCAGGTGGGCTTCTCCAGGAACCGCTGGATGCGCCCGTCCTCCCCCACGATGATGATCCCGAATTCAAGCGGGTCCGGCACCCGGGTGAGGCCGACGGTCACGAGAGCGCCGTTCTTCTTGTGGAAGCTGACCAGAGCGGAGAGGTCGATGTCGGTGAGGGCGTCACCCGAGATCACCAGGAACGGGCCGGACCGCAGCTCGTCCTCCGCGTTCTTGACGCTGCCCGCGGTACCCAGCGGCATGTCCTCGGTGGCGTACTGCAGGCTCATGCCGACGTCCTCGCCGTCGCCGAAGTAGTTGCGGACCAGCGAGGCCAGGAACTGGACCGTGACCACGGTTTCGGCGAACCCGTGCCGCTTGAGCAGCCGCAGCACGTGTTCCATGATCGGCTTATTCACGACCGGCAGCATGGGCTTGGGCTGGTTGGCGGTCATCGGGCGCAGCCGGGTGCCTTCTCCGCCGGCCATCACCACTGCCTTCACCTGCGACCCGTCTCCCTCCCGGCCGTTGCCTGTCCCATCATTTCATCGCGGCCGCTGCACGGTCATGGCCCTCCAGTTGGGCAACCTTACTTGCCTCCCGGGGCGCCGCCTGGCCCCGGACGTGGTCATCAGCGCACTGCGTGGCCCCGGGCGGCGCTGATCAGACGGCGCATCTGCACCAGGTAGAGCGCGGCGGCCCACCAGTAAAGGGCAGTTCCCCAGATCGCAAAGGCCCAACCGATAACTCGCGCCACCAGGGCCGGCGTTCCCGCGTGCGCGCCGAGGAACAGCAGCGGGAACGCGTACAGCAGGCACAGGGTGGCGGCCTTTCCCACCAGGCTCACCTGCAGCGGGCCGTACCCGTACCGGCGCAGCGCGAGCAGTGCCACCGCGAGCAGGAGTTCCCTGGCCGCCAGCAGGGCCACCAGCCACCACGGGATGATGCCGCGGATGGCCAGCCCGATCAGCGTTGCGGCGATGTACAGCCGGTCAGCCGCCGGGTCGAGCACCTGTCCCAGCCGGCTCTGCTGGTCCCAAGCGCGGGCGATCACCCCGTCCAGCCAGTCGGACAGCCCGGCCGCGATGAGCAGGCCGACCGCCCAGCCATCCGCCTGGGGGCCGAGCACCAGCCAGAGGAAGACCGGAACGCCTGCCAGCCGCGCCACGCTGATCGCGTTTGGCACGGTGAGGATGCGCTCCTGCTGGTCAGCCCGCGTGGCGGCGCTGGTCTTCGCCTCGCCGTCGGCTCGCGTCACCAGAACGTCCCTCGCTAGCGGTCGGTGCCGACCCTACCGGCCGCCCGCGCCTGCTCCGGCAGCGCCGTGGGTGCCGGAGCGCCGACTTCCTCGTGACATCCTGCCTGCGGTGTCGGCCGGGGCCCGGGCCGGCTGGCTGGATGACCGATAACGGCCGGCCAGCGAGAGCCGGCCACCGATGAGTTTGCGGTACGGGATCGGTCGGGAGGGGAAACAGGTGCCCACACGCGAGGAGGGCCGATGACCGAGAAGGCATTCACCACGTGCCTGTGGTTCGACACCGAAGGCGAAGCAGCGGCGAACTACTACACCAGCATCTTCAAGGACTCCCGGCTGGGCCGGGTCGGCCGCTACACCGAGGCCGGGCCCGGGCCGGCCGGTGCGGTCATGGTGGTCGAGTTCGAGCTCAACGGGCAGAAGTTCGTCGCCTTGAACGGCGGGCCGCAGTTCACCTTCAACGAGGCCATCTCGTTCCAGATCCCCTGCGGCGACCAGGACGAGGTGGACTATTACTGGGACCGGCTCACCGACGGCGGGCAGGAAGTGGCCTGCGGCTGGCTCAAGGACAAATACGGGGTGTCGTGGCAGGTCATCCCCACGGTGCTCATCGACATGATCAGCGACCCCGACCAGGACAAGGCGAACCGGGCCACCGAGGCCATGCTCGCCATGACGAGGTTCGACATCGCCGCGCTCGAGAAGGCGTACGCAGGGGAATAGCCGCCTGGAGGAGACCGCAGCGGCACCGCTCCCGGCCGTCAGCCGGCGGACCAGCGCAGCGGGAGCGCATCGATGCCGTAAATGCCCTCCACGCCGCCGAGCTGCGGTGGGCCGTCGAGTGCGAGCCCGGGCATGCGCGGCACCAGGAACGTCAGCGCCTCTTCGAGTTCTGCGCGGGCCAGGTTGGCGCCCAGGCAGTAGTGCGGGCCGGCGCCGAAGGTCAGCAGCCGGCCGGGTGCGTCTCCCTGGCCTGCCGTGATGTCGAACCGCTCACCGTCGCCGCGGGTGGCCTCGCCTGGCTCGCCGCCGGCCTGCTCGCGATTGGCCCGCTCCGCGCAGACCGCCACGATCGTGCCCGGCGGGAAGATCACACCCCGGTGCTCCAGCTGGTCCACGCAGATGCGGGCGGTGAACGGCGTGATCGGCTCGAACCGCAGCACCTCGGTGACGGCCTGGCGGGTCAGTTCCGGGTGCGCGGCCAGCAGGACCCACTGGCCCGGATGCTCGGCGAACAACCGCATGGCGTGCGCCAGCTGGCTCTGGGTGGTGTCGATCCCGCCGGCCAGCACGTTCAGCACCAGGTTGACGCACTCGGGGTGGGACAGCCGGTCGCCCTCGTCGCGCGCGGCCAGCAGGGTGGACAGGAGGTCACCGGCGGGTGCGCTGTGCCGCTGTTCAAGCAGCGCCTCGACGTAGTCGTAGAGCTCGGCGGTGGCACGCTCGATCCGCGCCAGGTCACCGGCCAGCGCCCGGATGTCGAACTGGCGCTGGACCCAGTGCGACCACTCGTGCAGCCGGGTCGCGTCCTCCTCAGGGGCGCCGAGCACCGCCGTAATGGTCAGCGAGGGGTAGGGCTTGGCCATGGCGTCGACGAACTCCGCCGAGGTGGCTGGCTCGATGCCTGCCCACAGCCGCTGCAGGTAGCCACGCATCACCGGGCGCCACGCGTCCGCGGCCCGCGGGCTGAAGGCGGGCCCAACCAGGGCTCGCACCCGCCGGTGACGGTCGCCGGTGAGGTTGATGATGTTGGCGTCGATCTGCTCGCGCAGCCGCCCGCCGCTGACGCCGAACAAATCCGCGATCTCCCGCCCCGGGAAGGCGGTCCCCTTCGAGCGCAGGAAGAACTCGCCCGCTTCCCGGTCCAGCACGATGTAGGACAGCGGGGACGAAGCGAGCCAGCCCTGGCTGCGCACCTCCGCGAGCCGCTGGTGATAGACCTCACCGGTGAGATCGTCGGCCAGGTAGTCGAACCCGGGCAGTTCAAGCTCGGTCACGATCGCCATGGCTGCTCCCATCGTCGGCACCGGTACCGCCCGGGCCGGTCACGCCCAGGCGCCCGCATGACCCGCCAGTATGACGTTGTACCCCGTTACTACCTGCAGTGACAGGTAAGTTTGCCGCGCCAGGGCGCCCAGGTCCTGGCGGGGTGACCGTGGCCCGGTTGCGATTAGTTCGCGGCCGCAGGTATGCGTCCGCGCTGGCTGGGTAGGGTGCACAACTTCCGAGCGGCTCACAATCCCACGGGGAGGAGCAGATCATGCTCACGCTCACGGACAACGCGGTCACTGCCATCCGCGCTCTGACCTCGCAGCCGGAGCAGTCGCCCGACACCGGGTTGCGCATCATGGGCCAGGGCGAGGGCGTCCCGCCCTTCCAGCTGGCGCTGGCGGAGACGCCGGCGGAAGGCGACCAGGTGATCGAGGCCAACGGGGCACGGGTATTCCTGGCCGACGACACCGCCCAGGTGCTCGCCGACAAGGCGCTCGACGCCGAGGTCGACGCCGAGGGCGGGGTCGCGTTCAGCGTCTCGCCGAAGATGGCTTAACGAGCGGGCTTCCCGGGGCCCTGCCAGCTGGCGGCGGCCCCCGTTAGGCATGCCCGCGGCGGCCCGGCCCCGGTCGGGCCGGCCGGCGTCGGCCCGGTGCGGCCCTGGCGTCGGCCCGGTCAGGCGGACTCCCACAGCGTGGCGATGCCTTGCCCGACGCCGATACACATGCTGGCCGCCGCCCGGGCGCCCCCCCGGCGGCGGAACTCGTGGAGCAGGGTGGTGGTGATCCGTGCGCCCGAGCAGCCGAGCGGGTGGCCGATCGCGATCGCGCCGCCGTTCACGTTCACGCTGTCCGGGTCCAGCTTGAGCTCGTCGGCCACCGCCACAGCCTGTGCCGCGAACGCCTCGTTGACCTCAATCAGGTCGAGCCCTTCCACCTGCCACTGTGCCCGGCCGAGCACCTTGCCGAGCGCCGGGACCGGCCCGATCCCCATGTAGTCGGGATGCACGCCCGCCACCGCGGTGCCCACATAGCGGGCCATCGGCACAGCACCGGCGACGCCCGGCAGAGCCCGCTCCGAGACCAGCAGCAGGCACGCCGCCCCGTCGTTGAGCGGCGAGGAGTTGCCGCCGGTGACCGTGCCGCCCTTGCGGAACGCGGGCCGCTTGGCGGCCAGTTCGTCGATCTTCAGCCCGGGCCTGACGCCCTCGTCGCGGCGCAGCTCGCCGCCCTCGGTGCTGACCGGGATGATCTCGCCGTCGAACCGGCCTTCGTCCTGGGCGCGCGCCGCGCGCCGGTGGCTGCGGAGCGCGAACTCGTCCTGCCGGTCCCGGCTCACCTGGTAGCGCTCGGCCACGTTCTCCGCCGTCTCCCCGAGGCTGATCGGCGGGTACATCTCCTGCATCCGCGGGCTCACCAGCCGCCAGCCCAGCCGGGTATCGGCCACCCCGGTCTCGCGGGGGAACGGCTCGGACGCGCGGGGCAGTACGAACGGGGCGCGTGTCATCGACTCGACGCCGCCCGCCAGGCAGATGTCGGCCTCACCCGTCGCGATCATCCGGGCGGCGCCGGCGATCGCCTCCATGCCCGACCCGCACAGCCGGTTGACGGTCGCACCGGGCACCTCTACCGGCAGGCCTGCCAGCAGCACGCCCATCCGGGCCACGTTCCGGTTGTCTTCGCCCGCCTGGTTGGCGGCGCCCCAGTAGACGTCGTCGATCTGGGCCGGGTCCAGCCACGGGTTGCGGGCCAGCAGCGCGCTGATCACCTCAGCGGTGAGGTGATCGGGCCGGACCGAGGCCAGCGAGCCCTTGATCTTCCCCACCGGGGTCCGGCACGCGTCGATCGCGAAAACCGCCGTCATGTGCACCTCCGGGCCAGCCATCCCGCCTGCGTCGAGACTATCCGGCGCCGTCCGGCCACCAGCGGGGCTGGATGGGCGCTTGGGCCCGGTACCTCAGCACGGAGGTGTGGGGTGACACTGCCCGTACCCGCCAGCGCGACCGCGGCCCGGTAACCCGGCGGCGCCGCCAGCTCGCGCACCGTGCAGCCGTTCACGCTGAGGCCAGTGGCCTGGCCGGTCCCCACCGGGAAGCCGCCGAGGCCGTGCCCGATGCCCTGCCCGGTGGCTTTGAGCACGGCCTCCGCCCGGACCCAGCAGGTGATGATCGCCTCGTGCCTTTCCCGCTCGCCCAGGTCGGCCACCCGGGCCGCGTCGGCCGGATGCAGCGCCAGGGCCAGCGAGCAGACGCATCGGGCGGCGTCCGCTTCCACGTCGACGCCCACCTGGCGGCCCGCGATGGCGATGAGCACCATGTCACCGGAGTGCGCGAGCGAGAACAAGGGGACCGCGCGCGCGGCGCGGCCGGACGCCGGCAGCAGGACGGGTTTGCTCGCGGCCCCGCAGCGGGGGCACCGGCCGCGGCCAAGCTCCAGGCTGGCGGGCGGCGTGCCGGTGTAGCCCGCCAGCACCCGCCGCAGCATCATGTGTGCCACCTGGTACCGGTGCCGATCGGCCGGGAACAGGAACGCCTCCGCCCGCTTCCTCTCGCCGCGGTCCAGGTCGGCGACGTCGGCTGGGCCCACGGTCACGGTCCGCGTGTCGAACCACCACACGTCCACCACGTCCCCGGCTGGGATCGTCGTTCCGTGCGGCGCGGCGCTTCCGGGCTGGACGGCGCTTCTGAGCGGCACGGTGCTCTCGGGCTGGACGGTGCGTTCGGGCTGGACGGTGCTTCGGGGGGGCACGGGAGACATCAGGGGCCGCCTTCTGGCTTGATCCGCTGCGCGACGAACTCGGCCAGCGTGCCGAGGGTGGCCAGCGAGTCCAGGTTCAGGTCCTCGCCCGCCACGTCGACACCGAACCGCCGCTGGATCTCACGCAGGAGCAGCGTCCCGGTCAGCGAGTCGAGCCCGACCGCCGTGCCGAACAGCACCGCGGCCGGCGGGATGTGCAGTAGTTCGTCTCGCCCGGTGGCGGCCGCCAGGAACGCGCGCAGGTCATCGGTGATCGTCGCGACGTCGGTGCCGCCTGGCAGGCCCGTGCCGCCTGGCAGGCCCGTGCCTCCTGGCAGGCCCATGCCGCCCGCTGGGCCGCTACCGCCCGTGTCGTGGTGGGCCGGGTGCGCTCCCATGCCTGGGCCGGCACCGCTCACGCGGCGTCCCCGCCCTGCTCACCCGGCGCCTCCACCCAGCCGGGAAGGACGGGCAGCGGCGTGCCCACATCACGCTCAAACACGGCCGGGACCTGGCTGCTGTTCGCATCGCCGCCGCCCGCCTTGCCGCCGCCCGCCTTGCCGCCCGCGTTGCCGCCCTCCCGCACCCGGCCTGCCGTGCCCTGGCCAGCCGCGCCCGCGGATTCGGGAGCCCGGAAGCCGGCCGCGGCCAGCGCGAGCCGCAACGGTACGTTGCGACTGTTCGCCACGCACGGGATCCGCAGGCGGCGGGCGCCCCCGCGGGCCGCCTGCCGGACGAGCCAGGGCAGCAGGGCGTCGATAACGCCCCGGCCCATCGCCCGGCACGACATCATGAGCAGCGGCACCGTCCAGATCCCCGCGTCCCTCATGACGACGCAGGCGCCAACCAGGCCGTCGTCGCCGAAGGCGTCCCGCAACCGCACCGTGACCACGTCGGCATCCCCCGCCGCCAGCAGGTCATGGAACCAGTCCTGGGTCATGCCCGCGAGCGGGCCGGCGCCGGTCGCCGGGGGCTGCCCGGCAGCCGAATTGAACTGCCGCGTCCTGGCCGCGAGTTCGTGCAGGCGGGGGACGTCGGCGGCGGTTGCGGCGGCGATGGTCACCCGTGTGCCGACCGTTTCCAGGAACTCCTCTTTCGTCCCACCGAACGACCGTTCGGCGGCCTGCCGCCGCTGGCGCTCGGCATACATCTCGGCGCGGCGGTGCGCCTCCGGGGTGATCACCGGCGGGCTGAACTCCGGCCAGCCGGGGGCCTCCGCGGCGTCCTCGGGCGAGAGCACCAGCACTCCGGGCAGCGCGAAACCAACCTCGGCCCGCTCGAAGGGGTCGTCGTCCACGAATGCGAGCGCGTCCACCCCGATCCCCAGCGTGGCTGCGATCCTGGCCAGCGCGTCGGACTTGCGGCCCCAGCCGCACTCGGCCGCGGCGAACCTCCAGCCGGTGACGCGGGCCGTGTGCGTGGCGGCCTCGGGCGGATTCTTGCTGGCGAGCGCGTGCAGGATGCCCCGCTCCCCTAGCTCGGCCAGCACCGTGGTCAGCACCGGATCCGCCCCCGGCGGCTGATCTGCGGCCTCCAGGTAGATCCCGGTGAGCAGGGTGTTGTCGATGTCCCAGACCACGCACTTGACCGTGCCTTCGCCCGCCGGTCTTTCCCTGGTCATGCCGGGCTCCCCGGCAGGCCGGGCGAGGCGGCTGGACCGGGCGGGCCGGTGGGATCGGGCGACCCTGGTGCCGGGCGCCTTTCCATCGTGATGTGGGTCGCCTCGAACCCGAACTTCCGGTAGAGCGCGCGCATGCCCACGTTGCTGGCGTGCACCTTGCCGGTCAGGTGCACGAAACCGGCCTGGTCCGAGGCTTGGAGCACGGCCTGCATGAGCAGTTCGGCGACCTGGCTGCGGCCGGGAATATCGGCGGTGGCCAGGGAGCGGAAGTTGCCGTACCGGGCGCCGGTGAGGGAGTTGGTGCGTCCCGACAGCCACGCCCAGCCGACCGGAACCCCGGGGGCTCCCGGCGCTTCAGCGGCCACGGCCACCAGGGTGACCTCTCCCGGCTTGCCCAGCGCCCCCGCCACCCGCTTGCGGTGCAGCGCCGGATCCTCGATCGCTTCGCTGCCGAACGACGCCCGGGCGATCTCGATCTCGAACCCGGCGATCACATCCAGGTCGTCCTCCCGGGCCGGCCGGATCTGGAAGCCCGCCGCGCCGGCGGACGGTGCGCCGACGTGCGTCATCGCCCTGCCGCCGGCCGCGCCCCGGCTCCGCGCAGTGCCATCGGCCGCAGCACGGTGCCCCCGCAGTCCGGGCAACCGGCCGCCTTCAGCTGCGCGATGGCGCTCCAGCGGGCGCCGGGGCCGACCTGGTGCACGGCGCCGCAGCCGGTGCAGCGGTAGGGGCGGGTGGCGGCGGCTCGTGTCTCGGCCGTGTACAGCGGGCCGGCATGCGCCCCGGTGATGACCGGCCGGGCTCCCTCCGTGGTGCGCAGATGGTAGAGATGGCTCGTGCCTGCCAGGATGCCCGCGCCGGCATAGGAGTTGAAGCCGGGCACTAGCGAGCGCACCGTCAGGCCGAGGTCGGCGATGAGGCGCTGGGTGCGCAGCGTCTCATCCGGCCGGCGGGCGCCGAACGAGAAGAACACGTGGCGGCCCGCGCCATCGGCCAGGGCAGCAACCGCGCGGGACAAGAAGAGCTCCGCGCCCGCGGCGGTATAGGGCGGGTCGGTGCAGGCCACATCGAACGCGCCGAGGAGGCCGGCGGGCAGGGGCTGGCGCAGATCGTGCTCGACGAGCTCCACCGGTACCCGGCCGCCCGCCACCCGCTCACTGAGGTAGCCAAGCAGGTCGGGATCGCAGTCCACCACCGTGAGCCGCCGTGGCGGGGCGGCCGCCGGCAGCGCGGCGAACGCGGCGATCGCCAGCGAGATCAGGTCGTCGTCCCCCAGCACGATCACCCGCTGGCCCGCCAGGGCGCCTGCCTCGTGCATCCGCAGCACACGGCGGATCTTGGTGTCCACCGTGCAGTGGGTTTGATCGAGTTCCAGCCTCGCCGGCGGCATGCCCGCCGCCGCCCGCTCCAGCTCCCGGGCGAGCGCGGCCAGCCCGGGCGGGACGGCCACGCCGGTGCCACCGCAGCCCGGGCACTCCCCGCTGATCCCCGGGCGTCCGGCCGCGGGCATGGCGAGCTCCGCACGGCCTTCCGCCGTGAGCCGCACCGGTCGTGCCCGGTCCACCACCCCGCGCTTGCGCAGCTCGTTGCACACGGCGGCGACGATCGGGACCGGGAGTTCGGCGAGCCTGCCCACCTCGCGGGCCGCCACCGGCTCGTGGTGTGCGATCACCCGCAGCACATCCCTGACCCCAGCGGGCCCTTCGGCGAGCCCGACCGCCGAGGCAACCTCGGCGACTACGACATCAACGTCCATCTGGCGTTCTCTAGCTCCCGGTCACCACGGGGGCTCCCGCTCACCACGGGCCGCAGCGGGCAGTACGGTATCCTCCCACATCATGCCAGCCAAGGCCTCTGAGAGCCTGCCCGGCGGCGGGCGGCCGCTGCTGCACCCGGCGCGGGCGCGGCGTGACGCGGATCCCGCCGCCCAAGCGCGGCCGGAACGGCCGCTTGCGGCGGGCGCCCCGGGAAAGCTCCTCTACACGGTCGACGCGGCTCTCACCCCCGACTCGCCGGTCACCGACATCGGCGAGCTGACCGCGCTCGCGTCGGACGCGGTCGCGGCCGGCGGCGGCCACGTGCTCGACACCAGCCACGTCATGTTCCCGAACGGGGCGGTCACGCTGGTGCTGATCCTGGCCGAGTCGCACCTCGCGATCCACACCTGGCCCGAGGAGAACCTGATCGCGATCGACCTGTTCAGCTGCGGGGCGATCGACGGGCACCGGGTGGCGGCAGAGCTGGCCCGGCTGCTGGGGCTGGCCCGGGTGCACATCCGGCAGATCGAGCGAGGGACCGTCAGGCCGGGACACTAGGTCCCGGCCATGACCAGCACATCAGCTCATAACGGCCTGCAGTGCGGCGGTCGGCGCCAGGCAGCTGGGGAAGCATCCGGGCCAGGCACGGAGCGTCCCGGCCGCCCGGGTGCGTCAGGCCGGGACCGACAGGGACAGCCCGAACTGGCCGCCGGTGTCGGTCCACCAGCGCAGCATCGTGAACCCCGCCGCCGACAGCTCGGCGGCGATCCCTCCGGGGCGGAACTTGGCCGACACCTCGGTCCGCATCTCCTCCCCCTCGGCGAACTCGACGGTGAGCCCGATCTCCGGCAGCGTGACGACCTGCCGGACGGCGGAGCGCAGCCGCATTTCCACCCACTCGCGGACCGGGTCCCAGAGCGCGACATGGTCAAAAGCGGTCAGGTCGAAGTTCGCGCCCAGCCGGGCGTTCAGCACGGCCAGCACGTTCTTGTTGAAGGCGGCGGTCACCCCGGCCGCGTCGTCGTATGCGGCCTGCAGCACGCGGGGGTCCTTGACCAGATCTGTGCCGAGCAGCAGCGCGTCGCCGGGGCCCAGCCGCGACCTCACCGAGGCCAGGAACGCCGCCCGCTGATCGGGCTCCAGGTTGCCGATGGTCCCGCCGAGGAACGCGACCAGCCGCGGGCCCGAGGCGCCCGGCAGGCCCAGATGCTCCTCGAAGTCGGAGACGACGGCCCGGACGGACAGGCCGGGGTAGCTAGCGAGCACCCGGTGGGCCGCCTCGATCAGCGCGCTCTCGCTGACGTCCACCGGGACGAAGCTGCGCAGCGTCCCGGCCGCGCGGAGGGCGTCCAGCAGCAACCGGGTCTTGTCGGCGGCGCCCGCGCCCAGCTCAACCAGGCTGCTGGCCCCTGTGGCGGCGGCGATCTCACCCGCCACCGTGGCCAGGATGGATCGCTCGGCGCGCGTCGGGTAGTACTCGTCGAGCTGGGTGATCTTCTCGAACAGCTCACTGCCGTTCTCGTCATACAGCCACTTCGGCGGCAGGGTCTTCGGTGAGGCCGACAGGCCCGCCCGGGCGTCCGCGCGCAGGGCGCGGTCCAGGTAGCCCTCCGGGAGGCAGCGTTCGACGTGCAGTGCGGTCATGAAGCGGGGGTCCTTCCTTCCTCCGTGCCCGCCGCCGGCGGCGGGGGCGTCATCGGCAGCGGGCGCACCTCGACGGCGTCAGCGGTCGCCGTGAGCACGCTGCCCTCCGGCACCTCGGTCCATCCGGGCTCGTCGTCACCGGGCTCCGACGCCACCACCACACCCGGCCCGGCGGTGGCGTGGCGCCCGGCGGCGCGGTAGCAGAGGGTGTCACCGGCCGCCGTCGCGCTGATCACCTCGCCGTCGGTGAGCAGGAAGTTGAACCGGCCGGTGATGCCGTGGCGGCCGAAGTCGGCGATCACGCTGGCCAGGGCCTGCCCGGGCGGCGTCCCCGCCTTCAGCCGGCCGGCCACCAGCGCCCACGCCAGGGCGGAATCACACCGTGCCTCCAGCGCGAGCAGGTCCGCCACGGGCAGGCCCGCGCCGAGGCAGGCGGTCGCGCCAGGCCATCCGTTGAGCACGCCGTTGTGGCTGAACAGCCAGCGGCCGCTGGCGTACGGCGCGGCGGCGGCGGCACCGCTATCGCACCCCTCCGTGGCGGAGCGCACGGCGGCCAGCAGGGCGCGGGTGCGGGTGACCCGCGCCAGGTCGGCGAGGCCGGGGTCGGCCCAGATCGGGCCGGCCCGCCGGTAGCGGGCGGGAACCGGGTCGCCGTCCGCGTACCAGCCGATCCCGAACCCGTCCACGTTCATCGTCCCGTGCCGCTGGCGCCGGGGCGCCCACGCCTGCCTGGCCAGGCCGTACGGCGGGTCAAGCACCAGTGCGCGCACGGTCACGGGAGGGCCGAGATAGGCCAGATGGCGGCACATCGGGCCGACGTCACACCCTGTCGCCGCCGGCGACCGCGGGCGTGGCGTCCCGGGCCGTGCGGAAGCCAGCGAAGATCTGCCGCCGGATCGGGTAGTCCCAGTTACGGAACGTGCCGCGGCAGGCGACATAGCCGACGGCGAACGACCCGCCGCGCAGCACCTTGTACTCGTCGCCGAAGAAGACCTCCGAGTACTCCCGGTACGGCCAGGCCGAAAAGCCCGGGTACGGCAGGAAGTCGCTGGCGGTCCACTCCCAGACGTCCCCGATCAGCTGGCGCGCCCCGCACGGCGCGGCTCCACCGGGGTAGCTGCCGGCCGGGGCGGGGCGCAGGTGACGCTGGCCGAGATTGGCCAGTTCCGCGGTGGGGTCGCTATCCCCCCAGGGGTACCGGCGCGAGCGCCCGGCGGCGGGGTCGAACCTGGCCGCCTTCTCCCATTCGGCCTCGGTGGGCAGCCGCCGGCCCGCCCAGGCTGCGTAGGCCTGCGCCTCGTACCAGGACACGTGCAGCACCGGCTCGGCGGGCGCCACCGGCTCGGTCACCCCGAACCGCCTCAGCACCCAGCCATGGCCGTCGCGCCGCCAGAACAGGGGGGCGGTGAGGCCGGCCCGCTGCCGGTGGTCCCACCCCGCCGGGCTCCACCACCGCTGGTCGCCGTAGCCGCCGTCGGCGATGAACTGCTGATATGCCCCGTTGGTCACCGGCGTCGTGTCGAGGTAGAAGGCGGGCACGTGCACGGTATGGGCGGGCCGTTCGTTATCCAGCGCCCACGGCTCGCTGGAGGTGCCCATGGTGAAGGGGCCGCCGGGGACGAGCACCTCGGTGGCGAGCCCGAGCCCGTCCGGGGGCGGTGGCGGCGGCTCGGCCGCCGACAGCACCGCGGCACCCCGCCGCAGCTGGTGGGTGATGAGCATCGTCTCGTCGTGCTGTTGCTCGTGCTGGGCGATCATCCCGAAAGCGAACCCCGCGGTGACCAGCGGCGTCCCGGAGAACGTAGCCGATTCGAGCAGGTCGAGCACCCGGCCGCGGACCTCGCCGGCGTAGTGGCGTGCCTCGCCGGGCGGCAGCAGCGGCAGAGTGGGACGCTCGTTGCGGGGATGCTCGAACGCGTCGTAGAGCGGGTCGATCTCCGGGTGCATCGGGTCCCTGCCGCCCACGGCCCGCAGCAGCCACAGTTCTTCCTGGTTGGCGACGTGCGCCAGATCCCACACCAGCGGGGACATCAGCGGGGAGTGCTGGCGGAGCAGGTCACCATCGTCCAGGCAGCCCGTCAGCAGCTGGGTCCGCTCCCGGACCGTGAGCAGGCAGCCGGCGATCTGCTCCCGCAGCGCCTCCGTGGGTACGTCCACGGTGCCGGTCTCATGCCTGGGCTTCTTGGCCATTGCCGTCCTCCAGGAGGGTGTGGGCTGAGCCGGGCGGGGAGCACCCGCGCCCAGCGCGTACCTGATCAAGCAGGTCATCGGCGGGACATCGATCCTGGTTCACGTAGCGTTCCGCGAAGGCGGCCACCGCCTGCCGCACGTCCGCGGGCCCTCCGGCGCGCGCCAGGGCCGCCTCCGCGGCGGCGAAGCACCGGCGGCTCGCGGCGGCGAGCGCGGGGTGCGCCGGACCGTGCCGGGCGGCCAGCCACCACGGGCTCGCGGGGTGCCAGCCCGGAGGGTCGGCGCCGGAGCCGGGGCGACCCGGCCCGCCAGGCCCGCCCGGTGTGGGCCGGTGCCAGAGTGCCTCGGCCGCCGCCATCGCCTGCTCGGCGGCCACCGGGTCATCGAGCAGAGCCGCCGTCACGGCCAGCGGCACCATCCACCCATCGCCCGGCTGGGCGTCGATGCCGCGGACCTCCAGGTGCCCGCGCGGCCGCACCGGCGGGAACAGTGTGGACAGGTGGTAGCTGAGGTCACTGCTGGTCGGGGGACGCTCACCGGCACCCCGCAGCCAGTCACGGAACGTCAGTCCGGCGGGCGCGGACCAGTCCTGCGCGCCGGGCCGCCGCACGCACATGACCTCGGCCGTGAGCGCGTAGTCCACCCATGCGGAACGGGGATCGGTAGCCGGCGGCCAGGCCCGGCCCGGGCGGCGTCCCGGCACTGGCTCGGCGTGCGCCGGTGGGCGGGTACGGGTGGGGTCGAGCCGCGCCCAGATGGCCTGGCGGGTCGATTTCCAGCCGGTGGGGCGGCCGCCGCGCAACGGCGAATTGGCGAACGCGGCCACGAGCACGGGGCCGATCGCGTGCAGCAGGTGCCATCGCCAGCGGAAGCCGGACCAGCCCGGCCCCTCGCCGCCGGCGTCCACGCAGACCTGAACGGAGGCGGTGCTGCACATCATGAGCCGGCCCCACGGGCCGGCTCGGTCGAAGAACTCCTCCATCGCCGCGTAGCGGGGCAGTTCGAGGACGCGCCGCGGCGGGCGGAGCGGATCGAGTCCCTGCCCGCTGAGGCAAAGACCCGCCTGTTGGATGGTTTGCCGGAGTGCGGCGAGATCCAGGCTGGTGACGGCGATGCAGTGGCCCAGACCGGCCGCAGGGGCGGAACTGAGCTCGACCTGGCCGCCCGGCTCGGTGGTGAGCACGCCCCGGCCGGGTAGCGGCCCGCGGGCGCCTAGCCGGGCCACGGCGGTGGCCGCGCGGCGCTGGTCTACTGGCAAGGCGGGGTCGCGGCCGTCGCAGACCAGCCATTCCAGTTCCACCCCGAGCCGCCCGGGTGGCCCGGTCTTGAAGCAGATCCCGTGTACCTGCGCTTCCGCGTCCGGCTCGGTGAGCGGCTCCGCGCCGTCCTCGCTCTCCGGGCACACGGCAGCCGCCGCAAGGCCGGCGCCCGGCTCAGACGGCCCGCCAGGCTCAGCCGGCCCGCCAGGCACTCCCGGCCCGGCGTGCGGGCCGGGCCCGCGAAGAATTGGGTCGTCACTCTCCGTGACTGAGGAGGGTTCGGCCGCCGGGGGTCCCGTGGCCGAGTGTGCCGGACTGCTGTGGCTACCCCTCACGAGGCGGCCCCGTCCGTGTCGGTGAGATCGCCGGGCGCATCATCGCCATCAACTGGCTTACCGCCACCCGCATTCCCCCCTGTCATACGCTGGCACCCGGATGCGACGCGCCGGGAGGGAACATGACGGAACCTGATCGCGACGTGGACGTTGTCGTGATCGGCATGGGGCCCGGTGGGGAATGGGCCGCGAACACGCTGGCCGAAGCCGGCCTGGTGGTGGCGGGCGTTGAAGACCGGCTGGTCGGCGGCGAATGCCCGTACTGGGGCTGCGTCCCGTCCAAGATGATGATCCGCGCCGCTGACCTGCTCATGGAGGGGAACCGGGTCAACGGGATGTCGGGCACGGCGCGGGTCGACCCTGACTGGGCCCCGGTGGCCCGCCGGATCCGCGACGACGCCACCGACGACTGGAACGACAAGGCGGCCGTGGACCGGTTCACCGGCAAGGGAGGGATCCTGGTCCGCGGGCACGGGCAGATCAGCGGGCCGGGCGAGGTCACCGTCACTCCCTCCGGGCCGGACGGCCAGAAGCAGGTACTGCGGGCTCGGCGCGGGATCGTCATCAACACCGGCACGGCGCCGGCCGTGCCACCGATCCCCGGCCTGGCTGGCACGCCGTTCTGGACGAACCGCGAGGCCATTGAGACCGAGCGGGTACCCGGGTCGATGGTGGTGCTCGGCGGCGGATCCGTCGGGGTGGAACTCGGCCAGGTCTTCGCGCGGTTCGGCAGCCGGGTCACCGTGATCGAGGGAGCGGGCCGGCTGCTGCCGCTGGAGGAGCCGGAGGCCGGGGACCTGCTGGCGGAGGTGTTCGGCCGGGAGGGGATCGGCGTGCACGTTGGCAAGCATGCCGCCGGGGTCGGACATAACGGGGACCGCTTCACGGTCACCGTCGGCGGCGGCGGGGAACTCACCGGTGAGGCGCTGCTGGTCGCCACCGGCCGCCGGACCGACCTGGCGGGGGTCGGCGTCGGCGCGGTGGGCATCGACGAGACCCTGCGCGCCATCCCGGTGGACGATCACCTGCGGGCGGCCCCCGGGGTATGGGCGCTGGGGGACATCACCGGCAAGGGCGCGTTCACCCACATGTCGATGTACCAGGCGGGAATCGTCGTGGCCGACATCCTGGGTGAGACGGGCTTCCCGGCGCAGTACCACGCCGTGCCGCGGGTCACGTTCACCGACCCGGAGGTCGGCGCGGTCGGGCTGACCGAGGCCCAGGCACGGGAGCAGGGACTGAGCGTGCGCGTGGGCACGTACCCGGTCCCGAAGTCCACGCGGGGCTGGATCCACAAGGCGGGCAACGACGGGGTCATCAAGCTGGTCGAGGACGCCGGAACCGGGGTTCTCGTCGGCGCCACGTCGGTCGGCCCGGTCGGCGGCGAGGTGCTCGGCGCGCTCGTGGTCGCGGTGCACGCGCGGGTTCCGGTGCGGACTATGCGCCAGATGATCTACGCCTATCCCACGTTCCACCGCGCGATCGAGGACGCCCTGGCCGCGCTGAAGTAAAACTGGCGGCCACCATGGCGGCGGCTCCCCCGCCCGCCCGGTTCAGCCCCAGACGTCGTGGGCGACCTGGACGATGAGCTCGAGCTTGGCGCGCTGCTGGTCGTCGCTGAGAGTGTTGCCCTCGACGGTGGAGGAAAAGCCGCACTGGCCAGACAGGCACAGCTGGTCGATGGAGACGTACTTGGCGGCGGCGTCGAGGCGGCGCTTGAGGTCGTCGGGGTCTTCCAGCTCGCCGCGCTTGGTCGTGACCAGCCCGAGCACGACCATCTTGCCGGGCGGGATGAACCGCAGCGGCTCGAAGCCGCCGGAGCGCTCGTCGTCGTATTCCAGGAAGAAACCGTCCACGGCCAGGCCGCCGAACAGCGCCTCGGCGACGAAGTCGTAGCTGCCCGAGGCGGCCCAGGAGGAGCGGAAGTTGCCGCGGCACAAATGCGTGGTGACGGTCAGCCCGGTCGGCTTGTTGGCCAGTGCCGCGTTGATCTGGCGGATGTAGCGCAGGTGCATGTGGTCGGCGTCCTCGCCGCGGGCGGCGATCTCGGCCCGCTGGGCCGGGTCGTTGAGGTAGGCCAGGGACGTGTCGTCGAACTGCAGGTAGGTGCAGCCCTGGTCGGCGAGCCGGGTCACCTCGTCGGCGTAGGCGGCGGCCAGGTCGGCCCAGAACCCCTCGATATCGGGATAGACCTGCGGGTCGATCGCGGCGGGGCCGCCGCGGTAGTGGACCATGTTCGGCGAGGGGATGGTCAGCTTGGGGGTCATCCCCGGGGGGGCCACCGACTGCAGGTAGCCGAAATCCTCACCGAAGATCGTCTTGTCCATCCGCAGCTTGCTGCCCACGTGCAGGGCGGCCGGAGTCCACTCGATGTCGCCTGCGGGGTTGTGGAACTTCACCGCCAGATGGCCCGGCGCCTTGCTGATCCCGCCGATCTGGTAGATGAAGTCCATGTGCCAGGTGGCGCGGCGGAACTCCCCGTCGGTCACCGACCGCAGCCCCACGTCCCGCTGCATCGCCACCACATCGGCGATCGCTGCGTCCTCCACCTCGCGCAGCCGTGCGGCATCGATCTCCCCCGCCGCGAAGTCGTGCCGGGCCGCCAGCAGGCTGGCCGGGCGCAGCAAACTGCCCACATGGTCGGCACGGAACGGCGGCGTGGTACGCATGGGCAGTATCGTGGCGTTTCCGCACTGGCTGGTCAATCCGGCCGGCCTGGGACGCCCGCCCGGCGTCCCGGCGGGACGCCGGGCAGCGCCCGCGCGTCCAGGCCCTGCTCCCTCGCTACCTGGCGCAGCAGGCTGATCAGCTGCGTCCGCTCGCCGCCGGTCAGGCCGGCCGACATCCGGTTCTCATGCTCGGCGGTGACGGCTCTCACCCGCGCCAGCATCGCCCTGCCCGCATCGGTCAGGTAGAGCGCGTGTGAGCGCCGGTCGGCCGGGTTCCGCCTGCGCTCGACCAGCCCGAGCCGCTCCAGCTCGTCCACGAGGAAGACCATCCGGGTGGCGTTGATCCCCAGCAGCTCCGCGATGGCCTGCTGGGACCTGCCCTCGTTCGCGGCCAGCCGGACCAGCATGCCCGCCTGCCGCTGCTCCAGGCCAAGCGGGGCAAGCCGCTCCCCGAACTCCCGGCCCGCGTGAAAGCCCAGCTGAACCAGGAGAAGCGCCAGGCCGGGCAGCTGTGGCGGCGGCACATCCGAAGCTTGGTTCATTCAGCCAGAATATCATTACGATTAATAGTTGTGCTAATGGATTATCTAGGATAGAAACGATATGAGAGCGAAGGCTCGTGAGGCCTTCCAGCAGAGCGAGGTGCGCGGGTGAACACGACCAGCAGCCAGCAGCCGGACATCCTGGCGTCCGATCAGGAACGGGACGCGATCGCCAGCGAACTCGGGGCCCACTTCCAGGCCGGGCGGCTCGACGCGGCCGAGCTCGATGACCGCCTCGGGCGGGCGCTCCGTGCCCGGACCCGTGGGGAACTGGCCGAACTGGTGACCGACCTGCCCCGGGTCGGCGCGCCGCAGGAACCTCCGGCCGGGCGGCGCTCACGGGCCACGGCTATAGCGGCCATCGCGATCACGATCGGCGCCGCGGCACTGATCGTCACCGGGCTGACGATCACCGCGGGCGGTGCCGGCTACGGCCACCGGTTCTGGGTGCCATGGTGGCTGATACCGGTAGTGGTCATGTTCCTGCGGGCCCGGTGGTGGCGCAGATCCGTGATCCGGAACGGAAGGTGAGACGCGTGCTCGAATCGGACCTGACCAGCCATCCCGCTTATCACGCCCGGGACCGCCGGACCGGCATGATGCGCCGGACCAGCTTGGGGATGGCGATCGGCCTGCTGGTCCAGTACGGCCTGGGAATGGTCGTGAACCTCTACGTCACCGTGCCCCGGCAGGACGAGGGCGGGGGCTTCCTGACCGCCATCGGCCGCGCCCTGGCCAACGGCCCGGTTGCGCTGGGCGTGCACACAGCTCTCGGGCTGCTGCTGATCGTGGGCGCGGTCAGCCTGGTGATCCGGGCGGTGGCCGCCCGCCAGCGCGCGGCCGCCTGGCTGTCGGCGGTGGGCCTGCTGGCCATCCTCGGCGCGGCGGCGAGCGGTGCGGGCTTCGTCAACTCGGACTCCGATGGCGCCTCCCTCGCCATGGCGCTGCTGACCGGCGTGGCGTTGCTCTGCTACGTCATCAACACCTACCTGCCCGGCAGGGCGGCGGGCGGCGGCTCAAGGTCGTGACCACGCTGTTCACCTGATCGCACGCGGCACGTCGCAGGGCTCATGACCGGAGCAGACCGCGGCCGGGCTGCCTGGTGCGGAGGGTGGCGCAAAGGCTGGCAACCTTCCAGACGGCTGGCGGCGAGGCGGATGGGCCATCGCTGTGCCCTCGCCATTACGCGAACCTCAGCTTGACCGGCAGTCGGACCGACACCCCGTGCTGCCGAGAATGACCGGCTCCGCAGGGGGCCGCCGCCGGTAACTGGAGATAAGTTGGGCGTGCCGCGTCAGCGAGCAGGAAGGCAAGCCGTGGGCAGTGGGGTCGGGCACCTGGTCCTCTCCGGGCCGCTGATCCTGGCTGTCCCCCTCGCGGCCGCCGCGGGTGCGGTCACCTTCCTGTCACCGTGCGTGCTGCCCCTGGTCCCCGGTTATCTCTCCTACGTCGCCGGAATGTCCGGGGTGGACACGCAGGCCCGCCCGCCCGCGGCCGGCGGCGAGGGCGATCGCCAGGCCGTCGCGGCAGGCCCGGCCGAGACTGGCGGCGCGGATGGCAGCGGCGGAACGGCCGTGAAGGTGACGGCCACCGCGGCGGCGGCCCGCCCGGGCCGGTCCCGGACGGTGCTGGGCACCGCCTTGTTCGTGCTCGGCTTCTCGGCCGTGTTCGCCAGCGAGGGCGTGGCGTTCGGCGGGCTAGGCGCGGTCCTTCGCACCCACTCCACCGGGCTGACCCAGATCCTCGGCGCGGTCACGATCATCCTGGGGCTGATGTTCGCCGGGGTGTTCGACCGGTTCCCCATCGCCGGGCGGATCCTCCAGCCTTCCGTGCGCCCGCGGGCCGGGCTCGCCGGGGCACCGGCGCTCGGGGTGCTCTTCGGGGTGAGCTGGACCCCCTGCATCGGCCCCACCCTGACGGTGGTCCTGGGCCTGGCCATGACCTCGGGCACGGCCGCGCGCGGCGCGCTGCTGATGTTCGTCTACGGCCTGGGTCTTGGCATCCCGTTCCTGATCGTCGCGCTGCTGTTCCAGCGCGGGATGACGGCCTTCGGCTTCGCCCGCCGGCACGCCCGGCTCATCACCCGGGCCGGCGGGGCGCTGCTGGTCGCCATCGGCGTGCTCGAGCTGACCGGCGCCTGGACGGCCGTCCTGGCCTGGATCCAGACCCACTGGGTCAGCGGCTACCAGTCACCGCTGTAGCCGCGCACCCCGGGTGGCGTCCGGCCCGCCCGCGGGCGCCTCGTCAGCGCCGTCGGGTGTACCAGCGGCCGGTAACCGGCGGCGATCGCGGCGATGATCGACGGCGGCGTCAGCACCTCCAGCGCACCCGCCGGGCCGGGCCCTGCCGGGGCGCCGTAGCCGTGGAAGGACCACGGCAGCAGCCGGCCGCCCAGCAGCAGTGCGGCACTTCCGCGCACCCAAACCATGACCCCATCGGGGAGGTCCCCGGCGGGCGCGAGGTGGGTGACCTTCTGCCGCTGGCGGCCGGTGCGCTCACGGTGCAGCACCGGATCCATCTCGCTCGCCCGCGGCGGGCGGGGCAGCTGGCGTGCCGCACGCCACGCCCCGGTGAAGTCCGTGTAGTCCTGGTGGCGGCAGTACGCGCACGGCCGGTGCCCCGCGGCGAGCGCCGTCGCCTCATCCAGGAAAAACAGCGCCGTCCACCGGCCAGGCGGCATCGGATCGCGCCGCGCGCCTCTCCAGTCCAGCACGCAGCAGATCCACCGCTGCGACCGCCAGCGGCTGGCACCCAGCTCGCGGCCCTGCCCGTGCAGGCAGCCGCGATTGCCCATCATCAGGCCACGGCCGCCGTCCGCGACGATCTCGCCGGTCGGCATCACCCGGTTCTGCAGCGGCACCGTCCCATCCTCAACCACCCTCCCGACATCCTGGCTCGCTACGCTGTGGTCATGAAGCCTGCCATCGAGCGCGGCGGGCCGGCGGCTTGGACCCGCAGGCTGCTGCGCTGCGGCCTGGCCGCGGGACCCGTGTTCGTCATGGCTGTCCTGTTTGAGGGCGCCGTTCGGGACGGCTACCGGCCGCTGCGTCACCCCGTCAGCTCGCTCGCGCTCGGATCGCGCGGTTGGGTCCAGGCCGCGAACTTCGCCGTGACGGGGACCTTGTTTCTCGCCGGCGCGGCAGGGCTGTCGCGGGCCGGCGATCCTGCGACCGGTACCCAGGCAGGACCGGCCCTGATCGGCGCGGCAGGTGCCGGGCTCATCGGCGCGGGAGTCTTCCCCACCGACCCGGTCAGCGGGTACCCGCCGGGAACGCCCGGCGCGCCGCGGGTGCCCACCCGTACCGGCACGGTGCACAATCTGGCTGCCATCCCCGTGTTCCTCGGCCTGCCAGCGGCCGCGCTCTGCTACGGCCGGTGGTCGTTCCGGGCAGGCCGGCCCGGATTCGGGCTGTACAGCGCCGGTACTGCTATCACCATGCTGGCGACCATGGCGCTGGCAGCTGCGGGCTTCGGCCAGGCGCCGCGGCTTGTCAATCGCGGCGGGCTTTTCCAGCGTGCCAGCATCGTGACCGGCTTCACCTGGCTCACGGTCCTTTCCGCACGAGCGCTCCGGCTCGCATCGGCCGCCCGGCCGCCAGCGGTCTGATCTCCGCCAGCCGCGCAACAGCCGGGCGGTGCCGGGCGGCGCCTGGCGGCAGCCCAGGGCGGGATCCTCAGCGGGAGGCGCCGGGGTCGTGACCGGCGCAGCGGAACAGCTGGATCGAACCCAGCGGCACGAACCCGGCCGACAGCAGCGCCCGGACGCCGGCCGCGTTGCCAGGCGCGACGGCCGCCACGGCAAGCTGGCCGGAAGGGATGGCGCTCAGGGCATCGCGGACAAGTTCCGCTCCGCCACCGGACCGGCGGCGCGAGGGCTCGAGTTCGAAGCTCACCTCGGTGAGCCCGGCGATCCCCCGGCTGACGACGGCCAGGGCCGAACGGTGTGGGTCGGGATAGCCCATCAGCCGGGGATGATCGCGGATTCCGGCCGCGAACATCGCCCGCGGATGCGTGGCGAGGCCGGGCCGGTCGATCAGCCGGGGCGCGACGCCAGCGCGTCCCGTGCCGCGGGCGGCCATCAGGATATCCAGGCTGTCGATCCAGCCGTCAGGACCGGCGAGAGTGGTGATCAGCCGCGGGTCATGGGCGCCGCCGAAGCCATCCGCCCCCAGCGCGACGAGCAGGCGGTCGGGGACATCCGGCCGCAGAGCAAAGACGGCGTGCCCCGTGAAGGAGAGAATGGCCTCCAGGCCGGCGCGCCACGGCGGCACCGGCCGCCAGCCCCGTCGGCGTCGGGGAACTCGCCACCGGCCGCAGCGGTGATCAGCTCGGCAACAGGGTGGTCCGGGCGCATGCCGGGGCTATTGCTGGCTCGCGCGCGGCGGCAGCGGCGGCCGGCGCCGGGAGGGCCGGGCCGAGGTGTCGGGCGGGCGCGCGGCGGGCTTGGCGCGCAGCGCCTCCACCGCCAGCCGTACCGCGGTCGCCAGCTGCGGATCGCGTCCCTCCGCCCAGTCCGCGGGCGAGATGATGACCTCGACGTCGGGGTCGACGCCATGGTTCTCCACTCCCCAGCCGTAGGTGTCCAGCCACATGGCGTACTTCGGGATCGTCATCGTGGTCCCGTCGACCAGCCGGAACCATTCGTCGATGCCGATGACCCCGCCCCAGGTGCGGGCACCCACCACCGGGCCGAGCCCGAGGATGCGCAGCGCGGCAGTGATCATGTCCCCATCGGAGCCCGCGAACTCGTCCGTGAGCGCCACGACCGGGCCGCGGGGAACATCCTGCGGGTACGTGCCTGGCCGCCGCCCGCGTGCCAGGTCCCAGCCCATGATCCGCCGGGCAAGTTTCTCCACCACCAGTTCGGACACGTGGCCGCCGCGGTTCTGTCGCACGTCAAGGATGAGCATGTCCCGGGCCATCTCGGCCCGCAGATCGCGGTGGAAGTGGGCCCAGCCCTCGCCCATCATGTCCGGGACATGGAGGTAGCCCGCCTGCCCATCGGCCAGCTCGCGCACCTGCCGCCGGTTGCTGGCGACCCAGTCCTGGTAGCGCAGGCGCCGCTCGCTGGCGAGCGGGACCACGGCTACCCGGCGGCGCCGTCCCCCGTCGGACACGGTGAGCTCCACCGGCTTGCGTGCGGCGCCCACCAGCAGCGGGCCCGGCCCGGCGGCCGGGTCAACGGGCTGCCCGTCCACCTCGAGCAACGTCGCCCCGGCCGGCACGGCCGCGCCCGGCCCGGACAGGGGTGAACGGGCGCGCGGATCCGAGGATTCGCCGGGCATAACCCGCTCCACCTGCCAGCTGCCGTCCGCGGCCTGGGCCAGGTCGGCACCGAGATAGCCCACCTGCGGTGTGGCGGGCCCGGCCGGCCCGGCGGCGGCCCGCACGTAAGCGTGCGAGGTGCCAAGCTCGCCGAACACCTCCCAGACCAGGTCGGCGAAGTCATCGGCGGTGCGGATCCGCGCCAGCAGCGGCCGGTAGGTGTCCAGCACCCCGTCCCAGTCCACCTCGGCCATGTCGGGCACCCAGAAGTCGTGGCGCATCACGCGGCCCGCCTCGTCGAAGGCGTGCGCCCGCTGGGCCTGCGGGTCGGCGAGGAAACGGGCCCGGGACAGGTCCACCTGCACGGGGTCCGGGCCGTCGCCCCCCTCCTTGCGCTCCGCGGAGACCACCAGCAGCTCGTCGCCGTCGCGCACCACCAGCCGGCTCCCGTCCCCGCTCACCTCGAACCAATCGAGGGCCGCCACCACCTCGGAACAGGTGCGCTGGCCGAAGTCGAACCGCTCCAGGGACGGCCGGGGCGGATCGTCGTCGGGGTCGACGGCGCCCTCCCCGAGGACCCCGGCTACCTTGCTCTTCAGCCACACCAGTCCCCCGCCGACCGCCGATATGCCGGAGTACAGCGATTCCTCCACCGGCACGCCCACGACCCTGCCGGGCAGGCCCTCGACGTCCACCCTGACCGCCGGGCGGTCCCGGCGCGGCCCGGCGGCGCCCGCCCGCTCCCCCCCGCTGGGCTGCTCCCCCGCGGATTGCTCCCCTGCTGACTGCTCCCCCGCGGTCTGGTCTCCCGCGGCGGGCTCCTCAGCGGCCTGGCCTTCCGTGGCCCGTTCCCCCGTGGTCTGGTCCCCCGCGGTTTGGTCTCCCGCGGTTTGGTCCCCCGCGGCGCGCTCGGCGCTGGGCTGCTCCCCGCTGGCCTGGTCTGCTGCCGCCTCCTCCTCACCCGTATCGCCGCCGCCCGCCGTCCGCTTCGCGTCGTCCTCGGCTACCGGCCTTCCGCCCGTCTGGGGGGCGAACGGTGAGGGGGTCGGCGCGGCGAGGGTCACCAGGTACGGCCGGCACCCATAGGGGAAGGACATGTCGAAGAAGTGGGCGTCGTAGATGGGGTCGAAGCTGCGCCGGGACAGGAATGCCAGATACAGGCCGTCCTTGCTGAAAACGGGCTCGGTATCGCTGAACCGGCCATCGGTTAGGTCAACGACCGCTGCATCCGCCAGCCGGGCCAGGCGGATCTGGCTCAGCGGCGGCCGGCCCGGGTGCGACCACGCCAGCCAGGCCGAGTCGGGTGAGAACGCCAGCCCGGTGACCGGGCCGTCCTGCGACGCCGCCAGCGCGGTCACGGCGCCGGTGGCCACGTCGATCACGGACAGCCGCCCGTCCCTGGACGCCACCGCCACCGTTGCCCCGTCCGGGGCGGCGGCCACGGCCTGCACCATTCCCAGCTGCCCGGCCGCCAGCCGCCGTGGCGCTGACGGCCCGCCGTCCGGCCCCGCCGCTGGCGCGATCTCCAGCGCATCCTCGCCCCCGGCGTCGCTCACCCAGAGCACGTGGCCGGTCGTCCCGAGGACCGTGGGCAGCCGGGCCCTGGCGCCGGGCGCCACGTTCAGCGCCCGGGCGGGGCCGTCCCGGTGGGTCAGCCAGTGCACGGTCCCTGCGACCTCGACCGCGCTGGCGCGGCCCGATTCGTCGCAGGACAGCCCGTCGAGCTGATCCGCGGCCGACACGAATCTCGGCGCGGGGGCGGAGGCGGCGGCGCCGAGCGAGACCTCCACCCGCCGGGCCTCGCTGTCCAGGCCGTCGAGGAGCCAGATCTCGCCGGCGCACTGGTAGATCACGCGGCGGCCGTCCGTGCTCGCGTTCCGGGCATAGAAGCCGTCGTGGTCGGTGTGACGCCGCAACCCGGCGCCGTCAAGCTGGCACGAGTACAGGTTGCCGGTGCCCTCATGGTCGGACAGGAACACGAGCCTGTCCCCCACCAGCATCGGGCTAGCCAGCTGGCCGCCCAGGCCGGCGAGGACCCGGCGGAACTCCGCCGGTCCGCCCGGCCCCTCCGGGCGGACCCAGAGCCGCCCCGCTGTTCCTCCCCGGTAGCGCTTCCAGTACGCCGGGTCGCGCCCCCACGTCCCGTTGAGCAGTGCGGTCCCGGCCGGCTCGATCGCCAGATCAGCGACCGGGCCGAACGCCTGGCGGCGTGGCGCGCCGCCGTCCGCGCCCAGGAGATAGGCATGGGTGAAGCGCTCGAACGGCTGCCAGGCAGCCGTGAGCGCGATGATCTCCCCGCCGGGGGTCCACCCCGCCAGCCGGGTGCCGCTGTCGCCCCAGTGGGTGAGCCGCCTGGCCCGCCCGCCGTCCAGCTCGCACACGCGAACCTCGGGCGCGCCGTCGCGGGCACTGGTCCAGGCGAGCAGCGAACCATCGGGCGACAGCCGTGGATGGCTTACCGGCACTCGGTCCGACGACACCCGCCAGGCCTGGCCTCCCGCGAGCGGCCCGAGCCACACGTCGTCGTCGGCGGCGAACGTCAGCAGGTCGCCGTGCAGATGGGGAAACCGCAGGTATCCGGCCGAGGTCACCGCCACATCCTAGTGGCCTGCCCGGGGAAGCCCGCCCTCGTTCCGGGGCCGCTGACGGCCGGTCGGCGGAGCCCGTTCTGGGCGGCCGCACTGGCGCAACCCTGATCGTGATCATGGGATCACTATCGTTCTAGCAGTAGCCATCCCATGATCACGAGACGGGGCCGATCTGGCCGCCGGATCGGCCCCGTGTGGCCGCGCGCCTTGGCCCGCCCGGGCGGGGTGGCCCGCTATGATCGGGCCCGTGGTCAGGTGGCCGCGGGGCGCACTGGCGAGCGAGAGGACGCCCATGTCGAAGGTGCGTGACCCGCTACCGCGGGAAGGGCTGGACCTGCCCGGGCAGGATCCCGGCCGGGCAGCCGCACCGGGCACGTTCCGGGCCGACGTGCCGCCCGGAACGCTGGCGCTGGTCAACAGCGGCCTGTTCGCCGACGCCTCGAACTTCGAGCTGCGGTTCGTGCCGGACTACCAGCGGATCACCGCGATCGTCCAGGCACTGCGCACGCTCGGGCTCAAGGTCGTCCTGACCAGCGGTTCGTTCGACATCATTCACGAGGGCCACTCCATGTACCTGGAGGCCGCCCGCCGGTTCGGCGACTTTCTCATCGTGGGGCTCGACAGCGACGCGAAGATCCGGGCGCGCAAGGGGCCGCACCGGCCCGCGGTCCCCGAGATGGAGCGGCTCCGGATGGTGACTCACCAGCGGGGGGTGGGCCTGGTCACGCTCAAGGGCCTCCACCACGAACGCTGGGCACTCATCAAGGCGACCCGCCCCGACGTGCTCGTGGCGACCGAGGACACCTACACCCCGGCCGACATCGCCGAGCTTGAGGAGCACTACTGCGGGCGGGTGGAGGTGCTGGAGCGGATGGCGACGGTGAGCACGTCGGCGCGGCTCCGCCGGATCCAGCTCGGCCTGCCCGAGCCCGACGAGCCGCCCGGTCCTCCGGGGACGGGCCAGGCGCCCGGGTGAAGCAGGTCCTGCTCTACCTCCCGGTGCTCCACGCCGGATATGAGGACTTCCTGAGCCGCCATGGCGACGCCGACGAGATCCTGCTCCTGGGCCGCGGCTTCCAGCAGGCCTATCCCAGCCTGGCCAAGGACATCCGGGCACTGCCGCCGCAGCGGGCCGCGGACTACCTGCGGCTCGTCGTGCCGCGGGCCACGGTCCGGGTGATCGAGCCGCCGGACCTGCCCGGCATGCTCACCGGAGACGACATCGTCATGCCCGACGAGGAGATCACCCGTGACCTGGCCCGGCAGCTGGATCTGGGCGAAGGCCGGGCCGTGGCCTTCGACCGCACGTTCCTGCGCTGGGACCGGGAGTGGGCAGCAGCCCAGGCCCCGGTCACCTTCGACGGTGAGATCAGCGCCGCGGAACTCCCCCGCGAGCTCATCGGTGCCGCCGAGGCGATCGCCCAGCGCAGCTCGGACTGGTGGCGCCAGGTGGGGGCCGTCGCCGCCCGGGACGGCCAGCTGATCGGCTGCGCCTGGAACCAGCACCGCCCCTCCGAGTACGCGCCGTATTTCAACGGCGACCCCCGCGACGGTTTCGCGCGCGGCGTGCGGGCCGACCTGTCCACCGCGATCCACGCGGAGGCGGCGCTGATCGCGCGCGCGGCGCGGGACGGCACCAGCCTCGCCGGCGCCGACCTGTACACCACCACGTTCCCCTGCCCGGCCTGCGCGCGCCTGGTGGCGGAGGCCGGGTTCCAGCGATGTTACTTCGCCGGGCAGTACTCGGTGCTGGACGGCGAGCAGGTACTCCGGGCCGCCGGGATCAGCCTGATCTGGGTCGACACCCGGCCTGCCGCTACCCGGCCCGCTGACCAGCGGCCTCCTCACCCGGCCGGGAGCTGAACCGCATCCGGACCGGCGGGGCGCCCGCGTCATCGCCGTCCCCCACGAGGACGTGGGCGTGCACGTGCCGGATGGTGGCGCCGGTGTACCGGCAGTCGCCGTTGCGGACGCCCAGGCCGTAGTGGCTCAGTTTGTGCTCGCGCGCCACCGCCGCCAGCACCTCCCAGAAGTCCTGCCGGACTTCCTCGCTGAGCTCCAGCAGGTCGGCCGCGTGCTGGTCCGGAACCAGGAGCAGATGCAGGCTGGTACCGCGGTAGGGAAACTCGTTCGGGGTGACGGCCCAGTGCCGGGTCCGGAGCAGGATCCGCTGCCGGGCGTGGCGGGCGAGCCCATCGGGGCAGAACAGGCAGACGCCCGCGGCGTCGAGGCGGCGCATCTCCGCCAGCTGGTCGGCCGTCCGGGCGTTGCCGAAGCAGTACAGGGTCACGACGTGATCCGCCGGTAGCCGAGGAACGAGTATCTGGTCCCGCTGCCGGGGTCGGCCGCGTCCTCCCGCGAGGCCAGCTCAAAGCCGGCCAGCCAGTCATCGGGCATGCGGCGGTCACCGCTGACCTCCGCATGGACCCTGGTGAGGTAGATCTTGCCCACCGACGGCAGCGCCTGCCGGTAGACCGATTCCCCGCCGATGATGAAGAACTCGCCGCTGCCCGCCGGTGCGCCGATGCTCGCCGCCGCCGCGAGCGCTGACTCCAGCGAGTCCACGATCAGGACCCGGCCCTCCCCGGTGGAATGCGGGCTGCCAGCCAGCTCCGTCCCGGCGGGACGCCCGGCGCCAGCGAGGCCCGTCCCGGCGGGATGCCCGGTGCCAGCGAGGCCCGTCCCGGCGGGATGCCCCGTACTAGCGAGGCCCGTCCCGGCGGGATGCCCCGTACTAGCGAGGCCCATCCTGGCGGGATACCTCGCGCCAGCGAGTTCTGTGCCCGGGCCGCGCATCGTCCGGCTGACCACGATGGAGGTACGGCCGGGGAGGGGATGGCCCAGGCGGTCGACGATCGACTCGTGGGTGAGCCTGCCCATCACGACCACGTGCCCGGTCGTCAGCGCGCGGAAGCGGCGCAGGTCCGCTGGCAGGTGCCAGGGCAGCGCGCCGCCGCGGCCGATGACCTCGTTGGCCGCCGCCGCGACGATGAGCGAAGCGGTCATGGGGCAACCGGGATCGAGGAAATCGCCGGGTGCGGTTCGTAGTCGCTCAGGTCGAAATGCTCGGCGCGGAAGTCATGGATGTCATTCACCTTCGCGCCTTCCTCGGTCAGGACGACGGTGGGCAGCCTGCGGGCCTGGCGGCCGAGCATCACCATGACGCTGTCCACCTGGTTCTCGTAGATGTGGGCGTCGGAGATCGTGTGGTAGTAGACGGCCGCCGTGATCCCGGTGAGCTGTTCGAGCATCAGCAGCAGCGCGGCGTACTGGATCATGTTGGCGGGCACGCCCACCGGCACGTCGCCCGACCGCTGGAACATGTGCAGGTGCAGGGCGCCGCCGATGACCCGGACATGCACCCAGCCGTGGCAGGGCGCGATCGTCGTCCGGGGGGTCTTGCCTCGGCCGCGGACCTGATACTGCGGGATCCATGGGGATACGAAATGCGTGCGGTCGTTGGGCAGTTCCCTGATCTGCTCCACAAGATGGGCGAACTGGTCGAATTCGCTGCCGTCCGCGGCCGGAAAATGCCGGAACGCCCCGCCGTAGGAGCCGGGGCCGAGATGGCCCGGCGGCAGGCCGCGGGATGAGGTCTTCTGTGGGGTGGCCCACTCCCCCCACCAGTCACAGCCGAAGTCGGCGAGCTCGTCGAGGGTGGTCGCGCCGTTGATGAAGGCGCACAGCTCGCCGATCGGCTTGCGCCAGAACGACTTCACGCTCCGCTCGGTGATCACCGGGAAGCCGTTGGGCAGGTCGAAGCGCATCGTCTGCTGCATCAGCGTGAGGGCGGCTGGCCCCTGGCGGGTGGGCACGGCCGCGCCAGAGGCGACGATGCGCTCGAGCATCTGCCGGTACTGCGAATCCGGTTCGCGCGCCCCGGGGGGGAGGTACCGCATGCCCTTAGTCCTCCTCGGCTGGATGTTTCCCCTGGCACGGCACCATACCCGCAGCCGCGGACATCCGGCTGCGGCTCGGCGTGGGTCCGGCGCGCGACATCCCGGGCGCGGCGCGGAGCACGCACGGGAAGCCCGGGCGCGGCATCAGGTCACCAGCTGCCGTGCGGCGCGGGCGCGGCACAGACGCAGCACGTTGCCGACAACCTGGTGGCCGACGCTTCCGGCCGCGGTCAGGATCGACTCCGGGTGGAACTGCACCGCCCACCGGCCGGCCGCCAGGTCCTCGATCGCCATCACCACCTGGTCAGCCGTCACCGCCGTCACCTCGAACCCGCCCTTGACCTGTTCGGGCACCGCGTACAGCGAGTGATAACGGGCGGCCGTGAACTCGGCCGGCAGGCCCGCCAGCAGGCCGGCGCCGGGGCCGCCCGGCCCGCCCGGCCCGTCCGCCCGGGTTCGCAGCACGGTGCCGGGCTTGCCGTGCACGGGATCGCCGAGCAGCGCGAGTTCGCCGCCCGCATGCTCCACCATTGCCTGCAGGCCCAGGCATACCCCGAAGGCGGGCAGCCCCCGCAGGTCCAGCTGGGCCAGCAGCTGCGTGCAGGCGAAGTCGGCGGGGCGGCCCGGCCCCGGCGACAGCACCACCAGGTGCGGGGCGAACTCGTCCAGGGACACCAGGGGCAGGCCAGCGCGCAGCGTCAGCACGTCCGCTCCCTGCTCACGGAAGTAGCCGGCCAGCGTGTGCACGAACGAGTCCTGGTGATCCACCAGCAGCACCCGCGTGCCCTCGCCCGGCAGCGGGGCCGTACGCCCGGCGGGCGCCTCTGGGCCGGCCACGCGCGCGGCGGCGGGTTCCGGTGCCGCCGCGGCGGCCCCGTCAGCCCCGTCGGCCAGCGTTTCGAGCAGGGCGCGCGCCTTCAGCTCGGTCTCCCGCTCCTCGGCCAGCGGATCGGAGTCGAAGAGCAGCGTCGCGCCGGCCCGCACCGTGGCGACCCCGTTCCTGATGTGCGCCGTGCGCAGCGTGAGGCCGGTGTTCATGCCGCCGTCGAAGCCGATCATGCCAACCGCGCCGCCGTACCAGCAGCGGGGTGCCCGCTCGTGGTCCTCGATGAACTGCATCGCCCACGTCTTGGGCGCGCCGGTGACCGTCACCGCCCACATGTGGGTGAGGAAGGCGTCCAGGGCGTCGAGCCCGGGCCGCAGCCGGCCCTCGATGTGGTCGACCGTGTGGATCAGCCGGCTGTACATCTCGATCTGCCGCCGGCCGATTACCCGCACGCTGCCCGGCACGCAGACCCGCGACTTGTCGTTGCGGTCCACGTCGGTGCACATCGTCAGCTCCGACTCTTCCTTGACCGAGTTGAGCAGCGCACGGATGTTGGCGGCGTCCTCCAGCGGGTCGGCACCACGCCGGATCGTGCCGGAGATCGGGCAGGTCTCCACCCGGTCCCCGGCCACCCGCACATACATCTCGGGCGACGCGCCGACGAGGCACTCGCCCTCCCCGAGGTTGAAGAAGAACTCGTATGGAGCAGGGTTGCGCCGCCGCAGCCGGAGGTAGAAGGAGGCCGGGGCAGCGCACGGTGCATGGAAGGTGTGGCTGGGCACGACCTCGAACAGGTCGCCACGGGCGAACCGGTCCCTGGCCCGCTCGACGATGCGGGCGTAGGAGCCCGGCTCGGGGCCATGCGGGATGTGACCAGCGGCCTGCGGGCCGGCACCGGCCGGGGCGGGCGGCGTCTGGCGCGGCAGTCCCCGCGTCGACACGCCCGCCACCGTGAAGTCGTACCGGTACCGGATGGCCGTCTCGCGCTTGCGGTCGAGCACGTAAAGCTCGTCCGGCAGGTGCAGGACCAGGTCGCGCTGCTCGCTGGTCCGCTGATGACGCAGCTCGACCGGTTCGAACTGGAACGCGAGGTCGTAGCCGAACGCGCCGTACAGTCCCAGGTGGGGGTCGTCGCCGGCCAGGTCAGCGATCACCTCCCGCAGCGCGGAGAAGACGGTGGGCCGGCGGCTCCGGTCCTCCTCGGCCAGCACACCGGCGGGATCGGGTACCACCACCGCGACCTCTGCCGCCGGCCGGCCGTCCGCATCGGGGCCGGCGGCAAGGGCGCGCTCACCCGCCCGCAGCAGGGCCGCGCCGAGGACCGGGAGCAGGACCTCACCCCGCGCGTTGAGCGCCCTGGCGCTGATCCGGCGGCCATGGGCGACGATCTCGGCGCAGGGATTCACATAGGCCATATGCCAGCGGCTGTAGCGGCCCGGGTACTCCATGCCTGAGCTGAGCACCCCGCCGCGCAGCCCTTCCACCTGCAGGCAGATGGTGTCCAGGATCTGCTCGTCGAACGGCTCAGCGATCCTGCTGATACGCACGCCGCCCGCGGTCACGGTCTGCGTGCTGGCGATGCCTGCCGCCTGGCCAATCTCTGCTGCCGGGTCCACCTGTGCTCCCTGGGTGAGGGCCCGGCCGACGAAAGTCAGGAGCGACCGTCGCTGCCGGGCGGTCGCTCCTGGATGTGCGCTGCACGCGAGCCAGTTACCGCCTTACCGGCGGCGCCACCACTGAGGGCTGCGGCTGGCTCGCATGGCGCGAGCTTACCGGTCTGCCCGCCCGGGCGCCACCGTGGTACGTCCCGCCCTGACCGCGCCAGGCAATGGCCTGGCCGCTGCCCGGGACCGCTTATCGCCAGCCGCCCGTCCCGCCACCTGGGCCGGCCCGCCGAAGGCTTCGTTTGGCCCGACGGAGATCGCGGCTGCCGCGCGGTCAGGCGAGTGCGAAGACGGCGGTGACGGTGACGGTCACCCGCTGGCGGCCGGGTGAGACCGGCACCGGTGAGGGGGTGTCCGACGACCGGGCGGCGCCCGGGGCGATCACCGGCAGCGGCTCCGCGGAGCCCTGCTCCGACATGCTCACCACCGGCCCGACCGACCTGCCCAGCGCCCTCGCGTACTGGGCCGCCTTGGTCCTGGCATCCGCCACCGCCCTGGCCCGGGCCGCCGCGAGCAGCGAGCTGGCATCGCTCACGTTGAGGGAGACGCCGTCCACCTCGGTGGTGTTGCCACCGGCCCGCACGGCGTCACTGATTTGGGTGCCCGCGATCGCCAGCCTGCGCAGGGTGACCGCGATCGACTCGCTGACCCCGTACCCGGTCGGCAGCGCCGAGTTGCCGGCGTACTGCGGCTGGATCGACATGCCGGAGGTCTGTATGTCGGAACGCCGCACACCGGATCTCGCCAGCGCAGCGGTGACCGCACGGACCGCATGGTTGGCCTGCTGCAGCGCGGCGCTGACCGAGGCATCGCTGGTCTGCACGCCCATGGACAGCATCAGCCGATCCGGGGCGCCGGACACGGCGCCGGTACCGGTGACGGTGATCTTGGCACCCGAGGCCCCGTCGGCACCGGCAGCGGTGCCGGGCTGGACGGCCAGGGTGCGGCCTGAAGCTGTGGCCGCGGCCGCGGGGTCGCCGCCCTGGGCGGCCCCGGCGGCGAAGGCGCCGATCAGCAGGCCGGCGGCCGTGACGCCCGTGAGCAGCGCCCGCTGAGTGGAGGTGAGTCGGACGAGCATGGCGGGCCTCCAGGATCAGTGGAGATGATCACCGCTTCGACGTGCCGCCGCCGCCGCTGGTTCCGCCCATTCAGCCCAGCTCGGCCGCCGTCCGCTCAGGACCGGCGCGCAGGCTCTGGCGTATCGCGGGTCTCAGCCTCCACGATCTTGGAGCTGGAGAGCACCGCGATCCCGACCACCGCCGCCGCCCCGCCGGCCAGCTGGAAACCGAGATCCAGCGGCGACGACGCGAGTTGCTCGCCGAAGATGGTGGCCCCGATCACCACCGCGCAGACCGGCTCCAGCGTGTCGATGACCGGCAGGCTCAGCGACAGGGCCCCCGCACCGAAGGCACTCTGGCCGAACAGCGCGCTCACCACCCCGGTGGCCGCCAGGGCGTACGGCTCCCACTGCACAAGGGTTGTCCAGCCAACGCTTGAGAACAGGTCGACGGTGCTCTTGGTAAGCGCGTCGCCGAGCCCGTAGAGCGCGCCGGCGGCGGCGGCCAGCCAGATGACCCGCGCCTTGCCCCGCACCCGGAGCGCGGCCACTGCCGCCAGCGCCACCAGGATGCCCATGGCCAGGAAAACCGGGATCCATATGCCGATCGCCGGGGCGCTCACCCCGCTGGTCGGCGGCGAGACAGCGAGGAAGATGGCGATCCCGGCGGCCACGGTTAGCGCACCGAGTATGTCCCGCATGGTGAGCCTGCGCCGTTGACGGCGGGCGATCAGGGGCAGCGCGAACAGGACGTCGGTGGCGGCGATCGGCTGCACCAGGGTCAGCGGGCCGAAGACGAGCGCTACCCCCTGGACGACGAACGAGAACGCCTCCAGCGCGACGCCCGCAACCCATCGTGGCTGGCGGACCAGATGCCACAGCAGGGCGAACCGCAGTACCTGCTCACTGGACTGGCGGGCGACCCCCTGCTGCATGATTGAGCCGACCGCGAAGCAGAAGCCCGCAGCGAGCGCCGCAACGACGGCAATCGTGGTCGCCACCTGACCGCATACCCTCCCCTGGGGGCCATTCCCCCACCATCATCGGCCGTGATGCTCCGGCCGCAAGCACCGGGACGCCCTTGGCGACGGCACAGCCGCCCGGGCCGCCGGAGGTCGACCAAGGTACCGGAGCTGATCTTCGCCCGGTAGCTGGCCGGCGCTCGCACACGGCCCGGCCAGCGCCGGGCCGCGCCGTGCCCTTTCGCGTTCCCGCAAAGGCATCCTGCGCACGGCCCCAGGTGGAAGGCGTAGCCGGTAACGGGGCGCGCGTTCAGCGCCCGGTCAGTTTTGGCACGCTGAATGGTCAAACGGGGCGCGGTTACCGGGTCACGGCCGCGGCCGTCAAGCCCGTTCGGACTGCCTGGCGATCCGCTCCATGAGGGCGGCGTCCTCGCGGATCTCGGCCTCCGTCGGTGCCAGAGTGATGATTGCCGTCAGGACGAACGTCACGGCGGTGATGCCCAGGATGAGCGGCAGCAGGAAGGCCAGCCCGGTGGCGCCGCTTCCCATGCCCAACATGCCGCCGCCGGGTGCCGCCTGGACTCTCAAGGCGGCCATGCCGGTGTAGTGCATGCCGCTCACGGCCACGCCCATGATCAGGGAGGCGAGCAGGGTGTTCCGCACGCCGCCAAGGCGCAGCGCGGCCCACAGCGCGGCGGTTCCCGCGACGACCGCGATGAGGACCGAGAGGGCGAGCAGCAGCCCGTTGTAGCCCATCGTGTCGGGCATCCGCATGGCCCACATGCCCATGTAGTGCATGCTTGCGACGCCCACCCCGATAATCGTGCCGCCGATCAGCAACGGGCCCGGCCCTTCCCCGCCGAAGCCCACGATGAGGAGGCCGACGCTGACCACGGCGACGGCGATGAGCATGCTCAAGATGGTGACCGGCACGCTGTAGGTGATCGTCTGGCCCGGGATGCTGAACCCGAGCATGGCGATGAAGTGCATGACCCAGATGCCCGTGATTCCGATCGACACCGCCGCCAGCAGCAGCCACCGCGCACGCTGCGCGCCACGCATCGCCCGGGCGCGGGCCGTGCACTGCAGGCCGAGGAAGCAGCCGAGGCACGACGTCAGGTAGGCAAGTCCCGGGTTGAGCGGGCCGTACGCGAAGTTCTGGACTACCACGAGGCCTCCACCTGTTCGCACGCCGCCACGGCGGATGGCCGCATGCCAGCGGACATTTCTTTTTTCGGGGGCCGCCTCCCCCAAACATGTCACGCCGGGCGACTGCGGATGCACGAGTTGACACTGTTGTGACCAGACTCACCAGGTCGCCCTCCGTGCTGCCGGGTATGCGGCACCGCGTCATGCGGACCTGGAGACGTACAGCAGTGCAAGTCCACGATGGCATACCAATAAAGGGCCTGTGAGGTTCTGGTTGGGCATGGCCGCCCATATGGAACATCTTGACTATCGGGTCCTACCGATACAGACTTTGGTTCGCAATGGTTGCTCGGCTTAGGGTGATGCCGCAGCATCGCAGCCGGGAACGCTGCATCGCCATGGACCTGCCATCCGGCGCAGGTTAGCTGGGCGGGACAGCCTAACCGGCATCACGGCTTGGCCGGGGTGCCCGCCACGGCGCCCATGACAGCCCTGGGACACAGCAACGAATGCCGAGCTGTAGAGGCAGGGGCAGTGCGCGACTACGACGTGTTCACCGTCGAGTCCAAGGCCGACGTGCTGGAGAAGTCCCGCGAGTACTGGAACCCCGGGAAGACCGGCTTCTGGGTGGATACCGGCGTCGACCTGGTTATCGACCGCCGGGAGGACTACTACATCTGGGACATGTCGGGGGCCCGGCTGATCGATGTTCACCTCAATGGTGGGACCTTCAACCTGGGCCACCGCAACGCGGAACTGGTCGAGGCGATCACCACCGGCATGCGAACCTTCGATATCGGCAACCACCACTTTCCCTCCAGCGCACGCGCCGCGCTCGCCACGGAACTCGTCCGCTGGGCACCGTCCAACCTCACAAAGGTCGTCTACGGCAGCGGCGGTGGCGAGGCGATTGACATCGCGCTGAAGACGGCCCGGCATGCCACCAGGCGGCGGCGGATCGTCTCGATCGCTAAGGCTTACCACGGCCATACCGGCCTCGCCGTGGCCACGGGCGACGACCGGTTCTCCAAGATCTTTCTGGCCGACCGGCCGGATGAGTTCACTCATGTGCCGTTCAACGACCTGGCGGCAATGGAGCAGGCGCTGGCACCGGGCGACGCGGCGGCCGTGATCATGGAGACGATCCCGGCGACCTACGGCTTCCCGCTGCCCGAACCGGGCTATCTGGAAGCCGTCAAGGAACTCTGCGAGTCGCACGGCACCGTCTACATAGCCGACGAGGTGCAAACCGGGCTGATGCGCACCGGAGAGATGTGGGGGATCAGCAAGCACGGCATCGAGCCGGACATCCTCGTGACCGGCAAGGGCCTGTCCGGCGGGATGTACCCGATCGCCGCTGTGCTGGTCAGCGAGCAGTGTGCCGGATGGCTGACCGAGGACGGCTTCGCGCACATCTCCAGCTTCGGCGGGGCCGAGCTTGGCTGCGTCGCCGCACTGAAGACGCTGGAGATCTGCACCCGCCCGCAGACCAGGTCGATGGTGCATTACATCGCCGATCTCGTCGGCCGCGGGCTGCGTGACATTCAGGCCCGCTATCCAGATTGGTTCACCGGCATCCGGCAGAACGGCGTGGTCATGGGCCTGGAGTTCAACCATCCCGAGGGGGCCAAGTACGTCATGCGGCACCTGTACGCGACCGGAGTATGGGCGATCTTCTCGACCCTGGACCCGCGGGTGCTGCAGTACAAACCCGGCGTGCTGATGACTCCGGAGCTGTGCGAGGAACTGCTGGACCGCACCGAGGCGGGAATCGGCCGGGCCTGGGCCGAGGTGAGACGCCGCCCGACGGGCAGCCCGGCCCCCGTGGCCGGGAGGGCGCGATGACCGGCCCCCGGGCGCGCAGCAACGCGGGGGAAGGGCGGACGTCTCCCCTCGCCGGCTCACCGACCGCCGGCAGGCGCGGGCGGCAGCGGAATAGCAGGGCAGCATCCGCGGATCTGGCTGCTACTTCCGGCGCGGGGACACGCATCCAGGGGGCTGTGCCTGACGCCGAGCCGGCCCGTGATCGGCGGTCAGTCAAGACAGCCCGGGCCGTGAACCCGGCTCGCCATGGAGCACGTGGCAGGACGGCGCAGACGGCCGGTGGCCAGCACCCAGCCGACCGGCACGCCACGGAGCCGGTGCACCCGGGAACGTCGGCTATACACGCGGCACGGCAGATGCTCGCCCGCGCGCACTGGGCCGCCGGGGCGTTCGCGGGCTACGACCGATCCTCGGTGCTGCGGATCAGCGAGGCAGTCGCGCGGGCCGCGCACGCGCAGGCCCGCCGCTACGCCGAGTGGGCGGTAAAGGAAACCGGTTTCGGGGTGGCCGAGCACAAGGCCCTCAAGAACGAGGCGTGCTCGCTGGGCCTGCTCCAGCGGTACCGGAACGAGGACTACGTGAGTCCACGCACCGACCCGGCTGCGAAGATCCTCTCCGTACCGCGCCCGGCGGGGGTCATCCTGGCGCTGACCCCGTCGACAAACCCCGTGTGCACGGTGTTCTTCAAGGTCATTCTCGCGTTGCTGACCCGCAACGCGATCGTGGTCAGCCCGCATCCGATGGCGCGGGACTGCTGTACCGACGCTGCCCGGCTGCTGGCCGCGGCCGCCACCGACGCTGGCGCCCCCGACGGAGCCATCCAGGTGGTCGAAGAGCCAACAGTCGAGCTGGTCCAGGCCCTGATGGCCGACCCGGTGACCGATGTGATCGTGGCCACCGGCGGCACCGCGATGGTGCGCGCGGCCTACCGGTCCGGAAACCCGGCGCTCGGCGTCGGTCCGGGCAACGTGCCCGTCCTCGTGGACACGACGGCCGACCTCGCCGCGGCGGCAGCGCGGATCGCCGAGAGCAAGGCGTTCGACAACTCGCTGCTGTGCACCAACGAGTCGGTCCTCATCGCCACGGAACCCGTCGCAGACCGCCTGACCAGGGAACTCGCCCGGCAGCGCGCGGTTGTCCTCGAAGAGGGTGCGACCGCCCGGCTGCGGGCCTACCTGTTCCCGGACGGGATGCTCAACGGCGAGGCGATCGGCCAGGACGCGACCTGGATCGCCAAGCAGGCCGGGATCCGGGTGCCGCCCCGGACCAAGGTGCTGATCACACCGTTCGGCCTGGTATTGCCCGAGGAACCCCTGGCCCGGGAGAAGCTCTGCCCGGTGCTCGGCATGGTCCGGGCGCGGGACGCGGAAGCCGGGATCGCCGCGGCACGCGCGGTGGTCCGCATCGGCGGCACCGGCCACTCCGCGGCGATCCACAGCAGCGATCCCGCGGTGATCATGCGCTTCGCGGAACGGGTCCCGGTGCTGCGGGTGGCGGTCAACGCCGGGAACAGCACTGGCAGCGCTGGCCTGGACACGAACTTGGCGCCGTCGATGACGCTCGGTACGGGGTTCGCCGGGGGCAGCTCGATCGGAGAAAACCTGGAGCCGCAGCACCTGGTCAACTGGGTCCGGGTGGCCTATAACGCAGCAAACGACGTGCCGTTCGGCGATTTCACGGGGCTCAGTCCGTGGGGCGTCCCGGCAGGCCCGGTGCCGCCGTACCCGTTCGCCTCGAACCTTCCGCCGCCAGATGGCGGCACCAGGCCGGCCGCCCAGCCGACGGCGCCGGCCCGGCTGGGCGGCGCGGCACCACCCGCCGCGGACCGGATGCGCGAGCAGCTCCGCGCCCTGATCATCGAAGAACTCCGCCGGCTCGGCAAGGTCTAGCGCGATGGCCGAACTGCGCTCGTTCATCTTCCTGGATCAGCTCCAGCCGCAGACGATGTGCTACCTCGCCACCTGGATCCGCGGCCGGCTGCCGCGGCTGGGTGTCGCGGCACAGGTCATCGAGATCGCGCCCGGGCTGGACATCGAACCGCTGACCGATGTCGCGCTCAAGGAAGCCGAGGTGGAGGCCGGCATTCTCGTGGTTGAGCGGCAGTACGGCTACTTGGAGCTGCACGGGACCACGGCCGCGGTGCGTGCGGCCGCCAGCGCGGTGCTCGGCTCGCTGGGAGCATCCGCGGAGTCGGCGACCCGGCCGCGGGTGCTGGCCTCGCGCATCATCACCCGGGTGGACTCGCAGCACGCGTTCCTGATCAACCGGAACAAGCTCGGTTCGATGATGCTGCCCGGGGAGTCGCTGTTCGTCTTCGAGTTGCAGCCAGCCTCGTATGCCATTCTCGCCGCCAACGAGGCGGAAAAAGCGGCCCGGATCAAACTCGTCGACTACCGGATGATCGGCGCGACCGGACGGGTCTACCTCTCCGGCCTGGAAGACGACGTGCGGCAGGCCGCCGATGCGGTCACCAGCATCCTGGGCGAGCCGGGGTGAGTGAGATGCAGCCCGACCGGTTCGATGGCCTGCCCAGCCCCGCAGAGCTGCGCACGATCGTGCGCGAGGTGCTCGCCGAGGTGCTCGCCGACCAGCCTGACAAGCCAGAGGTGTCAAGCGTGCCCTCGGACCGGCCGGCGAGCCCCCACCGACCAGGCGGGCACCCCCGCGACGGCAACGGCCTGGCGATGCCCGTGCCCCGCGAGCAGGCCGTAAGGCTGCACACCAGCGAGGACCTGCGATCCTTCGTGCTGCACCTGGTTGAGCTGGCTGCCGACCCGGCCCGGCGCCAGGACATTCTTAACGGACGGCTCCGGTTCCGGCTCGAGCCCCCGCTGGGCGCGGCGGAAGCGGCCGTACACCGGCTGGACAAGGGTGCTGTGACCGAGCGGGCAGTTCGGGCAGCCGCCCGGGATCACGCGCGCCTGGTGCTCGGCCGGCGCGCCGTGCTGACCCCGCTGGCCCGGGATGC
>DASYQM010000106.1:0-40207 GCA_036005525.1 Streptosporangiaceae bacterium
CTGAAAACCAGCACCTGCTACGACGAGCACACCGCCTGGGGCCACCATCCCCGGCTGCCCAAGCCAGCCGCGGCCTGACCCGTCTGCACCCCTCCACGCCCCGGCTTGACAACCCAAGATCATGGGATGTCTTGATCCAAAGAAAGGCCTGATTCGGCAACCTCAGCCTCTTTGCAGGAGCCAGTGCCCCCAGCGGGCACGGGACATCTGCTTCGCCACCAGAAGCTGTCAGCCGGGATGGGCGTCTTGGGGGGCGTATGGGGGGCGGAAGACGTCAGGCCGTGGCGTTGCCTGTCGCATCCTGGCAGGGGATGGCAACTCGGGAGATTGACCGTTCTGGCTGGTCAGAACCAGCATTGGCTAGGTAGTCGGGTGGTGCCCCCGGCAGGATTCGAACCTGCGCTCACGGCTCCGGAGGCCGTTGCTCTCTCCCCTGAGCTACGGGGGCTCAAGGACCGCAGCAAGGCTACCAGCCCTCTGATGGCGCCGCGGGTGGTGCGCGTGGCCGCCGCTTGCCGCCGACATCAAGATCACCTCGCCCAAGTCGTCGCGAGAACCAGCCAACAGACGCTAACCTCGCGCCCGTGGCGCAGGGACTGGGACGAGTGCTCGTGGTGGACGACGATGAGGTGATCCGTCAGCTCATCGCCGTCAATCTCACCCTTGAGGGATTCGATGTCGCCACCGCCGTCGACGGGCAGGACTGCCTGGACAAGGCGGTGGCGATCGATCCCGACGTGATCACCCTGGACGTCATGATGCCGCGGCTGGACGGCTGGGTGACCGCGAGCCAGCTGCGGCGCAACCCGGAAACGAGCGAGATCAAGGTGGTCCTCATCACCGCCCGCGCGCAGGAGGACGACAAGACGCGCGGGCAGGAGATCGGTGTGGACGCCTACCTGACCAAGCCGTTCGATCCGCTGGAGATGATCCGCGTCGTCCGCGAACTTGCCGGCCACGGCCCCTACCAGGAGCAGGCGCTTTAGCGTTGACCGGCACGGAGCCGAGCGGCGGGTCCCGGGTGCTGGAGCGGGTCGCCACGCGCCGCGGAGAACTCGTCCTGCGGCGGTCGGGCACCGAGTTCGAGATCATCAGCAATGGCGTATTCCTCATGGATACCAGGAACGGCCGGTCGGAACGGCTTATGGTGACGGCGGCACTCGCCCGCTGCCCAGCAACCGCCCCCGAGGTGCTGATCTGCGGCCTGGGCGTCGGTTTCGCGCTGGCCGAGGCGGTGAGCCAGGCCCGTGTGACACGGGTGGACGTGGTCGAGGTCTCGGCCGAGATCATCGGCTGGCACGCCACCCACCTGCGCCACCTGGCCGCGCCGGCCTGGGATGACGGCCGGGTACACGTGATCAACGCCGACGTGGTGGCCTGGCTGGCACGGCGACGGGGTCCCTACGACGTCATCTGCGTCGACGTCGACAACGGCCCGGACTGGACCGTCTGGGACGCGAACCAGGCCCTCTACGGCGACGAGGGCCTGCGACGCGTCTGGGACAGCCTCCGCCCGGGCGGCGTGGTCTCGGTGTGGAGCGCGGCGGAAGCGCCCGCCTTCGAGGACCGGCTCCGGCGTCATTTCACCAGCGTCCATTCGCGCCGGGTACCGGTGAGCCGCGGCGAGCCAGACGTTGTCTACCTGGCAGAACGCGGCGATCCTGGCCCCGCAACGATGCGGGGACACCCCTCGCTGCGGTAAGCAGCCGCTGGCGCACCCTTTCCGCCCACATCCGGGCCGTCACTCCGGCGCACGGTTCCGCCGCCGATACGCTGCCTGGCGTGATCACCGGCGACCTGGACCGGGCCCTCGCCACGACGGTCAGCTCCGCTGGTACGTGGCGGCCCGCCCCGGCGGGCACAGCGCGCGGCCCCCGCACCTACGCGACCACGATCGCGTTCCGGCTGGCCGGCGGCCACACCGGCGGGCCGGACGGCCCGGGCGCCGTCGCAGCCGGGCTCGCCGCCCGCCTCAGCGGACTGGGCTGGGTCGAGGCGGCGACGGTGGCCAGTGGGGGGTACCTGGTCGTCACGGTCACCGCCGACGCGCTGGCCTGCCTGGCCGTCCGCATCACCGAGGCCGGCCCCGCCTGTGACCACAGCAGTGCTCTGGCCGGGACCGGCCTGACCGCGCCCGCTGGCGTCAGCCTGGCCTCGGCCCGGACCTGGGAGGAGGCGCGCCAGCACGTCCATGCTGCGGTCACCGGCAGGCTCGCCGAGGCCGCCGGTGCCCACGTCAAGACCCAGCACGATGCAGAACGAATAGCTGCGCCGGACTCGCCTGCCCGGGGCAGGGCGACATCCGTGGTGGCCGAGGCTATCGCCTACGCCGGTGCGGATGCCGTCACGTACGCGCTGGCGCGGCTGCCGCCGCGTGGCCCGGCGCGAGTGGATGCCCGTCTCACGGCCGCGCATCACCTGGGGAACCCCGCTTATGCTGTCCGGTACGCGCACGCGCATGCCGCGTCTACCTTGCGCCAGGCCGCTGACCTCGGGCTGGGCTTGGGAGAGGCGGCACGGTTCCAGCCGCGGCTGCTCACCCACCCCAGCGAGCAGGCGCTGCTCCACGAGCTGTCCTGGCTTCCCGAACGAGTCGCCGGGGCCGCGCGGCGCCGGCGGCCGGACGCCTTTGCGCACTACCTTGAGGGCCTGGCGGGGGCGTACTTCGACTGGCAGGAGGCCTGCCCGGCAGTACCGCCGGGCACCGGGCTGTCAGGCACTGGGCTGTCAGGCACCGGGCTGCCGGGCACTGGGCTGCCGGGCACATCGCGGCCGGGGGAGCCGGCCACCGGGGCCGGCCCGGCCAAGCTGTGGCTGGCCGCGGCGGCGCGGACGGCGCTGCGCGCCGGGCTTGACCGGCTCGGCGTGGCTGCGCCGGACCGGCTGTGAGCGGGCGGCACGCAGGTGCGCGCCCGCGTGCCCGCAGAGCTAGCCGGCCAGCCGTCGGCGACCAGACCCGGAAACGACGAGCAGGGAAGTGCCATGAGCCGCCTCGCGCACCCCGCCGGCCCACGTCACGCCGACGTGCTGCCGGCCGAGCACCCGCCCATGCCGCCGGGGGACCTGAACGCGCTGGACCCGGCGATCTGGCCGCGCGGCGCCCGGCGGGCGGGCGGTGTGCTCACCCTGGCGGGCGCGGACGTCCGTGATCTGGCGCAAGAGTTCGGCACGCCGCTGTTCGTGCTGGACGAGGAGGACTTCCGCAGCCGGTGCCGGGACTTCCGGCAGGCGTTCGGCGAGGGCAGCGCGGTGTTCTATGCCGCCAAGGCGTTCTGCAGCCGGGGCGTGCTGCGCTGGGTCGCCCAGGAGGGCCTGGGCGTGGACGTGTGCACCGGCGGTGAGCTCGAGGTCGCGCTGCAGGCCGGGGTGGCCCCGGCGATGATCACCTTGCATGGCAGCAACAAGCTCACCGGCGAGCTGGAGTATGCGGTCGGCGCCGGTGTCGGGCACATCGTGGTGGACTCGTTCGAGGAGATCGCACGGCTGGCCTACCTCACCGAGAGCACGGGCCGCACCGAGAGCGCGGGCCGCACCGAGAGCACGGGCGGCGCTGAGAGCGGGGGCCGCACCGACGGCAGGGGCCGCGCCGGGGAAGCGGGTCACGCCGGGGGCACCGGCGGCTCCGGGGAGACGGCAGTGCCGGGGTCCTCTCGTTATGCGCCTGCGAACCGCGGGCGGCCGAACATCCTGGTGCGCGTGACCAGCGGGGTGGAGGCGCACACCCACGAGTTCGTGGCCACCGCGCACGACGACCAGAAGTTCGGCTTCTCGCTGTCCTCCGGCGCGGCCGACGAGGCGGTACGGCGGGTGCTCGCCGCACCCGGCCTGGACCTGGCCGGCCTGCACTCTCACATCGGATCGCAGATCTACGACACGGCGGGGTTCGAGGTGGCGGCGCACCGGGTGCTGGGCCTGGCGGCGCGGATCGCTGCCGAGCACGGTGTCCGGATCGCCGAGCTGAACCTGGGCGGCGGGTTCGGCATCGCATACGTCCCGGGGGACGACCCGGCCGACATCAAGATCGTCGCGCAGAACCTGCACGAGATCGTTCGCGCCCAGTGCGCGGCCGCGGGCCTGCCAGTGCCGCGCCTGACGGTTGAGCCGGGACGGGCGATCGCCGGGCCCGGCACCGTTACGCTGTACGAGGTTGGGACGGTCAAGGACGTGGACGGGCTGCGCACATACGTCAGCGTTGACGGCGGGATGAGCGACAACATCCGCACCGCGCTGTACGGCGCGGACTACACCTGCGTCCTGGCCTCGCGTGAGTCCGCCGCGCCGCCCGTGCTGTCACGGCTGGTCGGCAGGCACTGCGAGAGCGGGGACATCGTGGTCAGGGACGCCTACCTGCCCGCCGACCTGGTCCCCGGGGATCTGGTGGCGGTGGCGGCCACCGGCGCCTACTGCCGCTCGATGGCCAGCAACTACAACCATGTGCCGCGGCCACCGGTGGTGGCGGTCAGCGTCGGCTCGGCGAAGGTCATGCTGCGCCGGGAGACAGCCGCCGACCTGCTGGCACTGGACGAGGGGTGAGCGCCCGGTGGGCAGCGACGCCGAGGGTCCCGCTGGGGAAGGGGCCGCGGTGCGGACGCTGAAGGTGGCGCTGCTGGGCTGCGGCGGGGTCGGCTCGCAGGTGTACCGGCTGCTCGGCCGGCAGGCGGCCGACCTGGAGGCGCGCATCGGCGCGCCGCTCGAAGTGGCAGGGGTGGCGGTGCGCAAGCCCTCCCGGCCCCGTGCGGTCGAGGTGGACCCGGCCCTGCTCACCGCGGACGCCATGGAGCTCGCCACCAGGCCCGGCGTGGACATCGTGGTCGAGGTCATCGGCGGCATCGAGCCCGCCCGGTCGCTGCTGCTGGCCGCCATGAAGAATGGCAAGTCGGTCGTCTCGGCCAACAAGGCGCTGCTGGCCGAGGACGGCGCCGCACTGCACCAGGCCGCCCGCGACGGCGGCACCGACCTGTACTACGAGGCCGCCGTCGGCGGGGCGATCCCGCTGCTGCGCCCGCTGCGCGAGTCACTGGCAGGCGACGCGGTGCGGCAGGTGCTGGGAATCGTCAACGGCACCACCAACTACATCCTCGACCGGATGGACACCTCCGGCGCCGGCTTCACCGACGCGCTGGAGGAAGCCCAGGCGCTCGGTTACGCCGAGCCCGACCCGACGGCCGACATCGAGGGCTTCGACGCGGCCGCCAAGGGCGCGATCCTGGCCAGCCTGGCATTCCACACCCGGGTCACCGCCGCCGGCGTGTACCGGGAGGGGATCACCGGGGTCACCCAGGCCGACATCGCCAGCGCCCGTGTCCTCGGCCACGTGGTCAAGCTCCTCGCCATCTGCGAGCGCAGCGATGGCGGGGTGTCGGTCCGGGTCCACCCGGCGATGATCCCGCGCTCGCACCCCCTCGCTGGCGTGCGCGAGGCCTATAACGCGGTCTTCGTGGAGGCCGAGTCGGCGGGGCGGCTGATGTTCTACGGCGCGGGCGCCGGCGGCATGCCGACCGCGAGCGCGGTGCTCGGCGACGTCGTCGCGGTCGCCCGCAACCGGCTTGCCGGGACCCGCGGCCCGGACACCACTGCCTACGCGGGCCTGCGGGTGCTGCCGATGGGTCAGGCGATGACCCGCTACCACGTCGCGCTCGACGTCGCCGACAGACCGGGCGTGCTTGCCCGGATCGCGGAGTCGTTCGCCCGGCACGAGGTGTCCATCAAGGCGGTCCGGCAGGAGGGGCGCGGTGACGACGCCCAGCTGGTCATCGTCACCCACTCGGCGCCCGACGCCGCGCTCGCCAGCTGCGTGGACGACCTCGGAGCGATGGACGTGGTGCGCGCGGTCGCCAGCGTGATGCGCGTCGAAGGGGAGGGGGAGGAGTGAGCCAGCCAGCGCGCCACCCGGCGGGCCGGGCCGGCCCTGCCGTCACCCCGGTGGGCTGGCCGGGCGTGATCAGGCAGTACCAGGACCGGCTGCCGGCCGACGCCAGCGGGCCGGTGGTCACGCTCGGCGAGGGCGCGACGCCGCTGCTCCCCGCCCCGGTGGTGTCCGCCCGCACGGGGTGCGAGGTGTACCTGAAGGTGGAGGGAGCGAACCCGACCGGGTCGTTCAAGGACCGGGGCATGACGGTGGCGGTGAGCATGGCGATGGCCCGCGGCGCGACCGCCGTCATCTGCGCCTCCACCGGCAACACCAGCGCGAGCGCCGCCGCGTACGCGGCCCGGGCCGGCCTGACCTGTGCGGTGCTCGTCCCCCGTGGCAAGATCGCGCTCGGCAAGCTGGCGCAGGCGCTGGTGCATGGGGCGAAGCTGCTTCAGGTAGACGGCAACTTCGACGACTGCCTGGAACTCGCACGTAAGCTCGCCAACGACTACCCGGTCGCGTTGGTCAACTCGGTGAACCCGGATCGGCTGGAAGGGCAGAAGACGGCGGCCTTCGAGATCGTCGAGGCTCTCGGCGATGCCCCGGACGTGCACTGCCTGCCGGTCGGGAACGCCGGCAACATCACCGCCTACTGGAGGGGCTACCGCGAGTACGCTGAGGCCGGGCTCGCCACCCACACGCCCCGGATGTTCGGCTTCCAGGCCAGCGGCGCGGCGCCCATCGTGCGCGGTGAGCCCGTGCTGGCCCCCTTGACGATCGCCACCGCGATCAGGATCGGCAACCCTGCCTCCTGGCGGCAGGCCGAGGAAGCGCGCGACGAGTCGGGCGGCCTCATCGAGGCGGTCACCGACCGCCAGATACTCGCCGCCTACCGGATGCTGGCCGGCAAAGAGGCCGTCTTCGGCGAGCTTGCATCGGCCGCGGGAGTCGCGGGGCTGCTCCAGGCCCGCGAGAACGGGCAGCTCGGCGCGGGTTCGCGGGTGGTCTGCACCATCACGGGCAACGGACTGAAGGACCCGGACTGGGCGGTGTCCGCCGCGCCGGCCCCGGTGACGGTTCGGGTGGATCCTGCCACCGCGGCCGCCGCTCTGGGGCTGGCATGACGGCCGCGGCGCCGGCACGACCCAGACCCACGGGGTGCGCGGCGTGAGTTGGGCGGAGCGGCCCGCCCGCGTGCGCGCGCCCGCTACCAGCGCCAACCTGGGGCCCGGGTTTGACGCGCTGGGCCTGGCGCTGGCGCTTCATGACGAGGTCGAGGCCTGGGTCACGGATGGCGGGCTGGTCATAGAGGTGTCCGGCGAGGGCGGTGGCACCGCGGCCGCGGGCGAGCGGCACCTGGTGGTCCGGGCCATGCGCGCGGCGTTTGGCGCGATCGGCGGGCAGCCGCCAGGAATCGCCCTGCGCTGCGCGAACGCGATACCCCACGGGCGGGGGCTCGGCTCGTCGGCGGCGGCGATCTGCTCGGGCGTGCTGGCCGCCCGTGCGCTGGCCGGCGCCGACGGGACGCGGCTCTCGGACGAGGCGGTCTTCCAGCTCGCGGTGACGCTGGAAGGTCATCCCGACAACGTGGCGGCCTGCCTGGCCGGCGGGCTCACCATCGCGTGGACGCCACGGCCCGGGCCGACCGCACCGGCCGGCGCCGGTGAGCCTGGTGCTCGTCGGTCCGGTGCCGGTGAGCCTGGTGTCGGTGAGCCTGGTGCCGGTGAGTCCGGTGCGGGTGAGTCTGGTGCCGGCAGGCCTGGAGTCCGTGAGGCCGGTGCCGGTGAGCCCGGTAGTGCCCGGCTGCTGCGGATCGGCGTTCCCGCCGCCCTGCGCGCGGTGGCTTGCGTGCCGACGGTGCCGCTGGCAACCGAGGCGGCGCGGCAGGCACTGCCGCGGACGGTCCCGCACGCGGACGCGGCGGCAAACGCAGCGCGCAGTGCGCTGCTGATCGCTGCCTTCACCGGCGCGCCGCACCTGCTGTTCGACGCCACCGAGGATTTCCTGCACCAGCCGTACCGGGCCGCGATCATGCCGGAGACCGCCAGCCTGCTCGGCGCGCTCAGGCGGGCCGGGGCGGCCGCGGTGGTGTCCGGGGCGGGCCCGACCGTCCTGGTCCTGTCGTTCGACGGGCAGTGGCCATCTGCGGACGCGGTGGATTCAATCGCGCGCGAAACGGGTATCGCCTGGCATGTAATCCCCCTGCACATCGATCAGCAGGGTGCTCACGTACAGCAAGGCGGGCTGGACGTGCATCCACCAGTCAGCGCGCGGCACGCGCCTACCTGGGACCAGGGGCCATCCTGGAACCAGTCCGAGGGCCGGGCGCAGGCCGCACGGGAGGGTCCCGGCGTGACCGGGCCAGTTTCTGGCGTGACAGACAGGCAGCAGCCGAAGGAATGCCGTGGGCTCCGTTGGTGTTAAGCTGAATGCCGCACCAGGTGCCCCGCCGAGGGGAGAGGTGCTCGCCTGTCATTGGCTGCGCCGTCGGCCACGTGGTCGGCTGCAGCCAATGATTCTCCGCCAACATCTCGGGCCACCCCCTCCTCGCGTACACCAACCGCGAAGGTGGCACGGAGAACCGGGAAAGGAGCGGAGGTCCGGGCTGCCGCCCCGGCTGCCTGGGATTGTTTCGGCCCTTCTGCCTTGCCCGCAGACACCGGGTTAGGCGTGCAGGAGCCCACCGAACACCGAGGCGGCGCGACAAGGTAGCTGGTGCATAACCTGACCCGGCCAGTTCGCCGGGCCGCAACATCGGGTTGACCCGGTCACGCCTAGACCGGCACCCGCGCTCTGGGAAGGACCCCTTGTGAGCAGCGAACCCACCGATCCCTTCACCGGCTCCCCGGCGCCCGGGGAAACCTCGACTCAGCCGGAAACCCCTGATCTTCAGCCCGCGGCCACGGCCGCGTCACCGGATCCGGCGACGCGCGAGCCCGCGGCCCCGCCGGGCGGATCAGAGCCGGTCCGGGTAGCCGGGCCGGATGCTGAGCCGGTGCCCGGCCGGGCAGACCGTGGCGCCACCACGGGACTGTCTGGCATGCTCCTGCCTGAACTACAGCGGATAGCCCAGTCCATGGGGATCACCGGGACCGCCCGGATGCGCAAGAGCCAGCTCGTGGCGGCAATTCAGGACAGGCAAGGCGGCCAGACGGCCGCTCCGCACGCCACCGGGCGGGGTGCGGGACTCGACAATTCAGGCCAGCGGGTCGCGTCTGCGGGAGCCGACGCGCCTCGCCACCGTGAGCAGGACGCTATGGAACCAGACAGATCCACTCAGCCGGGCCAGGGGGAGGGCGCCTATCCCGCGGTTTCCACCCAGGAAGCGCCAGCGGTCGCGCCACGGGAAGATGCCGTCGGCGGCGGAGCTGACAGCCGGCTGACCTTCGAGCACCCGGGGACGGCCGGGCCGGGTACCGCGGCGGATGCCGCGCCCGCCGGCACTGGCACCGCGGGCCCGTCCGGCGACGACCGGCGCGGTGACGGCCGGCGCAGCGACGCCCAGGCCGACACCCCGCGCGGCGACGCCCAGCAGGGCGATGCCCAGCGTGACGCGCAGCGTGGCGATGGCCACCCGGGCGGCGACGGCCAGCGCGGCGACCGGCGGCGGCGCAACGGCAGGCGCGATGACCAGCCGCGCGGCGGTGAGGCTGGCGAGCAGCGCCAGGATCAGGGCGGCCAGCGCGGCGGCCAGACGGGCCAGCAGCAGGATCAGGGTGGCCGTGGTGACGACGACTCCGAAGGCCGCGGCGGGCGCCGCAACCGGGACCGGTTCCGCAACCGCAACCGGCGGCGCGGTGACCGTGGTGGCGACGCCGAGCCCGTGATCACCGAGGACGACGTCCTCATCCCAATCGCCGGGATTCTCGACGTGCTCGACAACTACGCGTTCATCCGCACCACCGGCTACCTGCCCGGGCCCAACGACGTGTACGTCTCGCTCTCGCAGGTGCGCAAGCACGGCCTGCGCAAGGGGGACGTCATCGAAGGAGCGGTCCGCCAGCCACGCGAGGGCGAGCGGCGGGAGAAGTTCAACGCCCTGGTCCGGCTCGACAAGATCAACGGGCTCGACCCGGAGGAGTCGCGGGCGCGGCCGGAGTTCGCGAAGCTCGTGCCGCTGTACCCGCAGGAACGGCTGCGGCTGGAGACCGACCCGACCAACCTGACTACGCGGATCATCGACCTGATCGCCCCGATCGGCAAGGGCCAGCGCGGCCTCATCGTGTCGCCGTCGAAGGCGGGCAAGACGCTTATCCTGCAGGCCATCGCCAACGCGATCACCAAGAACAACCCCGAATGCCACCTCATGGTGGTGCTGGTTGACGAGCGGCCGGAGGAAGTCACCGACATGCAGCGCACGGTCAAGGGAGAGGTCATCTATTCGACCTTCGACCGGCCGGCCGAGGACCACACCACCGTTGCGGAGCTTGCCATCGAGCGGGCCAAGCGCCTGGCGGAGATGGGCCACGACGTGGTCGTCCTGCTCGACTCGATCACCAGGCTCGGTCGCGCCTACAACCTGTCCGCCCCGGCCAGCGGGCGGATCATGTCCGGCGGCGTGGACTCGACCGCCCTCTACCCGCCGAAGCGGTTCTTCGGTGCGGCGCGCAACATCGAGCATGGCGGCTCGGTGACGATCCTCGCCACCGCCCTGATCGAGACGGGCTCCCGCGCGGATGAGGTGATCTTCGAGGAGTTCAAGGGAACCGGCAACATGGAGCTGCGGCTGCGCCGTGAGCTTGCCGACAAGCGGATCTTCCCCGCGGTCGACGTGGACGCCTCCGGCACCCGCAAGGAAGACCTGCTGCTGACCCCCGAGGAGCTGAGGATCGTCTGGCAGCTCCGCCGGGTGCTGCACGCGCTCGAGCCACAGCAGGCACTGGAGGTGCTCATGGACCGGATGAAGGGGACCAAGAGCAACGCCGAGTTCCTGCTCCAGGTGCAGAAGACCACGGTCAGCACCTGACCGAATCGGGAATCTCCACGCCCCGGAATGCGTTCTGGGGGCTGGCACACTGAAAGCCGAGGAAGCGCGGTACCGGTTCACGCCCCGCGGATTCGATCCGCTGATGGCGACCCGGCGACCGACGAGGCAGGAGTAGTGACGTGAAGCGTGACATTCACCCGGACTACGTGGTGACGGAGGTGACCTGCACGTGCGGGAACACCTTCACGACGCGGTCCACAGCGAGCAACGGCGTTATCCACGCCGATGTCTGCTCGAACTGTCATCCGTTCTACACGGGCAAGCAGAAGATTCTTGACACCGGTGGCCGGGTGGCCCGCTTCGAGCGCCGGTTCGGCAAGAAGGCAGCCGACAGCAAGTAGCTCCCACGGATCACCGCGCCCGGACACACGTCCGGCGCGGTGATCTTGGCTGTCGACGGCAGGGCCACGCAGGGAGGAGACACGGTGTTCGAGAGGCTCGCGGAGCTGGCGGAGGAGTACGCCAGGGTGGAGCGTGACCTCGCCGACGCCGCCGTGCACTCCGACCCGGAGCGGTCGAGGGCACTGGGGCGCCGCTACGGCGAGCTCAGCCACGTCATGAACACCTACCGGGAGTGGCAGCAGGCGGTCGCCGATGAGGAAACGGCGCGTGAGCTGGCCGGTGAGGACGCCTCCTTCGCGACCGAGGCCGAGCAGATCGCCGTGCGGCGCGCCGGTCTCGAGGAGCGGCTACGGGCGCTGCTGGTACCCCGCGATGCCAACGACGGCAAGGACGTCATCCTCCAGGTGAAGGCGGGCGAGGGTGGCGAGGAGTCCGCCCTGTTCGCAGGCGACCTGCTGCGCATGTATCTGCGCTACGCGGAGCGGCGCGGCTGGAAGACGGAGATCCTCGACGCCACCATGACCGGCCTGGGCGGCTACAAGGACGCGACCGTGGCGATCAAGTCCCCGCACCACGGCGGGACCGACGGCGTATGGGCCAGCCTGAAGTACGAGGGCGGCGTGCACCGGGTCCAGCGGGTTCCGGTGACCGAATCCTCCGGGCGCATCCACACATCCGCCGCGGGGGTACTCGTGATGCAGGAAGCCGACCCGGTGGACGTCACGATCGACCCCTCCGACCTGCGGATCGACGTGTTCCGATCGTCCGGGCCCGGCGGCCAGAGCGTGAACACAACCGACTCAGCGGTCCGCATCACCCACTTGCCCACTGGGATCGTGGTCTCCGTCCAGAACGAGAAGAGCCAGCTCCAGAACAAGGAGCAGGCAATGCGGATCCTCCGCGCCCGGCTGCTCGCCCAAGCGGAGGCGGACGCGGAGGCCCAGGCCGCGGCCGAGCGGCGCAGCCAGGTCCGGACCGTTGACCGTTCCCAGCGGGTGCGCACGTACAACTTCCCGGAGAACCGCGTTTCCGACCACCGGGTCGGCTACAAGGCCCATAACCTCGACCATGTGCTCAACGGTGACCTGGACGCGGTGATCAAGGCGCTGGTGGAGGGTGACCGGTCCAGCCGATGACGCTGCTCCTGGATGAGATAGCTGCCGCCACGGTCAGGCTGGCCGAGGCCGGTGTCGACTCGCCGCGTACGGACGCGGAGATGATCGCCGCCCACGTGCACGGGGTCGGCCGCGGCGAACTGCAACGGGTGGCCGACGGTGAGTTCGACCCGCGGTTCTGGAACGAGGTCGCGCGCAGGGAGGCGCGGGAGCCGCTGCAGCACATCACCGGCCTCGCCTACTTCCGCTACCTGGAACTGGAGGTCGGGCCCGGCGTGTTCGTGCCCCGCCCGGAGACCGAGGTGATGACCGGCTGGGCGATCAGCTCGCTGCGGGACATGGACGTGGCCGAGCCGGTCGTGGCGGATCTGGGCACCGGCAGCGCGGCGATCGCGCTGGCGATTGTGCAGGAGGTGCCGCGGGCACGGGTGCACGCCGTGGAGGCTGACCCGCTGGCACGGCAGTGGGCGCGGCGCAACATCGCGCGCTGTGCGAACACCGCCCCGCACACCCGGGGCCGGGTAACCCTCGACGAGGGCGATTTCGCCGGTGCCCTGCCATCGCTGAGCGGGGCGGTGGACCTGGTGATCAGCAACCCGCCGTACATACCGGTCGGTGCCACGGTCCCGCCCGAGGTCGCCGAGTACGACCCGGCCGGCGCGCTCTGGGGCGGCGAGGACGGCCTGGACGCCGTCCGGGTCATCGAGGGGGTCGCGCGGCGGCTGCTGCGGCCCGGCGGGCTGGTCGCGGTGGAACACGGCGAACCGCAGGGCACGCCGGTCTACTGGATCTTCGCCGAAGAGCGGGGCTGGCGGGACACCCGCAACCACAAGGACCTGGCCGGGCGGGACCGTTTCGTCACCGCCCAGTTCGCGGGCTCCGAGCCTGAACCTGAATGGAAAGATGGGCTGGCATGAGCGCACGGTTTGACTGCACGGACCCAGAGCAGCGGGCGGCGGGCCTTGCCGAGGCGGCCGCCTCGTTGCGCAAAGGCGACCTGGCCGTGATACCGACGGACACGGTGTATGGGCTGGCCGCGGACGCCTTCTCCCCGCCCGCCGTGGTGGGCCTGCTCGCGGCCAAGGGCCGGGATCGCCAGATGCCCCCGCCGGTGCTGGTCGGCACCGTCCGCGCGGCCACGGCCCTGGTCGAGGACCTGAACGCGTCCGGCAAGGACCTCATCGATGAGTTCTGGCCAGGTGCGCTCACCCTGGTGCTGCGGGCCAACCGGAGCCTGATCTGGGATCTGGGGGACACCAAGGGCACGGTCGCGGTCCGGATGCCCCTCCATGAGCTCGCGCTCGAACTGCTCAAGGAAACGGGCCCGCTGGCGGTGAGCAGTGCCAACCGCTCGGGATCACAGCCCGCGACGACTGCCGCCGACGCGGAAACGCAGCTGGGCGAGGCAGTCGCCGTCTACCTGGACGGCGGGCCCTGCGCGGGCGACGTTCCGTCCACGATCGTGGACTTGACCGGCCCGGTCCCCAAGCTGCTGCGGGCGGGGGCCATCTCTGTCGAGCGCCTCCGGGAGGTCGTCACCCTGGCCGTCGAGGATGAGTGGGTGCCGGAGCCCGATGACACTGTGGCGGAGTCCGAAGACGCGGCGGCAGAGCCCGAAGACGCGGCGGCGGAGCCCGAAGACGCGGCGGCAGAGCCCGAAGACGCGGCGGCGGAACCCGAAGACACGGCGGCGAAGTCCGAAGACGCGGCGGCGGAGCCCGAAGACACGGCGGCGAAGTCCGGAGACACGGCGAAGTAAATGATCCGGCGGCGGGGCGGGAGGCCCCGGGCGGACTGGCGGGGCTAGGCCGGCTGCGTGAGGCGCGAGCGGCAGACGGTGCCCACGGGCACACGGCCCGGGCCGGGGTGCCCTAAAGTGGGAAGTGATGCGCGCAAACCCAGCCGGGCCATGGTGAGCCATGGGTGAATACGTTCTGACCTTGCTGGCGGCCGCGGCCGTAACCTACTTGCTGACGCCGCTCGTGCGGCGATTCGCGATCGCGATCGGCGCTATGCACGCCGCCCGCGACCGGGACGTGCACGTGGTCCCCACCCCCCTGCTCGGGGGGTTCGCCATGTATGCCGGGCTCGCTGTCGGGCTCATGGTGGCGAGCGGGCTGCCCTCCCTGGAGAGCGTTTTCGCGGAGACGAACATGGCCAAGGGCCTCCTGCTGGCCGGGGGGCTGGTCGTGGTCATGGGCTTCGTCGATGACCGCTGGGGGATGGGCGTGATCAGCAAGCTGGCAGGCCAGGTCGCGGCGGGCGTGATCCTGGTCTGGAGCGGCGCCGAGGTGACCTGGCTGCCCACGCCCGGCGGCACCACGCTGGGCCTCACCAGCGATCAGCAGATCGCGCTCACCATCCTGGTCGTGGTGGTCACGATCAACGCGGTCAACTTCATCGACGGCCTCGACGGGCTGGCCGCCGGGATCGTCGGGATCGGGGCCGTGGCCTTCTTCGCCTACTACTACACGCTCACCCACCGGCTGGGCCTGCCGGACCAGGCGGCGCCCGCACTGGCGTCCGCCGTCCTGGCCGGGATCTGCCTCGGGTTCCTGCCGCACAACTACCACCCGGCGCGCATCTTCATGGGCGACACCGGCGCAATGCTGATCGGGCTGCTGCTGGCCTACGCGCCGATCTCCAGCCTGGCCTCGCTCGACCCAGGGTCGCTCACCGATACCCGCGCTCTTTCCCTGGGCACGGTCAACCGGTTCGGCGCGGTCCTGCCCCTGCTCCTGCCGGCCGCGATCTTGCTTATCCCCTACGCGGACTTGCTCATGGCAGTGTTCCGCCGGGCCCGGGCGGGCCTATCGCCGTTCGCGCCGGACCGCAAGCACCTGCATCACCGCATGCTCGATATCGGCCACTCGCACCGGACCAGCGTCCTGATCATGTATCTGTGGGCCGCCGTTTTCGCGGGCAGCGTGGTGTGGCTGTCCATCGTGCGGACGCCACTGGTCGTGCTGGTCATCATCACCGTGGGCGCCATGCTGGCCCTGGTGTTCGCGTCGATGCCCCGGTTGCGCCCGTGGGCCCGGCATCCCGCTGGAACGTCCGTCACCGGGGTGGGCACCGTGCCGTCTGCCACGGCGGAGCCCACGGCGCCCGCGACCGGTGCGCCCGCCACCAGGCAGGCTGCCGTGTCATCCGCCGCGCCGCCCTCTGCGGCGCCACCCTCGGCGTTGCAGGCCAGGCGGCCTGCGGCGCACGCGCAGCCGCCACCGGACCGCGAGCCGGTTCAGCCTGCGTTAGCCCCGGCGGTTCGCGCGGCGGCGCGCCGGCAGGCTCCGCCCGCCCCGGCGCACCAAGCTCCCGCCCCGCACGTCGCGCCCGGCTTGGCCCACCAGGCACCCGCTCCGGCCCACCAGGCACCCGCCCCGGCCCACCAGGCACCCGCCCCGGTGGACCACGCTCCGGCTCCGGTCCACCACACGCCCGGCCCGTCCCGGGATGGCTCGGAGGCCCAGCCGCCGGCGTCTTCCCCGCCATGGCCTTCCGCGCCGCCAGCCCTGCCGTGGCCACCGATGCAGCCAGACCGTGAGCAGCCGGCACCGCCGGTGTGATCGGCGCCCTGATCGCGGTCGGCGTAGCGAGAAAGCCGGCTGCAGTCACAGACGGTGACCTGGTGAAGCTCGTACGGGGGAGCTTGTGATATCTTTCACGAGCAGCCACTCGAGAGACGAGTGAGGGGTCCGTGATACGTTTCGCACACGTGGCGGCGCACACGCGCCACTCCCGCATCGCGGCTGCTCCGTGCCGCCCGCGCGGCGGGGATGTCCCGGCGAGCGTGCAGGCCATCCGTGCGACCATCGAGCCCCCGGAGCAAGGTAGATGCCGGCGAACTATGCCGTGATCCTGCGGCGTTCCGCCGTGCTCACAGCTCCTGTTGCGCTGCTCATGATCGTGCTGGGCGCAATCCTGGGCGGCAGCAAGGGATTGCTCGGCGCCGCGCTCGGGGTCGGCGTGGTGATCGTGTTCTTCGGAATCAGCGTTCTGGTGGTGGGCAGGGCGGCGAAGGTGAGCCCACAGGCGATGATGATTGCCGCGATCGCCACCTACCTGGCCAAGATCATCGTCTTGCTCGTCCTGGTTGGCATCTTCCAGGACTCGACCGCCTTCAACGGCCGGTTCTTCGGCCTGACCGTCATCGTCTGCGTGCTGGCCTACAGCGCGGCGCAGATGCTGTGGTCGATGCGCCTGAAGATGCTGTACGTCGAGCCGGACAGAGACCGGTGACCCATGGTGAGCCGAGCCGGACCGCAGGGCGGGGGACCGCGGCCCAGGGCCAGCGCCTTCGCATGCGCCAGGAACGGCGGACCAGGCTGGGCGGCCCGTGAGCGGCGGGCCGCCAGCGGGCGACCGGGACCCGTCGCAGCCCCGCCCGGCCGGCGAGGGCTGGACGATCCTCAGCTACATGATCGGCGGCATGGCCCTGTACGGCTTCCTGGGCTGGCTCATCGGCCGCTGGGCCGGCGTGCCGGTGCTGTTCCCGATCGGGATGCTGGTCGGCCTGGCCAGCGCGATCGCCCTTGTCATATTCCGGGTCACCAGGTCGTGACCCCATCGACCCTCCGCCCGGGCGCACCGGGCTGCGCCGCAAGGAGCCAACGGTGAGTGACGTCCGGGTGTTGACCACGGCCAGCGGATGCCACCTGTTCTCCGGCTGCGGCTACCCGGCGCCGTCGATCTCGGACTTCTACTTCAAGCCGATCTTCACGGTCGGCGGCATCACGTTCACCAAGCCCATGCTGCTCGCGGTGGTGACCGCCGTCATCATCCTGACCTTCTTCTTCGTGGCGTTCCGGAAGCCGAAGATCGTCCCCAGAGGCGCGCAGAACCTCGGCGAGCTGGGCGTGCTGTTCGTCCGGGACCAGATCCTCCGGCAGCAGCTGGGCAAGAAGGGCGACAAGTATCTGCCCTTCATCGTCGCGATCTTCTTCTTCGTCTGGATCATGAACCTGTTCGGTATCATCCCGCTGATCGAATTCCCGGCGACGTCCAGGTTCGCCTTCCCGGTCATGCTTGCCCTCATCGTGTGGGTCACCTACATCACGATCGGGATCAAGAGCAAGGGGCCGATCGGCTACTTCAGGAGAATGGCGGTGCCCGAAGGGGCGCCCTGGTGGATCCTGCCGCTCCTGGCCCCGGTCGAGCTGTTCTCCAACATCCTGGTCCGGCCGTTCACGCTCGCGATCCGGCTCTTCGCCAACATGCTCGCCGGCCACCTGCTGCTGCTCGTGTTCGGGCTGGCGTCCTGGTACCTGTTCAGCCTCTCGATCGGCTTGCTCTTCGCGGCGACGTCGTTCCTGCTGACGATCATCCTGACCGGCCTCGAGGTGCTGATCATGGCACTGCAGGCGTTCATCTTCGCGACGCTCACCTCGTTCTACATAGCCGACGCGATGGAAACGGCGCACTAACCGACCCACCCAGACCCCGGCGGAGGAGAACCGCCGACTGAAAGGAAGCTGAGAGATGCAACACCTGGCCACCGTGCTAGCGCAAACCGAACTTCACATCCGGAACCTCGGGGCGCTGACCTATGGCCTGGCCGCGATCGGCCCAGGCATCGGCATCGGCCTGGTCTTCGGGCACGCCATCGAGGCCATGGCCCGGCAGCCGGAGGCCTCGGGCCGGATCACCACCTACATGTGGATCGGTTTCGCGCTGACCGAGGCGCTGGCGCTGATCGGCATCGCCGTCCCGTTCTTCATCAAGTAGCACCCCCCGGACGGAGAGGTAGCCGCCATGTTGCACGTAGCGGCCGAACAGCTGCAGAACCCGCTGGTCCCCGACCTGACCGAGCTCATCATCGGCGCTATCACGTTCGGCATCATCTTCTTCGCGCTGTGGAAGGTCCTGATACCGAGGCTCTCCAAGACGCTGGAGGAACGGACCGACAAGATCGAGGGCGGCCTGCAGCGGGCCGAGGAAACCCAGGCCGAGGCGGACCGCACCCTGGCCACGTACCGGGAGCAACTGGCCGAGGCCAGGCACGAGGCCGCCCGGCTGCGCGAGGAGGCGCGGGAGCAGGGAGCGCAGATCATCGCCGAGATGCGCGAGCAGGCGAGCGCCGAAGGCCGCCGCCTGATCGATGCGGCGCACGCGCAGATCGATGCGGACCGCCAGCAGGCGCTCCAGTCGCTCAAGACCGAGGTTGGCGCGCTCGCAGTGGAGCTCGCCGGCCGCGTGGTGGGCGAGTCGCTGACCGATGAGGCCCGGCAGCGGCGCACCGTCGAGCGTTTCCTGGACGAGCTGGAGCAGCAGCCCGAAAGCGTCACCCGATGACTACCCGCATGCTGGTCACGAGGGCCGACCGCCCGCGAGAGGGGCAAGGATGAGGGGCCCCAGCCGCGCATCCTTGGCCGCGGCACGCGAACAGCTGACGGCCGCGCTGGCGGACCCCTCCGGAGCCGCCGCGCTCGGGGATGAGCTGTTCGCGGTGGCTCACCTGCTCGACCAGGAGCCCGGCCTGCGCCGGGCCCTGACCGACGCGACAAGCCCGGTGGCTGCCAGGGAAGGCCTGGTGTCCCAGCTGCTGGACGGCCGTGTCGCCGGGGGCACCCTTGACCTGATGGCCGGCATGGTCCGCAACCGCTGGGCTGCGGGGCGCGACCTCGCCGACGCGGCAGAGCAGCTCGGCGTGCTGGCCACCGCGGCCGCCGCGGAGAGCGAAGGCCAGCTCGACGACCTGGAGGACGAGCTGTTCAGGTTCGGCCGGATCGTCAGCACCGCGCCGGAGCTCAGGTCGGCCCTGTCGGACCCGAAGCTGCCGGCCGACGGCAAGCGCGGCCTGCTGGACACACTGCTGGCTGGCAAGGTGACCCCGGCGGCGCTCCGCCTGATCACCCAGGCGGCGGTGTACCCGCGAGGACGTAGCCTGGACGCGACCCTGGACGACTACGCGCGGCTGGCCGCCGCCTGGCGGCAGCGCCTGATCGCGGTCGTGCGTGTTGCCGGTGGGCTCGACGAGGACCAGCGTGCGCGGCTCGCCGCCGCGCTGTCACACACGTACGGCCGCGAAATTCATCTGAATGTCCTCATCGATCCGGAGGTCGTGGGTGGAATGTCTATCCAGATCGGGGATGAGTTCCTCGACGGCAGCATGGCGAGCCGGCTCGCCCAGCTACGGCAGAGGCTGGCGTCCTGATGGCAGAGCATGGCCCCGCCAGCGGGCGGCAGCGCCCGGCGGCGGACGAGACGGCGACTGAGGCACGGCGCCCCACACAACAGTCCGACAAGCAAGACAAGCGAGACAAGCCAGATAAGCCAGACAAGAAAGACACGAGGACCATGGCGGAGCTGACAATCCAGCCCGACGAGATCCGGGACGCGCTGGCGGACTTCATCCAGGCGTACGAGCCGGAAGGCGCCTCCCGGCAGGAGGTCGGCACGGTCGCCGAGGCCGGCGACGGCATCGCGCGGGTGGAGGGCCTGCCCTCGGCGATGGCCAATGAGCTGCTGGAGTTCCCGGGAGGGATCCGTGGCCTCGCACTCAACCTGGACATCCGTGAGATCGGCGTGGTCATCCTCGGCGACTTCAGCCAGGTCGACGAAGGCCAGCAGGTGCGCCGGACGGGCGAGGTGCTGTCGGTTCCGGTCGGCGACGGCTTCCTGGGACGGGTGGTGGACCCGCTCGGAGTGCCGCTCGACGGCAAGGGCGAGGTCGAGGACACCGTCCTGCGGGCGCTGGAGCTGCAGGCCCCCTCCGTGGTCCAGCGCACCAAGGTGAACCAGCCGCTGCAGACGGGGATCAAGGCGATCGACGCGATGACCCCGATCGGGCGCGGGCAGCGGGAACTGATCATCGGTGACCGGCAGACCGGCAAGACCGCCATCGCCATCGACACGATCATCAACCAGAAGGCCAACTGGGAGTCCAACGACCCGGCCCGCCAGGTCAAGTGCATCTACGTGGCGATCGGCCAGAAGGGCTCCACCACCGCCCAGGTGCGGCAGGCACTGGAGGACGCGGGCGCGATGGACTACACCGTCATCGTCGCCGCGCCCGCCTCCGACCCGGCGGGGTATAAATACATCGCCCCCTACACCGGTTCGGCGATCGGCCAGCACTGGATGTACGCCGGGCAGCACGTGCTGATCATCTTCGACGACCTGTCCAAGCATGCGGACGCCTACCGGGCCATCTCCCTGCTGCTGCGCCGCCCGCCCGGCCGCGAGGCCTACCCGGGAGACGTCTTCTACCTGCACTCCCGGCTGCTGGAGCGGTGCGCCAGACTCTCGGACGACCTGGGCGGCGGCTCGCTCACCGGCCTGCCGATAATTGAGACCAAGGCCAACGACATCTCGGCCTACATTCCGACCAATGTCATCTCCATCACCGACGGCCAGATCTTCCTGGAAACCGACCTGTTCAACTCCGGCGTGCGGCCGGCCATCAACGTCGGCCGGTCTGTGTCGCGGGTCGGTGGCGACGCGCAGATCAAGGCGATGAAGACAGTCGCGGGCGGGCTGAAGCTCGCCCTCTCGCAATTCCGCGACCTAGAGGCGTTCGCTGCGTTCGCCTCCGACCTCGACCCTGCCTCCCGCGCCCAGCTGGACCGGGGGGCACGCCTGGTGGAACTGCTCAAGCAGCCGCAATACAGCCCGCTCCCGGTCGAGCGGCAGGTGGTCTCGGTGTGGGCAGGCACCTCCGGGTACCTCGACGATGTGCCGGTCGATGACGTCAAGCGGTTCGAGGACGAGTTCCTCGACTTCCTGCAGCGCAGTCACGACGGTATATACGCGTCGATCAGGGAGAGCGGCCTGCTGGACGACGGCACCGCCGCCGCGCTCAAGGACGCGATCGAGGAGTTCCGGCGGGGATTCGAGATCAGCGGCGGGGAGAGGCTCCTCGTCGAGGAGGAGCCAGCCGAGCCGATGGACGACGAGGACATCGACCGCGAGAAAGTGACCAGGTACGTCCCACCGCCGGCCCCGCAGGGTTAGGCCGGGGAAGGCAGAGCATGGGAGCACAGCTTCGCGCCGTCCGGCAGCGGATCCGGTCGATCCAGTCCACTGCCAAGATCACCCGCGCCCAGGAGCTGATCGCAGCCTCGCGGATCATCAAGGCGCAGCAGCGGGTGCGCGACGCGGTGCCCTACGCGCGGGAGATCACCCGGGCCGTCGAGGCGGCGGTCAGCCGGTCCGCGCAGATCGACCACCCGATCATCCGTGAGCCCGAGCGCGCGCAGCGAGCCGCCATCCTGATCATCACCAGCGACCGGGGCTTCGCCGGCGGCTACAACGCCAACGTCCTGCGCGAGGCGCAGAGCCTGCGCGGGCTGCTCGGTGAGCGCGGCGTCGAGGAGATGACGTACGTGACCGGCCAGAAGGGGATCACCTGGCACCGGTTCCGCGGGCGGGAGATCACCGCCGAGTGGAGCGGGTTCTCGGAGACGCCACGCACCGAGAACGCGCGCGAGATCACCGAGACGCTCCTTGACGCGTTCAGCCGCGACGCCGCCGACGGCGGGGTGGACGAGATCCACTGCGTCTACACCGAGTTCGTGTCCATGCTCAGCCAGAACGCTGTCGTGCGCAGGATCCTCCCGATCGAGGTCGAGGAGGCCACGGAACCGCCGCCCAGCGGGCCGTTCCCGCTGTACGAATTCGAGCCGTCGCCGCCGGACGTCCTGGATGCCCTGCTGCCCTGGTACGTGGAGAGCAGGATCTATCACGCGCTGCTGGAGGCCGCCGCCTCGGAGATCGCGGCGCGGCGGCGGGCGATGAAGTCAGCTACCGACAACGCCAACGAGCTGCTTGACCAGTTCACCCTTGAGGCGAACAAAGCTCGGCAGTCCGAGATCACCCAGGAAATCAGCGAGATCGTCGGTGGCGCCAACGCGCTGGCCGAGACCGCCGCAGGGAAAGAGTGAATGCATCATGACCGCAACCGCTGAGAGCGCCGCCGCGGGCGGCCAGGCAGCCGCCGGCGCGCGGGCCGGCCGGGTCGCACGCGTCACCGGCCCCGTCGTGGACGTGGAATTCACCGCCGAGGAGATCCCCGACATCTACAACGCCCTGCACGTCGATGTCACACTCGACGACCGGACCAGGACGCTGACCCTGGAAGTAGAGCAGCACCTGGGCGACGACACCGTGCGGACGATCGCCATGCAGCCGACCGACGGCCTGGTGCGCGGCGCCACGGTCACCGACACGGGCGGCCCGATCACCGTGCCGGTCGGCGACGTCACCAAGGGCCACGTGTTCAACGTGCTCGGCGAGACGCTGGACGTGGACACCGCGTCGCTGAAGGTGGAGGAGCGCTGGTCCATCCACCGTGACCCGCCGCCCTTCGACCAGCTGGAGCCCAGGACCGAGATCCTGGAGACCGGCATCAAGGTGCTCGACCTGCTCACGCCCTATGTCAGGGGCGGCAAGGTCGGCCTGTTCGGCGGGGCCGGCGTGGGCAAGACCGTGCTCATCCAGGAGATGATCACCCGGGTCGCCAAGAACTTCGGCGGCGTCTCGGTGTTCGCCGGGGTCGGCGAGCGCACCCGTGAGGGCAACGACCTGATCATCGAGATGACCGAGTCGGACGTCATCAAGGACACCGCGCTCGTGTTCGGCCAGATGGACGAGCCCCCGGGAGTCCGGCTGCGGGTGGGGCTGTCCGCGCTGACCATGGCCGAGTACTTCCGCGACGTGCAGGGCCAGGACGTGCTGCTGTTCATCGACAACATCTTCCGGTTCACCCAGGCGGGCTCGGAGGTGTCCACGCTGCTCGGCAGGATGCCCTCGGCCGTGGGATACCAGCCCACGCTCGCCGACGAGATGGGGCAGCTGCAGGAGCGGAACACCTCGACCCGCGGCCACTCGATCACCTCGATGCATGCGATCTACGTGCCCGCCGACGACATCACCGACCCCGCTCCGCACACCACGTTCGCCCACCTGGACGCCACGACCGTGCTGTCCCGGTCGATCACCGAGAAGGGGATCTTCCCGGCGGTGGACCCGCTCGACTCCACCTCCCGCATCCTGGACGCCAACTACGTCGGCCAGGAGCACTACGACGTGGCCCGAGAGGTGCAGCGGATCCTGCAGCGCTACAAGGAGCTGCAGGACATCATCGCCATCCTGGGCATCGATGAGCTGTCCGAAGAGGACCAGGTCACCGTCCGGCGGGCGCGGCGTATCGAGCGGTTCCTGTCCCACCCGATGTTCGTCGCCGAGCAGTTCACCGGTCAGCCGGGCGTGTTCGTCCCGCTCAGCGACACTATCGCCTCGTTCAAGGCAGTCGCCGCGGGCAAGTACGATTCCATCCCTGAGCAGGCGTTCTTCATGACCGGCGGGATCGAGGACGTGGAGCGGAAGGCCCAGGAACTGGAGCGCCAGTGAGCCAGGCCGGTTGCGGGCGCAGCGAGCGAGTGAGGTAGCGCGGTGACGCTTCTGGTGGAGCTGGTCGCGCCGGACGGCGAGATCTGGTCCGGCCGCGCCCGGATGGTGATCGCCAAGACCCTGGACGGTGACGTGGGCGTCCTGACCGGCCACAGCCCCGTGCTGGGGATCCTGGCCGAAGGCAGCCTCATCCGCATCCTCGACCCCGAAGGCCGCGGCGGGCCCGGTGGGGAGGGGTCCGCCGGTGGGGAGGGATCCGCCAACGGGGAGGTGTCCCCCGGCGGGGAGGTGCTGGCCGCGGTGAGCAGCGGCTTCCTGGCTGTCGCGGACGACCGGGTATCCATCCTGTCCCGGCAGGCCCAGCTGGCCTCCAGCGTGGACACGGACGCCGTCCAGGCGGAACTCAACGCCGCGCTCGAGGAGGCCGGCCCGGTCACACCGGACGAGGAGCCGACCGAGGTGAAATACGCCCGGGCTCTGCTGCGGGCGGCGGACGAGCGGTCCTGACGAGAGGCAGCGGCCGGGCCCGTCATGAGCAGAGCACTGGCGCTCGACGCGGCCTGGATCTTCGCGGCCTTCCTGGTCGTGGTGGTGCTCGCGGCGGTCGGCATCGCCGGGCGGCGGATCCTGCTTGACCGGGGCGGCGGCACCGTCGAATGCGGGCTGCGCAGGCCAGGCGGGACCTGGCGGCTGGGGGTGGCCGCCTACGGGGCTGGCGAGCTGCGCTGGTACGACGGCGTCGGGGTCCTGCTGACCCCCGAGGAGGTGCTGTCCCGGGGAAGCCTGTCCATCACGTCCCGGCGGGACGCCGACGCGGCGGAGGCGGTGAGTCTCGGGCCAGGCATGGTGGTGATCGGCTGCCAGGTGGGGGACAGCCAGGACACGATCGAGCTGGCCATGGGCGAAGGCGCGCTGACCGGTTTCCTGGCATGGCTGGAAGCGGCGCCGCCCGGCTCTTACGAGCGCTGGGTCGGCTGACGCGCCGCCCTTTCATGATCACGGACGATTTCCGGCGAATACGGCAGGTGATCGTCCGTGATCATGGGAGCTAACGGTCGCCGCCCGGCTTCCAGAGCACATCGCCGCGGGCCAGGTTCGCCCGCCGGGCGAGGATGAACAGCAGGTCCGAAAGCCGGTTGAGGTAGTGCGCGGTGAGCGGGTTCATCGTGTCACCGTGCACCGCCAGGGCGGCCCAGGCACTGCGCTCGGCACGGCGGACGACGGCCCGGGCGGTGTGCAGCAGCGCGGCCCCTGGCGTGCCCCCTGGCAGAATGAAGCTCCGCAGCGTGGGCAGGTCCGCGTTCTGCTCGTCGCAGTCGCGCTCCAGGGCACTCACGTAGCTGCCGTCGATCCGCAGCGGGGGGTAGGGCGGGCTGTCGGTGATTGGATTGCAGAGATCGGCGCCGACGTCGAACAGCTCGTTCTGGACCCTCGTGAGCAGCGATGTGACGTCGTCGCCGAACTCGGCGAGCGCGAGGGCGGCCCCGATCGCGCAGTTGGCCTCGTCCACGTCGGCGTAGGCAACCAGGCGCGGGTCGGTCTTGGGCACCCGGCTCAGGTCACCGAGCGCGGTCGTCCCGTCGTCACCGGTGCGGGTGTAAATACGCGACAGAACGATGGGCTGGTCCCGGCGGTTCTTTGGCATGCAATCACGGTAGCGGGTGGGGCTGGCGCGGCGATGCCGGCGCCGCGGCTGGCCCCGCTGGGAGTGCCCGGCGGCTGGCCGTACGCGCCGATAGGGTTGTCGCCGACCGCCCGAACCGTGGTTGGGAGGGTGCCGTGTACGACTATGTCATCGTCGGCGCCGGCAGCGCCGGGTGCGTCCTCGCCGCGCGGCTGTCGGAGGACCCCACCGCCCGGGTGCTGCTGCTGGAGGCCGGCCCACCGGACGATGCCGACGAGATCCACATCCCGGCGGCCCTGAACCTGCTCTTCCAGAGCACCCACGACTGGGACTACCACACCGTCCCGCAAGAACGGGCCGCGGGCCGGGCCATCTACTGGCCCCGCGGCCGCACGCTCGGCGGATCGTCGTCGATGAACGCGATGATCTACATCCGGGGCGCCCGCCACGACTACGACACCTGGCGGGACGATTATGACTGCACCGGCTGGGGCTACACCGACCTGATGCCCTACTTCCGCCGGGCCGAGGACAACACCCGGGGCGCCTCGGCATACCACGGCGCGGGCGGGCCGCTGACCGTCTCGGACCTGAAGCACAGGTCGGCGCTCACCAGGGCATGGCTCGTCTCGGCGCGTGATTGCGGGCTGGGGGAGAACGAGGACTTCAACGGACCGCAGCAAGATGGCAGCGGGTTCTACCAGGTGACCCAGCGGGACGGACGCCGCTGGTCAGCGGCCGACGCCTACCTGCATCCGGCCCGGTCTCGGCCCAACCTGGAGGTGCTGACCGATGCCTGGGCGACCCAGATCGTGGTGGAGGCGGGCCGCGCCGCCGGGGTGCGCTACCTGCGGCGCGGGACGGAGGAGATGGCGCTCGCCGACGCCGAGGTGATCCTGGCGGCGGGGGCCGTCGGCAGCCCGCAGCTGCTCATGCTTTCCGGCATCGGCCCCGCCGGCCACTTGGACGACCTCGGCATCGTCGTGCGCGTGGACAGCCCCGGTGTGGGGGCGAACCTTTCGGACCATCCGGTGGTCGCAGCGATGTGGGCGACCCCGCGCAAGCGGGGCCTGTGGGAGGAGTCCACTCCTGTCAACCTGGCCCGGTGGCGGCTGCGGCACTCCGGCCCGCTGACCTCGAACGTGGCGGAGGCAGGCGGGTTCAGCCGGACCCGGCCCTCGCTTGCCGCGCCCGACCTGCAATGGCACGTGCTGCCCACGCCCTTTGAGCGAAACGGGCTTGGCGACCCCAGGACGCGGGCGCTCTCCGTGCTGGTCACGCTGATTGACGTCGGCAGCCGCGGCCGCATCCGGCTGCGCAGCGCCGACCCCCGGCACAAGCCGGCCATCGATCCCGCGTACCTGTCCGACGGCAGCGACATCGAGCCGCTCGTGGAGGGGATCCGGATGGCCCGTGAGTTCGCCGCCACCGGGCCGCTCGCCAAGGCCTGCAGGTCCGAGCTGTCGCCGGGCCCAGATGTGCGCACCGACGTGGAGGTACGCGAGTTCATCCGGCGCGACCTCGGCACCCTTTTCCACCCGGTGGGCACGTGCGCGATGGGCGGCGACTCCCCGCTGGCCGCCAGCAAGCTGACCAGCGTGGTCGACCCTGAGCTGCGGGTGCGCGGAGTTGAGCAGCTGCGGGTGGTGGACGCCTCGGTCATGCCGGTGGTCCCCCGGGGCAACACCAACGCCCCGACCATCGCCATCGCCGAGCGGGCGGCGGACCTCATCGTCGGCCGTGCCCCGCTGGAGCCAACCGACCCGGCCCTGGCCGGCGAGCCGCTCGCGGCCGGGCTGGGCTGACCCCGGGCCACGATCGGTTCAGATCATGGCCCGTCATGGATGGACCTGACAGGGGCTGTTGCCGCCCTCAGCGGTAGCGCTTGCCGTGCAGCAGGGTGGCGACCGACAGCAGCCTGCGCAGGTCCTTGTCGGAGCGGGTGAGTGTCGTCAGGTTCAGCGGGGAACGCATCCGGACCCGGGTGATCGCCTTGGCCCGGGTGAACTCGCGCAGGCCGTCCGGGCCGTGGATGCGGCCGAACCCGGAATCGCCGATCCCGCCGTATGGCAGCGCGGGCACGGTCGCGTACCCGATCACCGAGTTGATCGATGTCATGCCGCTGCGCATCGCACGGGCCACCGCCAGGCTGCGCTTCTTGCTGCGGACGAACACGCTGGCCCCCAGCGCGTAGCGGCTGGCGTTCGCCAGGGCGACGCCCTCGTCCAGGTCCGCCACCTTCGTCACGGTCAGCGTGGGGCCGAACGTCTCGTCCTGCACCGCCAGGCTCGCCTCGGGCACGTCGGTCAGGATCACCGGGTCCACGTACGGGCGGCGGATGCTCCGCATGCCGCCGATCACCGCCCGGCCGCCCCGGGCGAGGGCGTCGGCGACGTGATCCTCGACGACGTCGATCTGGGCCGGGTGGGTCATCGGCCCGTAGGTGGACTCGCGATCGTCACCGGGCCGCGCCCCGGACATCCGTTCGGCCAATTTCTCCAGGAAGGTGTGGTACACGGCCTCCACGACGTAGACCCGCTCCACCCCGATGCAGGTCTGCCCGGCGTTGGACAGCGCGCCCCAGGCCGCGGCGTCGGCGGCGGCGTCGAGATCGGCGTCGGCCCCCACCAGGAAGGCGTCCTTCCCGCCACACTCGGCCACCATGGGCGTGAGGTTGTCCGCGCAGGCGGCCATCACCTTGCGCGCGGTCACGGCGGAGCCGGTGAACGAGATCTTGTCGACCGCGCTGCGGGCCAGTGCGTCGCCGGTCCCAGCGGCTCCGGTGACCAGCTGCAGGACCGGGTGCTCGGGCACCACGTCGGCGAACGAGCTGACCAGCCAGCCGCCGACGGCGGGCGTGAACTCGCTGGGCTTGAACACGACGGCGTTGCCGGCGGCGAGTGCGTAGGCGATCGAGCCCATCGGCGTGAAGACCGGGTAGTTCCACGGCCCGATCACACCGATGACGCCGAGCGGGACGTACTCGAGCGAGGATGCGAGGTTGATCGCCGTGATCCCGCTCCGCACGCGGCGCGGGCCGAGCACGCGGCGGGCGTTGCGTGCCGCCCAGTCGAGGTGCACGACCGTCAGGAAGATCTCTAGCTGGGCGTCGGCGATCGGCTTGCCGGTCTCGTTGTGAACGAGCTCGGCGAGGCGGCCGATGTAGCGGATCATGTAGGACTTCCAGGCGAGCAGCCTCGTCTGGCGGTTCTTCCAGCCCAGCCCGGCCCACCAGGCGGCTGCCTCCCGCGCGCGCTCGACGGCGGCCTCGACCTCGGCGCGGCCGTGAACTGCGAAGGTGCCGATTACCTCGGAGGTGGCCGGATTGACAGTGTCGAAGGTCTCCACCTGCCTGGCCTGCCCATGTGCCCACACCGTGCCCATCGTCCTCGCCTCGCTGTGCTCGCGCCGCAGGTGCTGCGAGGCAAGTAAACCACCGGCGGCTGGGTGCCGCGAGACGCCTTCCGCGGACCCGTGCGGCCCGCGGGGAGGCGCCCGGGCCGGGCACTGGGTACCGTTGGGGAGGCCTGCGCCGCGGACCGGCCAGGCGCCGACGGACCGGATCGGAACCTGGTGACCGAACGCCCCTACGTGCTGCTCAGCTGCGCGATGTCGGTCGACGGCTGCCTTGATGCGCCGGGAGGCGAGCGGCTGGTGCTGTCGGGCGCCGCCGACCTGGACCGGGTGGACGACGAGCGAGCCAGCAGCGATGCGATCATGGTCGGGGTGGGCACGATCCGCCGCGACGACCCGCGGCTGCTCATCCGCTCGCCGGAGCGCCGGGCGGCCCGCACCGCCGGTGGCCGGCCCGCGCACCCCATCGGGGTCACCCTGACCGCCAGCGGCGATCTCGATCCCGGCGCCCGGTTCTTCTCTGGTGGGGGGGCGGCCGGTGGCGTCGGCGAGGGGGCGGCCGGTGGCGTCGGCTGGGGGCCGGCCGGCGGCGTTGGCGGTGAGGCGGCCGAGGGCGCCGGCCAGGACCGGCCCGCCCGGCTCGTCTACTGCGCGAGCCCGGTGGCGGCACGTGCCCGCCGTCGGCTGGACGGCCTGGCCGAGGTGGTGGACGCGGGGAGCAGGCCGGCGCTGGCAGCGGTGCTGGCGGACCTGTTCCGGCGTGGCGTCCGCCGCCTCATGGTCGAAGGCGGGGCGGACCTGTCCAGGCAGTTCCTGACCGGCGGGCTCGCCGATGAACTGCAGCTGGTGATCGCGCCGTTCTTCGTGGGTGACCCCGGCGCCCCGCGCTTCGCAGGGCCCGGCCGGTACCCGTACGGGCCGGACCACCAGATGGCCCTCGCCGAGGTTCGTGAGGTCGGTGCGGTCGTACTGCTCAGGTACCTGCTGAAGGCCTCGGTGACCGGCCCCGCGCCGCAGGCGGGCAGCGGCACCGTGCCGGGCGAGGGGTTCGGGGTGACTGAGCCTGTGCCCGGGCACGGGGCGCCGGGCGAGGCGACAGAGGCCGACCGTGGCTGGCTGGGCGAGGCAATCGAGCTGTCCAGGCGCTGCCCGCCTTCGGCCACGGCGTTCGCGGTCGGGGCGCTCGTGGTCGCCCGTGACGGCACGGTGCTCGCCACCGGCTACTCGCGCGAGAGCGACCCGCACGACCACGCGGAGGAGGCCGCCCTGGCGAAGCTGGACCCGGCGGACCCCCGGCTGGCCGGGGCGACGCTCTACAGCTCCCTGGAGCCGTGCCGGTTCCGCGCCTCGCGGCCGCGGTCCTGCGCGGAGCTGATCATCGAGGCGGGCCTGCGCCGGGTGGTGATCGCCTGGCGGGAACCGCCCGTGTTCGCGCCCGGCGGGGGAGCGGCCCTGCTTGCCGAGGCCGGGATCACCGTCGTGGAGATCGCGGACCTCGCCGCGCAGGCGCGTGCCGTCAACGCTGCCGTCCTCGGCGGGTGAACCCGCCTTCGCGGCGGCGCCCGGCTCCCGGGCCGCGGCTCCTCGCCTGGTGCCCCGGGCTCGTCGGCGGGCGCGGCCCCGGCTTCCGGGGGCGACTCCTCAGCGGGAACCAGGCACCTCAGCGGGTGCCCGGGCTCGTCCGGCGGGCCCGTCCGGCGGGCGTGGCCCCGGCTCCGCGGGAAGGCAGCTCCTCGGCGGGAGAACCAGCTCGCGGGGGAGCTCCCCGGCTCTTATCGCGGGTAAGCGGGGACGATCGTGGTGGCATTTATGCGTGCGGCGCATATGGGGCACGAACAATGGTGAAATGGTCGGCGGGCCGGGTCAGCGGCGGGCGGCGGGCCGTTAGCCGGACACGTCGGCCAATTGGGGATCTTCCAAGACGGCGCCGTAGCGGATGGCAACGAGCTGGCCAATCGTGGGATAGCCGCCGAGCGGAGGCGCGCATTCCAGGCCGCTCTCGGCGGCAATGCCCGCCATGGCGTCGGGCGGCACCTCTGGCCCGATGACACACGGGGCCAGCATGACCCTGGTGACCTGCGCAGCAGACAGCCGCTCCGCTGCCTCCCTGAGCGCGGCGGGGTCGGCCAGCGGCGCGGGCACGGCCGGGATCGTGAGCCGGGACGCGAGCAGGACGGCGACGACGCCAGCGGCTTGGACCGCCTCGGCATCACCGGCGGCGCCCACGATGACCCCGTCGGCGGCGCTGACGAGGCTGATCCGGCCCGCCCGCCCCGCCCGGGCCAGGCCGGCCTCGGACAGCCGGGCGTGGACCGCCTCCGCGAGGAATGGGTGGGGGCCGAGGTGCTCGGCCATCAGGACGGGCGTGTCCGCCGCCGCCACGATGGCGGCGATCGCCTCGTCAATACTGGGATAAGGGCAGGTGAGGAGCGGGACGACTACCGCCGGGAGGCGGCTGTGCAGGCCGCTCAAGATCTTGCTGAGGTGGTTCTCGCTGCCCTCCAGGTAGCCGGCGGTTATGGTGACGCCGGGGCAGGAGGCACCGGCCCACGCCGCGATCTCGGCCGCGATCTCCTCGCTCGCCGTGCTTGCCGCCCCGGGTACCGCGAGCACGAGCGCGGGGGCCTCGGCCGGCAAGGACAGCTGGTGCGGGCTGGAGTGACGGCCCGGCCGGAGGTGGCGGGTCGTGCGGACCGGCAGGGACGAGCTGCCGTGGTCTTCAGAACCCATAACAGCGCATCGTAACCGAAGCGGAGTGGGACGCCATGGACAATTGGTGTGAGAGCTGGTATTTGGGGCTAGAACAACCGGAGACAAGTGTCCCCGATACCTCGCATCGCATCATAGTCCAGGGTCACGCACCGGATTCCCCGGTCCTCGGCCAGCACACGGGCCTGCGGCTTGATCTCCTGGGCGGCGAACACCCCCCGCACCGGGGCGAGGAGCGGGTCACGGTTGAGCAATTCGAGGTAACGGGTGAGTTGTTCGACGCCGTCGATCTCGCCCCGCCGCTTGACCTCCACCGCCACCGCCACGGCCGCGGAGTCCCGGCACATGAGGTCGACCGGTCCGATGGCGGTCGGGTACTCGCGGCGCACCAGCCGCCAGCCCTTACCCAGCAGATCCAGCTGGGCGGCGAGCAGCTCCTGCAGATGCGCCTCCACGCCGTCCTTGACCAGGCCAGGGTCGGTTCCCAGGTCATGACTGGAGTCGTGCAGGATCTCCTCGATGGTGATCAGCAGCTCCTCGCCGCCCTTGCTCATCACCCGCCAGGCACCTGGTGACTCCTCGAGCCGACACGGCGGCGACATCCAGTTGAGCGGCTTGTAGGAGCCACCGTCCGAGTGGACCAGCACCGATCCGTCCGCCTTGACGATGAGCAGCCGCAGCGCCGAAGGCAGGTGGGCGGTGAGCCGGCCGACATAGTCCACGCTGCACCTGGCGATAACAAGCCGCACGGGAGCCAACTGTAGTGCGGCGCCGCCGTGATCATGGCTTCACTGTAGTCAGAACAACACCCAGGTCGTGATCACGATTGGCACAGCCGGGCCCGTTCAGCGTGATCGTGAGCAGAGTGCACACCTGACGACACCGAGGTCATGATCACGGTGACCGTGCCGGCTGGTGGGCGCGATGCCCTACAGTGACGGCCGTGAGCCCTCGCAAGGCCCGCCGGCTGCCGGCGGGCCTCCCCCGCAAACCCCGTGGGGGTGTCCCACGCAGCCGGCCAGGCGCGCCGGGTGCGCCCGGAGGGGATGGGGGAGCGGACGGTCCAGCGCTGCGGCTGGGGCCCGAGCGCATCGAATCAGCGCCGGACGGGGACTGGCTGACCCGTCTGGTGCCCGGGTCGGCCAGCACCAAGACCTATCGCTGCCCCGGCTGCGACCAGGAGATCCCACCGGGCACCGCCCATCTGGTCGCCTGGCCCGCCCACTCTCGCGATGCGGCTGACCGCCGTCACTGGCACAATTCCTGCTGGCAGCGGCGGCTGCAGCGGCACACGCGGGGCAGACGAGCAGGCAGGTGATGCAGGCGATGGGCGAGATCCGGGCCAGCACGGTGCTGCCAGCGCGGCGCACGCCGGTCATCCTGCATACGTCGGACGGGCTGTCGCTGGTGGGCGAACTGGCGCTGCCCGCCGAGCGCGACCCCGTTGCCACCCTGATCTGCGTACACCCGCTGCCCACGCACGGCGGGATGATGGACAGCCACCTGCTGCGCAAGGCGGCCAACCGTCTGCCGGCCATGGCGGACCTGGCCGTGTTCCGGTTCAACACCCGCGGCACCGCATCGGATCATGGCCGCAGCGAGGGCACCTTCGACGAGGGTGAGGCCGAACGCAATGACCTGGCCGCCGCCGTTGCCTGGTGCAGGGATGCCGGGCTGCCGCGACTGTGGCTGCTGGGCTGGTCGTTCGGCGCGGAACTCGTGCTGCGGTGGGGTAACGACCCGGCCGTGGAGGGGGCGATCTTGATCTCGCCGCCGCTGCACCGCGCGAGTGACGCGGACCTCGACGCCTGGGCCGTCTCCGGGAAGCCGCTCCTTGTCCTGGTGCCCGGCCTCGACGACTATCTGCGGCCGCCGGAAGCACGGGACCGTTTCGCCCGGGTGCCGCAGGCGGAGCTGATCGCGGCGGAGCGGGCCAAGCACCTTTGGGTCGGCGAGCCCTCCGTCCGTATCGTGCTGGGAGAGATCGTGCGGCGGGTCAATCCGTCAGCGTGGCCGCTCCCGACGGAATGGAAGGACTGATTGGTGACCCCCTTCGACCTGACCGGCAGAAAGGCCTTTGTCACCGGCGCGTCCCGGGGCATCGGGCAGGCGATCGCGGTCGCGCTCGCGCAGGCGGGAGCCGATCTCGCGCTGGTGGCCCGCGGCGAGGAGGGGCTGGCCGCCACCGCCAAGCAGATCACCGACTGCGGGCGCGAGGCCCATATCATCGCGGCCGACGTCACCCGGCAGGACTCCGTCGAGGACGCGATCACAGCTGCGATCAGGGCGCTTGGGCACGTCGATGTCGTCGTGAACAACGCGGGCGGCTCCAACTTCGCGGTGCCCTTCCTCGACCTGCGGCTGGCCGGCTGGGACAAGCTCATCAGGCTGAACCTTGACTCGGCCATGTATGTCTGCCACGCGATCGGCGACCACCTGGTGGGCCGGGGCAAGGGCTCGGTCATCAACGTGGCCTCGGTCGCTGGCTTGATAGGCTCGCCGTTCCTGGCCCCCTACGGGGCGGCCAAGGCAGGCCTCATCTCGCTCACCAAGACGCTGGCGGTGGAGTGGGCGGCACGGGGAGTCCGTGTCAATGCCCTGTGCCCGGGCTGGACCGCGACCGACCTCAACCGGAATCTGTGGGACGACGATACGGCCGGGAAGGCCACCGTGGCGACGGTGCCGATGCAGCGCTGGGGCCGTGCGGAGGAGATGACCGGCCCGGCTGTCTTCCTGGCCAGCGACGCCTCGTCCTACATGACCGGCCAGGTACTGGTCGTCGACGGGGGCCAGACCGCCCTGAGCTAGTGCCGTGACCGCCAACGTTGCCTGGTCCCTCCGAGGCCGCTGTGGGCACGGGCCCGGGCCGCCGATCTGATCGGCCGGTGACTTCGATCCGGTCTAGCGCAGTGACCGGAACGCCGCGCGGAGCTCTTCTGAAAACAGCTGGGGCTCTTCCCAGGCGGCGAAGTGGCCACCCTTGGCGGCCTCGTTGAAATAGATGAGGTTGTGGTAGGCGCTCTTCACCCAGTGGCGCGGGGCCTGGAAGATCTCGCCGGGGAACACCGTGAAGGCCACCGGGAGCGAGACGTGCGGAGGCGGCTTCTTGAACGCGGCAGTTGCACTTCGTCCGAACTCCCAGTACAGCCGCGCTGACGAGGTCGCGGTGTTGGTCAGCCAGTACAGCGTGATGTTGTCGAGGATGTGGTCCCGGGTGAGGCCGCCCGAGGGCTGCCCGTCGAGAAAGGCGTGGGAGATCTTCTCGTAGCTGTCCGCGTCGTGGTCCAGCATCCAGGCGGCCAGGCCGAGTGGTGAATCCACCAGGGGGTAGCCGATCGTCTGCGGGTGCTCGCCCATCTCGGCGATGTAGCCTCGCATCAAGATCGCGGTGAACTTACCGAACTGCGCGCGGTCCTCCCCGGAAAACGTGAGCCTGAGGTTGAGGGCGGCCATCAGCAGTTCTCGCGGGGCCGCGTCCAGGAAGTTGAAGTGAACGCCGAGCAGCCCGTCCGGTGCCTGGCGGCCCATCGCATCGGTGACGCCAGCACCCTGATCGCCGCCCTGGGCGACGTAGCGGGTGTAGCCGAGGCGGCGCATCAGCTCCGCCCACGCTTGCGCGACGCGGCCGGGATCCCAGCCGACCTCGGCCGGCTCGCCGGAGAAGCCGTAGCCGGGCAGGGACGGGATGACGAGGTGGAACGCGTCCCCGGCGGTCCCGCCGTGCGCCGTCGGGTCGGTGAGCGGGCCGATGACCTCGAGCATCTCGATCACCGAGCCGGGCCAGCCGTGCGTGATGATCAGCGGCAGCGCGTTCTCGTGAGCCGACTTGACGTGGATGAAGTGGATCTCGACCCCGTCGATCTCGGTCGTGAACTGCGGCAGCGCGTTGAGCCTCGCCTCGCACGCGCGCCAGTCGTAGTCGGCCGCCCAGTAACGCGCGAGCTCCTGCAGCGTCGCCAACTGCACACCCTGCGACCCATCTTGGACGAGCTCCCTGCTGGGCCACCGCGTCGCGGCGAGGCGCGCACGCAGCGCCTCCACCTCCGCCTCGGGGATCTCGACCGTGAACGGCCGGATCGCCGTGGCCTCCGCTGACTCTTCTGTAACGGACATGTGCGCCCCCCTCGATGGCTAGCGCAGGCCGCAAGCGCGTCCCGCTGATCAAGCCTTCCCTTACCCGGATCCGGGCCGCCCGAATAGCAGATAACCGCTCATACTGACGGACGAGGCTGGCCGCCGTCCTGCTCGGCGAGCCACATAAGTGAGCTACGGCCCAACCCATCTCAAACACCAGCACCGGCAGACGCACACAGTCGAGTTCGGCGTGGCTTTCCAGGCTCCAGAACTATCTAACAGCACAAACGTTACTGGTCACGGCACTAGCAGGGTGACATGAAGGGGGCCGGCGCTGCCGCGCCGGCCCCCTATCGCACCTCGTGGTGGCTACTCGGTCCACCACTCCTCGTCGTTCGACTTGGCAGCCTTCGCTGGGACCGGCTGCTTGGGCGCGTTGCCGGCCGGCGCCTGGCTGGGCTGCGCCTGCTGCTGCGCCTGCTGGGCCTGCTGCGCCTGTGGGGCCTGCTGCGCCTGTGGGGCCTGCTGCGCCTGCGCCTGCGAGGCCTCCTGCGTCTGCTGGCCCTGGCTCGCGCCGCCCGTCGCGGGCGCGCTGGCGGGTGGCGCGGCCACCGCCTTGGGGGCGGCGGCTGCGACCGCAGGCCGGCCGGCCGGCTTGAGCGCATCGGCCAGGCCCGGCATCTGCGTGCCGAGCAGCTGGCTGATCTGGGCCAGGTGGGTGGAGATGCTCTCCTTCTGCTTGCTCAGCTCGTCGACCTCGCGCTGCGCTGCTGCCCGGTGCCGTTCGATCTCGCCCCTCGTGTCGGCCAGGAGCTGGTCGGCCTGGCCCTTCGCCTGGGCGACGATCTGGTCGGCGTTCTTCTTCGCGTTGGTGACAAGCTGCTTGGAGTGCTGGTCGGCCTCGCGCCTGGTCTGCTCCGCCTGAGCGCTGGCCTTGGCGGCCCGCTGCTCGGCGGTGGCGGCCCGCTGCTCCGCTTCGGTGACCAGCTTCTGGGTTGCCGCCTGCGCCGCCGCCAGGCGCTCTGCCTCCTGCCGCTCGGATTCCTCCCGGCGGGAGGCCAGCTGGATCTCGAACTCGGCCTCGGCCTGTGCCCGCTGTGCCTCGCTCTCCTCCAGGATGCGCTGCGCCTGGCTGCGCATCTCATCCGCCTGCCGCTTGGACGTGGTCAGGATCTCGTCCCGCTCCCGCTTCGCGGACGCCTTCAGCTGGGCGGCTTCACGCTCGGTGGTGGTCCGGAGCTTGGCGATGTCCCGCTCGACCGCGGCCCGCTTCTCGGCAACCTCGTGGTCGGCCGTCGCGCGCAGCTTGGCCACCTCCCGCTCGGTGGTCGAGGTCAGCTCGTCAGACTCGCGGCGGGCACCGGTCCGGATCGCCTCCGCATCACGCTCGGCGGAACCGCGCTGGTCGTCGGTCTCCCGCTTGGCAACGGCCCGCAGCTCTGTGGCCTCGTTCTCCGCGGCGGCGCGTAGCTCGGCGGCGTCGACCTTTGCGGCGGCGGTGAGCTCGTTCGCCGCGGACCTGGATTCACCGACGATCTCGGTGGCCTGCTCCTCGGCGAGCCGCAGCAGCTGCTCGATGCGGGAGCCAAGCCCAGAATAGGTCGGGCGCTCTTGTTCCCGGATTTGCCGGTGCGCATCCGACAGTTCCTGCTGAAGCGCCTGCACCTGGTCGCGGTGCTGGCGCATCTCGGCGTCGAACTGCTTGAGGTACTCGTCCACCTGATGCTGGTCATACCCGCGCATGACCTTGGCGAAGTCGCGGGCCGGTGCGTCTTCGAAGAAGTTGCTCAGCTGAGCGTCAATTTCAGGCTGCATCTGGCTTACATCCTGGCTAGAGGGGGGGGACATGCGGGGCTCGGACGATCACCTCACGGCCGCATCGATGGCTGGACGCCTTGCGGGCATCCGTCGGCCGGTCGGCGTGGCACATGTGAGCCGCTCGCCCAATTCAACGCAGCGTACTCCCCTTTCGCAGGCGAATGCGGCGCGTTCCGGCTTCCAGCCCACTAGATCCTGCTTTGTAGTCAGATAGCCATCTAAGAAAACGTTTGCTCCATGCGAGGCGCCTCAACCAGTTCTGTCAGCACCCCGCCCACATCGGCAGGGTGCAGAAAGGCGATGGCGGCGCCCATCGAGCCGTGCCGCGGCCGCTGGTCCAGCAGGCGCACCCCACGGCCGCCGATGGCCGCGAGTGCCGCTGTGATGTCCGTCACCCCATACCCGATGTGGTGCAGGCCCTCGCCCCGGCGGGCCAGGAACCGGCCGACCCGGGTATCTGGCGCGAGCGGCTCGAGCAACTGGATCCAGGACGAGCCGCCGGGCGCGGCTGCGACCCGCAGCATCGCTTCACGGACCCCCTGCTCCTCGTTGACCTCGCGGCTCACCACGGTGAGGTCGAAGACCGATTCATAGAACGCGATCTTGGCGGTGAGATCGTGGCAGGCGATTCCCACGTGATCGATCCGGTCCAGCATCACTGCCCCCTCGTTCACCCGGCGGCACTGGGTATGGTGGCAGACATCCCGCCCGGCCACCATCGGGGGGCGGGCGAGCCAGCGGAGGGGCTATGCCAGACGCGGTGATCACGGGTGGCGCCCGGACGGCGTTCGGCCGACTGCTCGGCGCGCTGGCGGACTTCACCGCCGCCGACCTGGGCCGCATCGTCATCAAGGCGGCGCTGGAGCGCAGCGGCCTCACCGGCGCCGACCCGGAATACGTGATCATGGGCCAGGTGCTCCAGGCCGGGGCGGGCCAGATCCCCGCCCGGCAGGCCGCGGTGGCGGCCGGCATCCCGATGACGGTGCCCGCGCTAACCATCAACAAGGTGTGCCTGTCCGGCCTGGATGCGATCGCCCTCGCCGCGCAGCTGATCCGGGCGGGCGAGTTCGAGATCGTGGTGGCCGGCGGGATGGAGTCGATGACCCGGGCCCCGCATTTGCTGCCGGGAGCCCGCACCGGGCACAAGTTTGGTTCCATCGAATTGGCCGACGCCATGGCACTCGACGGCCTGACCGATCCGTTCGACCATTCGCCGATGGGCAAGCTCACCGATTCCCATAACGCCCACCTGGGCATCGGTCGGGCGGAGCAGGACGAGTTCGCGGCCCGGTCGCACCAGCGCGCCGCCGCGGCGATCAAGGACGGGCTGCTGGCGGAGGAGATCGTCGCGGTCGGCGTCCCGCAGCGGCGCGGGGAGACGATCCGGTTCGACACCGACGAGGGCGTCCGGCCGGACACGACCACCGAGGCGCTCAGCAAACTGCGGCCCGCGTTCGCGCCCGACGGCACGATCACGGCCGGCTCGGCGTCACAGATCTCCGACGGCGCGTGCGCGGTGGTGGTGATGTCCGCCGAGGCGGCCGCCGCCCGGGGCATCGGCGTGCTGGCCGAGGTCGGCGCGCACGGCAACGTGGCCGGGCCGGACAACTCGCTGCAGTCCCAGCCGTCCCGCGCCATCAATCACGCTCTCGGCAAGGCCGGGCTACACGTGGCCGATCTCGACCTGATCGAGATCAATGAGGCCTTCGCGCCCGTGGTCCTGCAGTCCATGCGTGACCTCGGGGTCTCTGGCGAGAAGGTCAACGTCAACGGCGGCGCCATCGCGATCGGCCATCCGATCGGGGCGTCGGGGACGCGGATCGCCCTGCACCTGGCCCACGAGCTGCGCCGGCGCGGGGGAGGGCTGGGCGCCGCGGCACTGTGCGGAGGCGGAGGGCAGGGCAGCGCGCTGCTACTGCGCGTGCCCGCGGCGGCTGGGCGTGACTGAGGAGACCATCGAGCGGGCGCTGGCCGGGGACGCACGCGCGCTGGCGCGGCTGGTCTCACTGGTCGAGAACGGGGCCCCCGAGCTCCGGCCGGTCATGAAGGCACTGGCGCCGCTCACCGGCGGAGCGCGGGTGATCGGCCTGACCGGCGCCCCGGGCGTGGGCAAGTCCACGATGACGACGGCCCTGGTGAGCGCCTACCGGGAGCGCGACCAGCGGGTGGGCGTGCTGGCGGTGGATCCGACCTCGCCGTTCACCGGCGGTGCGCTGCTCGGCGACCGGGTACGGATGCAGGATCATGCCACCGACCCGGGTGTGTTCATCCGGTCCATGGCCAGCCGGGGCCATCTCGGCGGCCTGGCGGCGGCCACCCCGCAGGCGCTCCGGGTGCTGGACGCGGCCGGGTTCGGTGTCGTCCTCGTCGAGACCGTCGGGGTCGGCCAGGCGGAGGTGGAGGTCGCGTCACTCGCCGACACCACGCTTGTGCTGGTGGCGCCCGGGACCGGGGACGCGGTCCAGGCGGCCAAGGCGGGCATCCTGGAGGTCGGGGACATCTTCGTGGTCAACAAGTGCGACAACCCTGGCGCGCCGGAGACAGTGCGGAACCTGCGCACGATGATCGCCATGGCCGCGCGCGGTGAAGGGCACTGGAAGCCGCCCATCGTGACGACGACCGCGACGGCCGGGGAAGGCGTCGCGGACCTGGCCGCCGCGCTCGACGCGCATTGGTCGTGGCTGGACTCCTCGGGCGAGCGGGACCGCCGCCGCCGCGCCCGGGCCCGGGAGGAGGTGGCCGCCATCGCCGTGGCCGCGCTGCGGCAGCAGATGGGTGGGCTGCCCGGCGACTCCCGGCTTGACGAACTGGCCGCCCGGGTCGCTGTCGGGGAGCTCGATCCCTACTCGGCCGCGGACGAACTCGTCGCGGCCGCCTCGGCGTAGCCGGCCTCGGCGCGGCCGGTGGCAGTGGCGCCTTCGCGGATCGGAACCGGCCACGGCTGCGGCGCGTCAGATGGGCACCACCTGAGCGATGCCAGGAGG
>DASYQM010000107.1:0-14178 GCA_036005525.1 Streptosporangiaceae bacterium
TGTGCCTCGCGGGACTCATGCTGCCCGTTATGATCACCGGCCCGGGGAGCAGGTCACATTCAGGTGATTACCCCGGAGGCGGCATGCCGCAATATCGCGCGGTGCTGGTCGTGCTGAGCGCTGGCGAGCGCAGGACCTTAAAGAAACGTGCCCGCGGGGCCAAGACCGCGCACCGGGACTGGCTGCGGGCGCAGATCGTGCTGGCTGCGGCTCGCGGCCGGGCCAGCGCGCGCATCGCCGCGGACCTGCACATCAGCGTGGACACGGTCCGCAAGTGGCGGGGCCGGTTCGCCGCCCGCGGGCTGGACGGGCTCAAGGACTTGCCCCGCTGTGGGCGGCCACGGCGGATCAGCGCGCTGGAACGGGCCGCAGTCTGCGCGCTGGCCTGCCAGCTGCCTGCGGCCACCGGGGTGCCGCTGTCGCGCTGGACCGCCCCGGAACTGGCCGCTGAACTGGCAGCCCAGGGCCTGGCCAGCCCGATCTCACCATCGTCTGTCTTGCGGATCTTGGCCGAGCACCCCATCAAGCCCTGGCGCTACCAGTCGTGGATCTTCCCCCGCGACCCGGGCTTCGCCGCCAAGGCCACCGTGATCCTCGGCCTCTACCAGGGGTACTACCAGGGCAACCGGCTGCGGCCTGGCGACCAGGTCGTCTGCGTAGACGCCAAGCCCTCCATCCAGGCCCGCGCCCGCTGCCACGCCACCGGCCCGCCCGGACGTGGCCGGCCGGCGCGCGTGGAGCACCAATACGAACGCGCCGGCGCCCTGGCGCTGCTGGCCGCACTCGACGTGCGCACCGGGAAGGTATTCGCCTCCTGCCCGCAAACCACCGGCATCGCCCCGTTCATGACGCTGATGGGCCAGGTCATGAGCTACGAGCCGTACAACAGCGCGCCCCGGGTGTTCGTCATCGTGGACAACGGCTCCGACCACCGCGGCAACAAAGCCGCCCGGCGGCTCCATGATGCCTACCCGAACGCGATCATGATCCACACGCCGGTGCACGCGTCCTGGCTGAACCAGGCAGAAATCGTCTTCTCCATCGTGCAGAAAAAGATCCTCTCACCCAATGACTTCGCCAGCACGGCCCAGCTCGCCGCTGCCCTGCTGGCTTTCATCGACCGCTACAACCAGACCGCCCGGCCCTTCAACTGGAAGTTCACCGCCGCTGACCTGGCCGGGCTCCTCCAGCGAATCAGCGCTCGCCAAGAACCCGCCAGCCTGCCAGAGGCTGCCTGACAACCCCCGACGAACTTACGGGGTCACCCACTTAGCCTGTGGGTTCGGCCTCGCGTCCTGCTGGTTCGGTGTGGCCGTCGGCACTGCCCACCGCCAGGCCGGGGTAGATCGTCAGTACCTGGTCGAGTCCGGTGATCTGGAAGATGCGCCGGACAGCGGCTGACGGCATCACGATCTGCAGCTCGGTGCCGCCTGCGGCGGCTTTGTTGTGGGCCAGCGCCAGTTCCCGGGCGCCGCTGGAGTCGCAGAAGGTGGTGGCTGTCATGTCGGCGATGACTGTGGCCGCGCCGGAGGCGATGGCTGAATCAAGCTGTTCGCCGATGCGGCCGGCATTGGTGGCGTCGATCTCGGCAGGCAGCCGGATCAGTGCCGGCGGGGTCCGGCCGGGGGCTCGGCGCTGGGGTTCACCCATCAGCGGCTCACCTCCGTGGATCAAGGGCCGTGATCCCGGAGCTGGCCGCTGCGGGAGAGGCCGGCCGGAAAACCGCGGCTTGCTCGTCAACCGTCACCCTCATCTTCCTCCCCGCGGCGGGCGGCCGTCCTGCCGTTGAGACACTGACGCGAGTAATACCCTGCTGAGGATCTGCATGGGAAACGAAGAGCCCCGGGCCGCCACGTGCGTACGCACTTGCGGGTGCAGCCGGGGCCCAGGGAGTGCCTGATGGCTTCATTAGCTGAAGCGGGATCCGGGGAAGCGCCGACCGGTCAGCCGCCCGGCTTGTCTGGCTGCGGCATGGCTAGGTCCCGTTCGGCGTGTGGCGGGCAGGACGTGGGTCAGCCGGGTAGCGTGCCGGCGCGGAGCCGGACGGTGAAGCCGGCGCCGGTGTGGATCAGCGCGGTATCGATGTCGAGCTGGTGCATGACCCACAGCCCCATGCCCGGATCAGTGGGGCTGTGCGCGGCCGGGACCAGGCCTGCCAGGGGGTCGGCGGGGCCGGGGCCGGTGTCGTGGACGCTGACCACGATGCGGTCCGGCGCAGCCCAGATGCGGACCGTCACCGGCGGCTGGCCGTGCCGCAGTGCGTTGCTGACTGCCTCCGAGGCGCCGATGATCAAGTCGGTGAGCGTGGTGTTGTGGACCCGGCTGCGGCCGATCTGCGCGAGCGCGTGCCGGGTGTCAGCTGCAGGCCGATCGGTCAGCTCAACCAGGGGGGTGGAGGCTTCGAGCGGGTCGGGCGCGACCGGCAGGCCTTCGAAGGCCGGCGCCTCCTGGTAGCGTTCGCTGGCCCGGCGCTGCCCGGACGGCGAAACAATGCGGGGGTGGGTGCGCTCGACGACCTCCAGCACCGCCGGGGACGCGGTGGTGGTGTCGTACAGGCACCGGCCCCACACCGGGAGGTCCTGCCAGACGGTGTTGAGCGCGCACTCGTAGCGGTCCCAGCCTTCGAACCGCCGCCCGTTGCCGGGGTGCGGCACGTCCCCAGCGATCCGGATCTGCCCGGCGCCCATCGCGGTGTGGAATTCAAACATCCGCCGGTACGTGGCGATCGTCCCCGCCGGCGTCGCGTACAGGCTCCGATCGGCGATGAACTCCACGGCGGACGGGTCGGCCAGCTACGACCGCAGCAGGCCGGCCTTCCGGTCGTCGTAACCGATGATGACCGGCTCCCCGGCGGCCACACCTTCCTCGACGAACGGCACGATCAGGGCAGCGAACTCGGCGTCGGAGCCGTAGAAGCCGGCTTCGTGGAAGTGGCCCACGTGGCCGCGGGCCGCGCCCGCCCTCATCACACAACCCCCATATCCGTGGAGAAGGTGCCCACCGTCCCACCAGGTCCGCGATCCGGCGGGCCACCGGCTCCGGCGACCGATGCAAGGCATGGCCGTGCGGTTATCGACCCTGGGGATCTCGCCCGTCATTCACGGTCCAAACCTGGCTGTGTTAGACGCCCAAGTACACGCATTCAGGCAAGTCGGCCAAGGCCGGAGTTCCATTGCTTCGGGACATCAGGCAGGTCAGCAGGAGGTGGCCAGTGGCGACCGGTCCCCAAGACTGAGGCCGGGCGCTAGGTGTACTCGGCCCCGGCGCTGCGCAGCGGAGTCACCGCTGTGGGTGTGGGCTGGGCCGACGGGACTGGAGGGGCGATCGGCGGGCAGGTGGAGGTCATGGGCCTTCGCAGGGTTGGGGTCGAAGAAGAGCTGTTGCTGGTGGAGCCGGGGTTGGGGCGGCCGCGGGCGGTGGCTGGGACCGTCTTGCACGCTGCGCGGCAGGTGGCCACCGGCCCGGCCGCGGTCCGGACGCTGGCCCGGTGGCCGGGGATGGGGCGCAGGCGCTGGACTTTGAGTTGCAGCTGCAGCAGCTGGAGACCAATACCCAGCCGTGCCGGGCACTGGAGGAGCTGGGCCGGGAGTACGGCGGTGCCGGGCGCTGGCCGCTGAGGCGGCGGGCCGGGCCGGGGCCCAGGTGGCGGCGCTGGCGACCTCGCCGGTACCGGTCGAGCCCGAGATTGTGGCCAAGGGTCGCTACCTGAAGATGGCCGAGGTGTTCGGCCTGACCGCCCACGAGCAGCTGACATGCGGCTGCCATGTGCATGTGGAGATTTCCTCGGCGGAGGAAGGGGTCGCCGCCCTGGATCGCATCGGGCCCTGGCTGGCGACCTTGCTAGACTACGAACGGGGATGGGACCGGCTTGAGGCCCGCTTGGCCGTGTTCGGGTCCGCCGCCGTCTTCAGTGCCATGCAGGCCAGCAGGAAGGCTCACGAGCAGCTAGACCTGGCTACGGCTCAGCACTCAAACGAGCGGTTCGAGCACACATTCGAGGCTGCCGAGGCCGCGGACAACCGACTGATTGAGCTTGTCCGCACGGAACTGCACGGCAAGAGTGAGCCGCTACCCGATGTGAAGGAGCAATCCTGAGCGGTCCGCCCGGTCACGCGCCCACGATGACCTTCGCCGCCGTGACCCCCAGCTTGCAAAGCGACGTACCCACCTGTGTCGGTGGCTCTAACCTGCGCAGTAGGTTGTCCCTGAGTGACCGCCACGTACCGTTGAGGACCGGGGTAATGACGCCAATGGCACGATGATCTTGCTAGTTTCCTCGTACCGCTGGTCTACTGGGCGGTGCCGAGGTAGCCGCTGTAGTACTGGCGGAGGGCGTCCTGCTCGCTTTCGGTGACGTGCGCGTCGCTGTCGACGTTAGGCGCGTCCTTGACCTGGTCCTTGGACACGGCCAGCACGACCAGCTGCTCGCCGTCGAACCGGGATCCGTGGACCGGCGCGAAACTCTGCCGGGTGCCAAACAGGCCGGTCTCCACGAGGATCCACAGCGGCTGCCCGGTCTGGTCGTCGTGGTACACCTTGGTGATCTTGCCGATCCTGTTGCCCTCAGGGTCGACAGCGACGCGGCGGACGTAATCCCGAGGGTCCTGCGAGGTGGTCATAGCTGTCTCCACTACTACCGGAGCCGCGCATGCGCACGTCTGGGCCACGCGACGAGGTACAAGGCACGCCGAGCTACCCCGCGAGGACAGCCACAAACAGAGCTTTAGCCGAGCTACGCATTACGAGGGTGTTCCCGTGCGCTGCTGGCGGGTTCAAAGCCCGCGCAAGCTTCATGTTCGCAGTTGCTGCTGGTGGCGATCGTGGGCTGCTGACGGCGGTGGCGTCCCTGCCAGTGGTGTAAGTAACCGGCCTTGACGGCGTGCCTGGGGCACAACGGAGGGGCCACAGTGTGATGGTCAGCGAGACCACGCCAATGGTTCTCGCGGAAGGACACACGCACGATGGCCCTGGACCAGTCTGCACTGCTTGAGGTTCTGGATGCATTGAAGGCCGCCGAGGTTGATGACCGGATCCGGCAGGCGGCCGAACGGGCACCGGGCCCGCGTGCTGTCGAGCACGGCGGGGGATCTGGAGTTGCGGATCCCCAAGCTGCGGGCGGGGTCGTTCTTCCCGTCGCTGCTGGAGCGGCGCCGCCGCGGGCTCCCCAGGCCACCCGGACAAGGCCGGGGTTGCCAGACGGCCACCTGTCCCCAAAGGCCGCCTTTGACGATCACCGTCGGGCACCCTGTTCCTGTTACACACCGGCCCCGCCCCTATGGTGCTTACGGCCCTGTCCCGCGCCCGGGCGTGACGCACCGGCAAACCCTTGCTCTGACCGGCCACCATTGTGACCCGTCCTATGTGCGCCGCCGAAGAGTCCCGGCCACGCCGTTGGCAGCGTGGCCTGGGCCCGCTTGCGGACCAGCCCGGGGCCACGCTCACCGGGATCTTCTGCGGTCGGCTGGTCCCGGGTTAGCGGCGACTCCCGGCGGCGCGTCGGTCACATCCCGCCGTGACGCAAGATCCCGTGGGCTCCATCGCCTCGCTGTCCCTGCCCGCCGTCGGTCCGAAGGACCCGCCCGTGGTCGCTTGCACCGTCGGCTCATGCTGTGGCCGGTACCACGTCGGCCCGCGGCCCAGCACCGCCCCGGGGCTGTGGCCAGTCAGCCTTGGAGCATGGTGAGCAGCACCAGGGTGACGGTGGCGGCGGCGAGCACGCCGTGGCCGGCAACGACAGACACGGGACACTCCCGCTCGGCCGAGCAGCGGAGGTCCGTCGGTAGGTGCCCGGGGCCCGATTCGGTCGCCGCGAACGCCCGGTGGACCGGGATCCACCGGGTGAACATGGTCAGGCCCGGCCAGACAGCCAGCAGGTACAGCCCGAAGAACGCGGTGACGAGCCAGCTGATCAGTGTGGCAACGCCCATGTCTCCCTTCATTCCAGCCCACACCGGTCTCCGGCCGCGATCACCAGGCAGGAGACCGCGCGGCCTGCGATGCCGGGATCCGGCACGATGTGTCCCCCAAGCGGCCGTCACCACGGTCACGGACCGGAATCCTGTCCCTGTTACGCGCCCGGCTCATCCGTGGCGGGCACCACACCAGCCGGCAGCCGGGATGGCTGCCCTACACCGCCAGATGCCCGGCCGGGCCCCGGGCCGGTCCTGGGCAGCCAACGCGGCCAGGTAGTGGCACAGCCGGTGATCCCCACCGCCTGGACACGATTGCGCCGCTGCCTGGCAGCATTGCTGTCAGCCACGCATTCATGATCCACCCACCCGATCCATGTCGCCGGTGACAGGGGCGCGCGGAGACGGCCGCCGCAGTCGCGACGTTCGCCCAGTCCAGAGCTATCTGGATCTGGGTAAGGGCATGACGGTAAGGATGTGCCTGCCCTCGAACGTCACCGGCTCGCCGCGGTCTGGCAGGCCCTTGCCCGGGCTGGGATGGCTGTCGATGGTACCGGTGTAGGTGCCGTTCTTGATGGCCGTCACTTTGACCCACATCGCTTCGGGGTGGCCGCGTTCAGCGGGATCGGGCACGAACAGGAGCTTGACGTTGCACGGGAGATGGATGCGGCGCTCAAGGGCTGCGGTTGGGTAGCCGGGGCTGGCTGCCTTGATGTCGTTCAGCGTGTAGCTGGCCATCGGTCCGCTCCTCTGGGTCCTGCACCATCCTCAGATCATGGCGCCCGTTCGAAGTCGTGGTCTGTCATCCGTTGCCGGGCGAGCACCGGAGGCGGTGCGCTGCCGAGACGGCGGCGGAGCCGGCCACGGCTGGCCTGGCGAAGCGTTCTTATTCATGACCGATCCGCCGAGCCGGTACATTACACAAGGCGGCGGCAAAAGCCTGGGCCGCATCCCAGGCGCGGCCCAGAGCTCAGCCGCCACGGGCACATCGCCCCGCCGCTTCCGCCGGGCCCGGGTGGCCATGCAACTGTCCATCACGGCCGGGCCCGGCCGCAACCGGATGAGCCTGTACAAGGCGGCCATGGACGCCCCGGCACAATCTCCGGCCACGCTCCAAAGCCAGGTCCTGGGCTCCCTTGCATCTGTTGCACCCCGGTGGCACCCCAGGTCCTGGGCGCTCTCGCTGACCGGTTTGCGCTTGTTTTAGGCGCTGGGGTCCTGGGAAGCCGACCGGGGGCTCCGCTGGAGCCCGCGCTCAGCGCCCAGGAGGCCAGCGATCTGGGAGACAAGATTGAGCAGGGCAAGAAGACTGCGCCGACCCGGATGCCCCATCCGGGTCGTCACCCCTATGGGCATCACTCCTGCGCTTGCTCAGGCCGGGCCCAAAAGCCCCGAATTCGTCGCCGCGGTCAGCCGGGTAGTGTCTCACCGCCGGTCGGGGCCAGCACCTCGCCGGAGTAGTAGCTGGACAGCTGCGGGGCAGCGAAGAACACATAGGAGGGGGCGATCTCGTCTGGCTGCGCCGCCCGGGCCATCGGCACCTGCTGGCCGAAGTGCTCGACCTTCTCTACGGGGAAGGTGGAGGGGATCAGCGGGGTCCAGACCGGTCCGGGCGCGACGGAGTTGACCCGGATGCCGCGCTCTTGCAGTGCTTGGGCCAGTGAGTAGGTCAGGGCGAGGACGGCGCCTTTGGCCGCCGAGTAGTCGATCAGGGACTTGTTGCCACGCAGCCCGTTGATCGACGCGGTGTTGATGATGCAGCCGCCGTCGGGGAGGTGGTCAAGGGCGGCCTTGGTGGTCCAGAAGTAGCTGAAGATGTTGACCCGGAACGTCCGTTCCCACTGCTGGCTGGAGAGCTTTGCGAAGTCGTCCACCGGGCTTTGGGTGGCGATGTTGTTGACCAGGATGTCCAGGCCGCCCAGCTCGGCAGCGGTGCGGCGGACGGCCTGGTGGCAGTTGTCTTCTGCGGCCAGGTCGCCGCGGATCGGCACGCAGCGGCGGCCGGCCGCTTCCACCAGTTCGGCGGTGTGATGGGCGTCGGTATCCTCCTGCTCGGACAGGTAGGCGATGGCCACGTCGGCGCCTTCCTTGGCGAAGGCCGCCGCGACGGCTCGCCCGATGCCCGAGTCGCCGCCGGTGATCAGCGCGCGGCGGCCGTCCAGGAGGCCACGGCCGGTGTACCCGCGCATCTCATCCGCGGGCCGCGGGCTCATCTCGCCAGTGGTGCCCGGGTACTGCTGTTGCTGCATGGGCGGCAGGTTCTCCGCGGACGGCGCGGGCTGGCCTGGCTGTGTCGTCATGGGGGATATCTCCGCTCGCTAAATCGGGGCGGTCAGTAATGCCATCCGCCGCGACCATGCGCCCTGAAGGCCGTCGGTACTTGCCGATCTGGCCCGGCGCGGCTGCAGGGCCGCGGCCGGACGGCGGGAGACCGGGCTACCCCCAGCCTCCATAAACAAACGCCAGCCGGAGACGCGCCACGGCACGAGCAGGATGAGGAAGGACGCTAGCCGGTCATGGCTGCACCGGCAGCCCCGAAGACAGCCGGGTCGGCGGTAGCCGCCGCTCGGGACATCGCCTCTAGCCTCCGGCCGGGCCGTCTCGGCGTCCCTTCACCGAGGCTGCCGTTGCGCTATGGCTGCGGAGAGCCCGTTCATCCCGTTCCACCACGCCGTGGGTGTCGGCTGCCCTTGACGTTTGGCGGCTGGTCGCCAGCCAGGCGCCGAGCATGATCAGGACCATCCCGCAACCGCGCCGATGGTGAATCTCTCACCCAGCAGCCCCACTCCCAGGACCAGAGCGACCACTGGCATGACGTAGGTGATCACCGACGCCGTGGCCGCGCCGGCTTCGTCGATCAGCAGGTAGAACAGCCAGTAGGCCAAGCCGGTGTTGATGATTCCGAGGGTCACCAGGGCAAGGACACTGGTCACGGGCGGCACTTGCCGGGGCAGGCCAGCGGCCGCGGGTGCCAGGAAGGCTGCGCCGCTGATTGCGGTCATGAGCGCGGTGACCCCCAGCGCGCGGGCATCGGCGAGCCAGCGTCGGTACAGCAATGCCGCGCCGGCGTAGCCGAGCGCACTGAGGAGCACCGCCCCGGCGCCGAGAAATTCCGCAGCGTTGCCCCGGAAGTCGATGCCCAGCAGGGCAATCACACCTGCGAAGCCGATGACCAGCCCGGCGAACCGCTTGCGGTCTACTGCCTCGGACCGGATCAGCCACAGCGCGAGCACAGCGGTGAACAGAGGATCGGTGGCGGTGAGGATCCCCGCCGCCGAGGAGCTGATACGTTCCTCGCCCCAGGCGGTCAGGAACGTCGGCAGCGCCATATCGAGCAGGGTCACCACGACGACAGGCAGAATGCTCCGGCGCAGGCCATGAAATGCCCCGTTTCTGATGGCCAGCGGCACGAGAAGGACGGCGCCGAGCAGGGCGCGGCCGAAGACGACCGCGGACGGCGGCATGTGCTCGACGGCCACCCGGATGAACAGGAACGAACTGCCCCAGATCACCGAGGTGACGGCGAAGAGCAGCCCTACCTTCCGGCTCACGGTCCTCGCCCCTCAGCAGCTGGCCACAGGTCGGCCCCTACCCCCGAATCTGGCCCCTACCCAGGGCTCGACGCCAAGGCTGAGGGTCTCGCGATAGGGGCCTGGGGCGAGCAATCCGCGGGTAATGGGCGGGTCGGTTCGGGCCGGTGTCACGGAGGGCGCTGAGCCGGATCTTCTTCCGCTGAGCGGTCTGCGCCGGACCCGGAATGGTCATCGAGCGCGGCTTGACGGATCTCCCGATGCTGGTGTCCGGCGGCGCGCAACTCTTCATCGGAAGCGTGCTCGAGTGTGAGCAGGGAGTTGTCGGTACTGGGCATGGCCAGAAGGATCTCGTCGAGTTTGCGCTGTGTCGCTCGCTGATGACGGGCTTGGGTGTGCTGGATGACAAAGACCATCGCGAGGGTCAGCGGCCACCAGAGTCTGGAAGATGGTCTCCCACCACGTGGGAAATCCGACAGCTATGCTCACGAGGATCCACACCCCGGCCCCGCCGATGACCAGCACCGCGGCGAGCGGCCGGGATGCATACCGGTCTGCCCTCGATAGCCACCGGCTGATACGGGAACGCTCCGCGGGCGGACCTGGCTCGGCCACAGAATCCCCCTTCAGCTGCGCTCACCAGCCGCGGACCGTTGGGCCTTCTTCACGCTGCGCTTGGCCGCCCTGCGTCTGCCTGCTCGCCACCATGGTGCTCCGCTCCGTTCCAGAGTTGCCAGCAGACATGCTCTACCCGGCAGCTTCACCGGTCTAACGGCTGATGAAGGGGGCCCAGGCGGACCACTACGCCAGTATCCAGTGCACCGCACCTTGGCTGCTTATTCCCCAGGGGGAGGAGCGGCCGGTTATTCCCCAGGGGGAGGAGCGGCCGCGAGCAGCTTCAGGACTGCTCGTTCAGCATGGCCGGCCGTCGCCAGGTCCCCGAACGTGTTTTCCTTTCCCAGCCCGCCTAGTGAGGCTGCGATCGTTCTGCCCTCCTCATACCGGCTGATGACCCGGGGATCGATATAGGAGGCCCGCGCCACCGCCGGGGTGTTACCTAGATAGCCGGCCACCTCCTGGCAGACTCGTGCGATCGCCCGGCGCCGCGCGGCCGCCGTTACGGCGCCCTCGGACACGGCCAGGCCGACCGCGGCCAGGACGGTGGCGTGCCAGGTGCGGAAGTCCTTGGCGGTGAACTCGCCGCCGGACACTTCGCGCAGGTAGTCGTTGATGTCGGCGGCGGTGACATCGTGCCAGCACCTGCCGTTCCGGTAGGCGAGCAGCCGGTCGCCGCCGCGGCGGCGTCTGAGGCTGCGGACGACGGTGCACACCTGCTCCTCGGCTACTGCCTGTTCCTGATGTTTGGCGGTTTTGCCAGGGTAGGTGAAGACGATCTGCCCGAGGGAGATAGCCACGTGGTCGCGGCGGATGGTCGCCAGGCCGAAGCTCCCGTTCTCGGTCGCGTACTCCTCTCCGCCGGGCCGGAAGAAACCTAGGTCGATGAGCTGGACCGCAGCTGCCAGCACCCGCTCCCGCACCAGGCCGCGTTCCCCCAGATGCCGGCGGATTACCTCGCGAATGCGGGGGAGGGCGGCGCCGAACTCCAGCATCCGGTCATGCTTTTCCCGGTCACGCTGCTCGCGCCACAGGTTATGGTAGCGGTACTGGCGGCGGCCCGCCGCGTCCGTCCCGGTCGCCTGGATGTGCCCCGCCGGATCTGGGCAGATCCACACGTCCTGCCAGGCCGGCGGGATCACCAGGGACTTGATCCGGGCGATCGTACCCGGATCGCGCACGGCAGCTCCATCCGGCCGCAGATACCGGAAGCCACGCCCGCAGCGGCTGCGTCTGATCCCCGCCGCACCGGGATCGCTGCGCACAAGCTCACTCACGCCGCGCATGCTCCCCCGGCCCCCCGAGGGTAAACGGCGCAGCACCCGCGGTCACCGGCGTCACCCCGGCCTGGCGCATGCTCGTCCCACCGGCACCAACTGGTGGCGCGGCGCAGGTCCGCCCTCGGTCGAAGCGGAAATCCATCGGATCTTTTGGGGTGCCGCGTTAAGGGCCACGTGCGCCGGGTAGGGGCGCCCGGACCAGGGGAGCAGACGATTCACCAGCCACGCCAACGGGAGATTTCGATGGCCCAAGCGCAGAAGAAAGGCCGGAGCCGCCCGGAGCCGGCGCAGCTCCCCCAAGGAGATGTCGTCCGGATCCTGCTGGAGCAGCACGCGCGGATCAACGAGCTGTTCGGGCGGGTGCGCAACGCGACAGGAAAGAGCAAGCAGCAGCTGTTCGACGAGTTGCGGCGGCTGCTGACAGTACATGAAGCGGCCGAGGAGATGATCGTGCGGCCGGTGACCAGGGCCGCCTCGGGCGGTCACCGCGTTGCCAGTGCCCGCAACGCCGAGGAAGGCAAGGCGACGCACCTGCTTGCCAACCTGGAGAGATTGGGCCCTTCGTCCCCGGGGTTCTCGGCCGAACTCGCCGAGCTGGAGACGAACGTCGTCCAGCATGCCCAGCATGAGGAGACCGAGGAGTTCCCGCTGATCATCGAAACACGCAGCGAACAGCAGCGTGCCTGGATGGGCATGGCGGTGCGGGCGGTGGAGACCCTGGCACCGACGCACCCGCATGTCACCGCGGCGGGATCGACCATTGCCCAGTACGTTCTCGGGCCGATCGCCTCACTGCTCGACCACGGCCGCGATGCCGCGAAAAAGGTCCTGGCAGGCTGACCGCGCTGTCAGGCCCCGTACCCGTGCGGTGAGGCAGCGATGACGGCGCGGCGAGCCCGGTCGGCGGCGTACAAGGCACCCTTGGGTAAGAGCTGGCCGACATCGCTGGTGCAGCTGGGGCTGGGGGCACCACCCGCTCCGGCCGGAGGGGGACGGGCGGGGCGCGGAGCTTCGTTCTGCGTGCTCCTGCGGTAGGTGTCATGACGGCCAGCCTCGGGATCGGTTGCGCACAATTGCCCGATGCTCTCGTGAATGGGCTGATCCCGCTGCTCGACCAGTCCATCGGTATACAGGCACCACACAGCACCCGGTGCGAAGTCCAGACTTGACCGGGGAGACTCGCCCGCCTCCTTGGGCCGTTCCCTGTTTGCTCCCCAACCCAGGGAGACCTGAGCCGGGCATCCGTTCCCAGGCCGCTAGGCCACCGATAGGCACGCCGGGAGGGCCGTTTCCCGCAGCGGCCCGATTCGCTGCTGAGCCAGTGCTGCCTCCGGCGGTTCTACGTGCCTGTGCGGGGTAGTGGCTGGACGTGCCGCAGATTGCTGTGCCGACTTGCGGCGGGACGGCCCTGCCCATATGCGCGGTCGTGGTCGGCCGTGAGTAGGAAGAGGCCCATGTGGCGCGACCGCGCCTACTTCATCATGATGGGCGTCTGCCTGGCGCTGTTCATCGCGGCATGGGCCGTCGTGCGGCTGTATTCCACCACCGCTGCGGTGGTGATGTCCTTTGTGGCGCTGGTAATCCCGCCCATCGCGGCCATCGTCGCCAATGCCGGTGACGAAGCCAGCCGCCGAAGGTGATGCACCCGCGCCAGAGCGGTGCCCAAGAGCGGGCGCACGCCGCGCGCGGCTGCAGCCGTTAACGGCCAAGTGCCCGCGCGGGCTGCGCCTTGTCGATCTGCGTACCATGCACCTGGGGCCGGAGCATCTCATCGTGGTCGCACGGGTGGCCTTCAGCGGCGAGATCAGTGCCGACCGGGCCGAGGACGTCGCCGACGGTATCGGCCGGCGGCTCTGCGACCGGCTTCCCCTCGTCCCCCACGTGTTTCTCGATCCCACCCAGATCTCGGCTGGCTCCCGGCCCGCGGGCCAGGGCTCACCCCGCCCTGCTTAGCCCAGCAACTCCGGTCCTGAGGGTGCGGCCGACAGCCGGGCGGCGCACTCCAGCATCCCGGCGTGCGCGAAGGCCTGGGGCAGGTTGCCGCGCAGCTGGCGCTGGTGAACGTCGTATTCCTCGGTGTACAGGCCCGCCGGGCCGCAGGCGGCCCGGTTGCGCTCGAACCAGCGCGCCGCGGCGGCGCCGTCCCGCAGACCTGCGCGACCTGCGCCATCCAGAACCCGCAGAGCAGGAACGCGCCCTCGCTTTATGCAGCGGCCGGCCGTCGTGGCGGAACCGGTACACGTACCCGTCCTCGGTGAGTTCGTCCTGCACCGCGCGGACGGTCGCGCGGATCCGCGGGTCGTCCATGGGCAGGGTTCCGCGGATCACCGGCAGCAGCAAGGCGGCATCGACGCGCGGGTCGTCGGGTGAGCGCTGCCAGCGGCCCGTCGCATGCACCGCGTCGCCGAGGCTGGCCAGCATCAAGTCGGCCAGGGCGCTCCACCGGGCCGCCTGCCGGTGCCCGTGCCCGCCTGGCGGTCCTTGCGCCGCGGCCGCGAGGGAGCGCAGCCCGCTCACGCACGCGAGGCGGGAATGCGTCCAGCGCCGGTCGCCGAGTTCCCAGATGCACGCTTGGCGGGTACCCGGTCTCCTGGGCCCAGTCTTGCGCCTCCTGGTCGGCCTCCTGCTGCTCCGCCTGGCGCTCGTCCGGCTCGCGCTGCTCCGCGCCGCGACGCCTGTTCTCGCGGTGCCGCGCGTAGGCAGGTTTCACCCCGGGGGTCTGGGTAGCCGGACGCTATCGACAACCCGAAAAGAGGTAACCGGATATGGAAGCGCGCCAATCCACGCTTATCGCCTTTCTGGCTGCGGCCGAGGGCACCGAGCAGGTCGAGCTGGTGGAGCCGT
>DASYQM010000108.1:0-27277 GCA_036005525.1 Streptosporangiaceae bacterium
GCATCATTGGCCGCTTCGCCGCCGACCAGCTGGCAAGGGCGGGCTGGCGGCCATGAGCCCGGCAGCCGAATCGATGGGTGTGTGAAGCTCCGCAGCACCGGCTGGCTGCAAGGGCCCTCGCCCGCCGCCGGGTGATGCGATGTCAGGCAGGATCGCCGAACCAGGTCTGCAGGGTATGCCTCAGCCCGCTGGCCGGGCTGGGCGTGTTGGTGCCGGCCGCCCAGGCGACGTAGCCGTCAGGGCGGATCAGCACAGCGTCCGCCGGGGGCTCGGTGGTGGCTGCGGTGATCACATCGACCCGGTCGCTCCACTCCTTGGCTGCATCCGCCAGGTCGGCGCGGTCCGTGAGAACAAGAAGGACGGGCCGGCCGGGACGAAGCAGCTCGGCAGTCCTGGTGGAACCTTTCCCGGTCCGCAGGGCGACGTCCGGCATCCATCGCCCCGCCATGGCATGCGCCAGCCCGGCGGTAAGGGTGTCGTAGCGGATGTCGGCCCCGGCCATCAGGTCGCTGATGTGCCGTACGGTGCTCGGCTCGCGCAGCAGCTCTGTGAACAGTTCCCGCAGCGCGGTGATATTAGCGCCTGGTGAGAGCAGCGCCATCTGCGCGCGGGTGTGCATGATGACGCGCTGGCCCACGGGGTGCCGTTCACTCTGATAGGTGTCGAGCAGGCCTTGTGGTGCCCAGCCGTTGACCGCGGCCGCCAGCTTCCATCCGAGGTTGAGCACGTCCTGCATGCCGAGGTTGAGGCCGGGGCCGCCGACGCCGCTGTGCACGTGCGCCGCGTCGCCGGCCAGGAACACCCGCCCGTGCCGGTAGCGGTCGGCCTGCCGCGAGTTAGCCCCGGCCGACCTGCGCAGCGCCGGAGGCTCACCCCCCGTCGGCTCGCTCATGGGCACGTCGCCGCCGATCACCCGGCGCACCGCGGACCGCAGCTCCTCCAGCGGCATGGCGGTACTGTCCTCCAGCGGCGAAGGCGCCCACTCGTAGACAGCCACCCGGTAGAGCCCGGGCTGGAACATCCCGTAGGTGAACATCCCGTTCTCGGTGCGGGTGAACGTAGCGGGCCGGAACCGGCCAGCGCCGGGCACTTGAAGCTCCCCGGTGCCCGGTACCGCGACGGGAGGCTGGATGGTGACCTGCCCGCTGCGGCCGACGAAGCTGCGGTCGGTGACGCCGGGGAAGTCGATGCCGCACTCCTTGCGCACGATGCTGTGGCCGCCGTCGGAGCCGACAAGGAATTTGGCGGCGAGCTCGTAGCGCCCGCGCGGGCTCCGCACGTCGATGGTCACCAGGTCGGCTGTCTGGCGCACCGCGGTCAGCTCGTGCCCGCGCCGGATCTGAGCGCCCAGCTCGCGGGCGTGCTGCTCGAGAAGCTCTTCCATCCGGCGCTGGGGGATGGGCAGTGCGTACAGCGCATTACTGTCCAGGGCGGACAGATCCAAGGGCAGCGCGCCGAACTGGAAACCCGGTACCGGCACCGGTGGCCTGCAGCTGCCGCTGAACCGCTCGTACAGGCCACGGTAGTCCAGCGCCTGCACGACCCGGCCGACCAGCCCGTTGGCCTTGGGAGCGGTGGGTCGTTCCAGCAGGCGTTCCAGAACGACCGGGCGCACGTCGGCCAGCGCAAGCTCGCAGGCCAGCAGCAGGCCGTTGGGACCGCCGCCAGCGATCACGACGTCGGTTGTCATCGGGATACCTCCCTGCTCCGCCACCCGGGACAGGGCATGGCGGGATAGCGGCCCGTGGTGGGCCGGATGTGGTGGAGATTGGGGCCTATACGGTTGCCGGCGCGGGCAGGCCGGCTGCGATCTGGGTCAGCGCGTCACGCAGCAGCGGCGCGAGCGGCACCGGCGGCTCGGCGCGCAGCCACTGCTCGTTGGCCACCCGGATGGCCGCACCGATCGCGGCCGCCACCAGCCGCGGGTACAGATCCCGGTCGGCATTACTGCCGGTCCGCTCGGCGATGACGATCGCGCACTCTCGCTCGGCGGCCGCCCCGGCCCTCAGGAACTCGCCCTGCAGTTCCGGTTCACTGAGCATGAGCCGGACGCCCGCGATCCACTCGGGCTCCGGGCTGGCGCGCTCGCCATCGGCTTGCGCCACGACAGCGCAGGTGATGGACCCCCACAGCGGCTCGCCGGGAGGCCGTGCCCGCAGCAGGTCCGCGATCCGGCGCGCCCGCTCGACGTGCCGCCACGTGATGGCTTCGGCCTTGCTCGAGAAGTAGTTGTTGTACGTGCGGGGCGACACGCCCGCCTCGGCGGCGATGTCCTCGACCAAGACGTTGCCCAGCCCGCGTTCGACGGCCAGCCGCAGCGCTGCCCAGCTCAAGGCCTCTCGGGTCTGCTGTTTCTTGCGCTCCCGCAGGCCCGGCCCGGCAGCTCGCGACGCGTCCATGACCGAACCCTAACCCAAACATGCGTGATACGCAATATTTCAGGTCACGCACTATTTCTCCCCGCGCGTACCGCCTGAACGGCTGTGGGCGCGAAATCCGGCCGGGCCGCCACCGGGGCGGTTCAGTGCCGACGATGCCCAGCAGGGGTGTCAATCACCGGTGACGCCGTCGATTCGCTCCCGGATGAGGTCGGCGTGGCCGTTGTGGCGCGCGTACTCCTCGATCATGTGCAGGTAGATCCAGCGGATGTCCCGGGTGCGCTCCGGGTGATCACCGTGGCTGGGCACGACATCATCAAGCTGTTTTCCGGCGACGGCGGCGCGCGCATGCGCTATTTCCTGTTTGTACGCCTCGATATTGGCGGCCGCGTCCGCGCCGTCAAGCGCCTCGAAGTCCTGGCCGGTCTGGTCCGGGTCGTAGGGAAAGGGCAGGTCGGTGTTCGCCGCGTGCATGCGAAACCACCAGCGCTCGACCTCGGTCATGTGCCGCACCAGGCCCAGTAGCGACAGCCGGGACGGCGGGACCGCCCGCTCCTTGAGCTGGTCGGCGGTCAGGCCAGTGCACTTGAGCAGCAGCGTGGCGCGATGGAAGTCCAGCCAGGCCTCGAGCGCCGGGCGCTCACCCAGGATGCGTGCAGGGTCGGTGCGCTCAATTTGCGGGGCGGTCCACGATCCGGTCATAGCGCCACGGTAGCTGTGGCCTACTACCCCGGTCGATCCCACGACCAGCCAGTGACCGCCGGGTGGCGGAGCTGTCCAATGATCGGCGTCCCGACCCGGGCGGCAGCGGCCCGCGAGGCGGCCCGGATGAGCATCGCAGCGCCAAGCTAGGCATCCCGCTCGCCAACCTGGGCACCCCCGGTGCCAAGCCGGGCAGACTTCCCGATGTGCTGGCCGGCCTGGCCTGCCTACGGTCGTTGCGACAGTTCCGGCGACCGGAGGGGAGGCCACCCATGACGCCCACGGCCTGGTCGCTGACCACATCTACCAGGTCCAAGGGAGATCGTGAGGGGAGACGGCAGATGGGAGCCACCCGCGTGGGCGAGGCCGGCAGCGTCGCCGCAGTGATGAGCTTGGCATTCCGGCGGGTCGCCGACATCCCGGTCGAGACATTCGTGGCCGCACTACAGGACTGGGAGCGCACCGGACAGGAACGCGACCTGCACATCGGTCACAGCCGAATCCGCGGGCCGATTGAGCACTACCCGGACCCGGGCACGTTCCGAATCGGAGTCCGCCTGGCCAGGGGACGGCTTCGCCCGCCACTGCCCATGAGGCTGGAGGTCGACCGCTGGACCTGGTCGCCCGCGAGGACCGTCCTTGAACTCATTCCATGTAAGCTCGTCCGGCCCACCGCGGCGTACTTCCGGGCCGGCCACCTCCTGCTGGACTCGTTGACTCACCTGCTGCCGCAGCACGCCGCTAGGAGCCACGCTGCGGACTTGCAAATCCAGCGATCTGGCGCCGCCGACCCGGCGCTAGCGGTGGGACTCGAGCCCGGCAGCTGCCGTGGACCCGGGCGCTGAACGTCCTCGCCGCCACCGGCAGCGGAGGCAGCCGCGTCGAGCTGCGAGCATTCACTGGGCACGCTCGTGGCGGCCACGAAAGGACTCACCGAGAACGCGAACACCACGGGCAGGGGATCCGCGCCGGCGCCGGCTTACCGGCCGCTCGATCCAAAGAAGGTCGTGATGAACCACATCAGTGAGCGAGCACGCGGTCAAGCGGGCGGGGAGTCTGGGCCAGGTCGAGCGCTTGTGCCAGCAGGCGTGCGTACTGGCTCTTGCGGCCTGACCGGGTTCCCATGAACCGGTGCAGCTGCTCGCCGGCGGTTTGCCGCCGCTGGGCGGGCTGTCTTTGAAACACGCGGAGGGACCGCAGCTCACCGTGCGCCTGGATGATCTGCTCGACCGCGACGGTGCCAACAGCGCGGATCAGCTCGTCCTCCAGGTCGGCGGTGCACACGTAGAACCCGAGCGCTTCCATGCTGGCACGCGATGTGCCGGACCAGAGCCCGCCGCGTGCCAGGGCGCCGCGGACGTAGTCTTCCTGGCCGGCGTCATACAGGCCAGCGAGCTTGGCGTTGATCCCGCGCGGGCCGAGCACGTCCAGGAAGTAACCGATGCTGGTGGCACCGCCCATGGCCACGACATGAATGCCGCCACTGCCGAGGGCCTGGCCACGCCGGCCGGCCAGGGTCTCCAGCGCGGCCTTGTCGCTCCTGCCCTCGACGAGAATCACCTTCTGCGCCATGCTGATCCTGGCCAGATCGATACTTACCCCGGCAAGGTCCATCACGTCAGCACCGCCGGCCACGGCGCAAACCGCAATCCCACCATTGGAGTCTGCTCGGCCGCGCGTGCCGAGTCGAATGGTTAACTCGTCCGCCACCGATTGCTGTGGCCCTCAGCCCGCCGTCGTCAGCATGTTCAAAAGACGATGCTCCATCCCTCGGCGGCGGCTTGGGCCTGGGTATAGGCGACGCCATGGACCTTCAGACCGTCCGGGTTGAGCAGCGTGATCAGCCCGCCTCGATTGCCGAGCTGCACCGGCGCCGCAACCTGGACACGGACGCTATCGCCTGGGGCCAGCAATCCGCCGTGGAGCACCATCTGGCGCTTGTCGCGGTCCAGGATCGACCAGCCGGTCAGGTCAACCTGTTGCGGGCTGGCGTTGAGCAGCATGACCGTCTCGGCCTCTGGCGCCGGCCCCGGGGGGTTGACCAGTGCCGCGACGATCCGCACCATGTGGTCCGGCTCGCCAGGCCCAGGAACGGGCGCGGGGCCCGGCTCTGGCAGCTCGGGGACGGTGTGCCCGGTCTGGTCGTCGGTGTGCCATTGCTGCGACTGAAACGCCAGGAAGACCCCGACCCATTGGTCCTGGGCCGGGTAGTGCAGCAGCAGCCCGCCGTCCTGCCAGACCCCGTCGTCCTGGCGGAAGCGCTGACTGTTGCCCTGATTCATATGGATGTCATGAACCCCATTGCCGGGCAGGAAGCCAAAGATCTTGTCCGGGATCCCAGCTTCCGGCCCCCAGCGCTGCCCGAAGGCATACAGGCGGGCAGCTGGGTCCGCGGCGGCGCGGCGCACGAAGTGGTCCAGCTTGTCGGCCAGGTCGTTGTCGGGCCCGGGCACGCTGGCCGGCACCGGCCGCATCTGCTGCCGGTCGAACAGGTTCGCGCGGATAAAGTCCAGCGCCATCCCACCGGGCTGGCTGGCCAGCGGGGTGAAGCCCGCCGGCAGGCCGGGCAGGCCCTGGGTCACGGGGTGACGGAAGTTCTCGTCGGCCACGTACAGCAGCTCCGCGGGCTTCTCTTGCGACAGCACATTGACCGCCACCCGAAAGTCGGCCTCGCCGCCACGGACACGGATCTGGTAATGCGGCGAGTCCGTGCCACCCTCGGCGTGCTGACCGGCCACGCTGCCGGCCAGGACCCCATAGCTTGCCAGTGGCATCTCGTCCCCCTCAAAGGCGGCTATCCGCTGGTGGATTCCGCAACGATTCCCCGTCGATAATGGCAGGATCCCCATCTTGGAGAAGTTCGCCGGGCACCAGGCTAGGGCCGCGTCCCTGCTGGGCGGCGGGCTTCTTAGCCATAAGGGCAGGCGCGTGCAAGTCGCGGCTTGTGTTATCCCATGCGCCGTGGACCGCACCGCCTGCCCGCCACGTGCGCCTGCTGGCCTGCCTTACCCGGCCGCGACATACGGGCGCAGCCGTTTGAGATGGTTCATCACGGCGAAGCGAGGGTATCGCTTGGCCAGGCCCGATTCGTGGTGTCTCCACGTCCCTGGGAGGCGGAGCACATTCGGGTTCGTTCCGATTTGTATCTCATGATCAGCGATGATCTCCTCTCCGCGAATGGACGGCCAACAATGCGCCACAGGTGCCCGCTCATGCCTCTGCGGGGGCGTTTGCCGGATCACGGACTGCGTCCTGGGCGGATCAGCGCACTGGCTTGGCGGTAAGGACGGCAGCGGCGGCGGCGTTATCGTGCCTGCCACTGGCGTCGGGTGATTCTGTACATCACCCATCTGCGGCCGTACTCGGTCAGCGAGGCGACGGGCGCCCAGCCTGCTCGCTGGAAGACCGTCCGCATCGCAACGTTGGCGGGATCGGTCGGAGCTTCGACGGTCTCCGCCGCTGCGTGCTCGAACAGCCAGTCGGTAAGCAGAGCAAGCGCCTCGCGCCCGTAACCCCGGCCACGGGCGCTCTCCCGGAGACCGATCCCTACCTCAAATGTCCCCGGGGGAAGCGGGCGGCCCGGGGGCACGAAGGTCTGGATCCGCCCAATCGGCACGCCGTCAAGGTCAATGGCGAGATCAAGCCAGCCATCGGCCAGATGCCCCGAACGCTGCAGGCGGGCCTTGAAGCCCGCCTCATCAGGCAGTTCAGCGATCGTCATCGGATCGGCATCGGCCATGGCCTGCCATTCCGCCTCGACCTCGCCGGGCCGGAACGCCCTGAGCAGCAGCCGTGACCCACAAATCCGGACCTCGCCGGCGCCAGTCGTGCTGGCCTGCCCATCTTCATCCATCAACGACGCTCGCCTCCGGCGCCATCGCCCGGCGTGGGCGATCGGGTTCGGCTACTTGCTGTACACCAGGTAGCGGTTGGGCAGGTCGTGCCGCCATCCCGGAGGGGCCGGCGGGACGAACAGGAACCCAGGGTCGCTGTCCGCGTCGAAGAAGTTCGTCGCGAAGGCGGCGTACGGCTGGCCGGGGTCGACGATGTCGAGCGTCACGTTGGCCTCATACACGGCCGCGTCCGGCCCCGGGTTCGGGGTAGGCAGCGTGAAGATGGCGAAGGACAGCGATGGCGCGACGGGGCCGTAGGTCCCTGTCTGCACCAGTGTGGTGTGGGTCAGGTCGGTGAGGTTCATCAGGTCCAGCGAGACCCGCCAGCTCCGCCCGCCCAGCTGCACGGTGGGCGGGACGGCGAAGCCGTCCGGGATGCTCACCATCGGGTTGACGAATATGTAGGCGACAAGGTAGGCGGGCTCTCCGGCCGCGATTACCTTGCTCGGCTGGTACGGCGGCAGGGCGATGGGCTGGAGCGGTGACGTTGCCGCCACATCGAACGCGACGTACTGGCCGACCGTGGGCTCGCCGATTCTCACGATCTCCTCGCGGGAACCGTTCGAATTGCCCGCGATCTCCGCGAGACGCTTCGTGGTCGCCTCGTTGAGCTTGGCCATGTAGTCCTGCGCCCACTGCTTGGCCGCATCCATGGTCTGGTCCGGTGCTTCCGGTGTCGGCCCCTCGGGTGGAGCGACGGGCGTTTTGGTGTCGGCAGTCATCATCTGCCCCCTTTTCTGATCTGCCTGCAGTCGCGCTGGCCGCAGTTGCTCTCGTCTGGGCAGAGGGCCGACCGTCACTCTCAGATACATGCTGTGACGGTTTCGTGCCGGTGCCCGGGCGGCGCGGACGGACTGGGAGTCGATGACCGTGGCCGCGCGCTGGGCCTTGCGCCCAGCAGCCGCCCTGACCCGGGTGCGCAGCAGCCCAACGGCCCACCTGCGGTTGCGCCGGGTCAGCGCGTGCCACGGCAGGGCCGAACCTGCCACTTGCCCGCTTCATCCATGTGGGCGCGCGCCGCGGCCCCGCGGGAGGGCCGTTAGTTCACACACTGAAGCCATTTCGTTCTCAAACGAAGACGACCCCGCACAGCTACAAGTCAGTGAAGTTGGCGCGTGGTGAGATCCACCTAGGTTGCTATGGGAATCTTATCCTTCTATCTCTTGAGATGCCTGAGGCCCTCATTTACCATGCGGGCGCCGAGGGTGGCGGCTGCGCCACCCAGCAGCCCTTTCGTAATAGTATCCTTGTGCTCAGTGCCAAATTTCCTGGCAGATGTAATTATGGGATCCGCTGCCGCATGGAATCCTTCGTCAAAGGCTCCAGAGCCAGTCGCGGCGTCGTAGGAACCTTTTACGATCCCAGCAGCTATGGCAACCGGAGACGCCGCCATCCCCATAGCATCAGCCCAGAACCCACTCGTCTCTTCCACGTTAAGCTCCTCTCGCGTGAGCTGCAGAACACCCGGCCCGCGTGCAAGTATAAAACCATGGACATTCGGACCTTTCTGCAGCGAAGCGCCGCCGGGCGGCATGAAGCTGAGCTGGCCGGGGGACGCGCCAGACGATGACGTGCGCCTGATGCTCGCGCAGCTGGACAGCGACTTCCGGGACAAGGCCGCGCTTAGCGCGGGCGAGGCGGCGATCATCATCCTCGAGGGGGTGCGAGCCGGGGCCTGGCGGATCCTGGTCGGCGAGAACGCCAAGATGATCGACGGTCCGCGCCTAGCCCCAGGCCACCGACGACTACGCCGAACTGTTCAGCGCGGCGGCAGAACAGTCAACGGCACAAACACCTGAACGTCAGCCGCGCGGACAGGGAGGCAGTCGTGGGTGCACTGGGAAGCGGGGGGAACGCAAGCGTCAGAGCCGTTCCCTCGGCGAGTAAGCAAGGTGGTGTGATCGGCGCCCGCTGGCGGCTCACGGTTGCCGGCGCGTCCCTGGTGGTGGCCGCGGGCCTGGCCGTGGGTGGCTGCGGGAGCAGCAACTCGGGTACGCAGGGCTGCTTCTCGAAGTCCGCAGCCGCGGGCAGCGTGACTGCGGCCGGTGGCTCGGCCAGTCCGTCGGCCGTGGGCAACGCGGGCACGGCTGCCGCTTCGCTCAATCCGGTGGCCGCGGCGGGCTGGACACTGCCCGGCGGTGACCTGGCGAACACGCGGGACGTCGCTAGCGCGATCACCAGTTCCAACGTCTCGACGCTGGGAGTGGCATGGTGCGTGCCGGTCCAGTCGACAGGTAAACGCGGCGCCGCTGGGTTGTCCGATGGTTACGCGACGACGCCGGTCGTGGTGAATGGCGTGGTGTACATGCAGGACCTCGAGTCGAATGTGATGGCGATCGAGCTCGCCACCGGCAAGGTCTTGTGGAAACACGACTACAACTCAATCAACGGTGGCCCGGACGGTGTCAACGTGGTCAACGGGGTGGTGTACGCGGCGACAGACAAAGCCGCGGTCGCCTTGTCGGCGGCCACCGGCCGGCAGCTGTGGAGCCGGACCCTGATCGGCAATGACCGCGAGGGTATTGACATGGCTCCCGGCTACAACGACGGGACCGTGTATGTGTCCACCGTGCCCGTCAACCCAAACAAAGGCCAGTATCTCGGCGGTGCCAAGTCGACACTCTGGGCGCTGAACGCCGCTACCGGCGCACCGCAATGGTCGTGGGATGAGGTAGAGGACCTGTGGGGGAACCCGGCCGTCAACTCTGGCGGCGGCCTGTGGGATCCGCCGTCGTTCGACGGCGAGGGCAACATCTATATCGGCGTGGCGAACCCCGGCCCGATAGCCCAGACCGGGTGGCCCGTCGGCTATCCGTGGGGGACCAGCCGGCCGGGCCCGGACCTGTACACCGACTCGGTCGTCAAGCTCAGCCCGGCCGGCAGGCTGCTGTGGTACTACCAGCTCACCCCGCACGACCTGTACGACTGGGACCTGCAGAACTCGCCCGTGCTCACTACCGCTCACGGGCATCCGGTGGTAATCGATGGCGGCAAGGCCGGCATCCTGATCGAGCTGAACGCGCAGACCGGCAAGCTGCTGTGGAAGCTCCCGGTGGGCGTGCACAGCGGGCATGACAACGATGGGCTGATAACCGAAAACGCCACCCCGGGCGCACATATCCCGCTGCCGGCGAAGTTCAGCCTTGAGCCCGGCGTGCTCGGCGGCGTCGAGTCCCAGCTGGCGACCAACGGATCGACGATCTTCGCCGCTGTCAACAACCTTGCCGTGCCGCTGACGGTGAAAGGCTTGGCCGAGAGCTCCAATGCGTTCGAAGCCTCGATCCCCAAGGCAACAGGCGAGATGGTCGCCGTCAACCAGGACACCGGGAAGATCGAGTGGGACGACAAGCTTCCCTCCTCGCCCTACGGCGCCGCCGCCGTCACCAACAACGTCGTGTTCACCACGACGTACGACGGTGACCTGTACGCATTCAACGCGGCCACCGGCGCGATTCTGCTCAAGACGCCGCTGTCGGCTGGGACGAACGCGCCTGTCGCCATCGACGGTGACTACGTCATCGTGGGAGCAGCTAACGCGCTATCGAGCGGGCAGCAGCCGCTGATCATCGCCTACAAGCTTGGAGCCAAGGGCAAGCTGCCCGACATCGTGCGCTGATCCGGGAATCGGCTGCCAGCAAAGGCAGAGCACCATGATCCGTTCGGCCTCCTGGTGAAGGTGGTCGTCTGCCCGGCGACTGGCGCAGCGTTCACCGGCTCGACACGGCGCTGCGCGCCGCCGCGCACAATGCCCGCCGCTTGCCAGCAATCCGGCGGCCGACCTGGTGATTCCGCGGCGCCTCAACCCCGAGCGCCGCTCGGGCGCGCGGCGGCCGTCATCGGATGCGGGCGCGCAGTCCGAGTGTTCGGCGCGGGTTCGGGGGGGGGAAGATGGCGTTAAACCGGACGGCCCCGCCGACGGATCCCACCTTCAGCGCTGGTTGAGAAGGCGCTGTGTGTCGGCCAGCAGTTCCCAGGACTGCGCGGACGGAGCAGGGTCACAGGTGACCGCTATCAGCTGGGCTCCTGCGTCGGAGTAGAGCGCCAGATGGGTGGCGATTTGGCTGGGTGTCCCGGCGATTGCCAGCTGCCGTGCGCGATCGGCGGGCAGGCCATACATGCCCTGCATTGTCCGGGCGGTCATGTCGGCGAGCCCGGCGGCGGGACGGGCGCTGATGGCGGCGTGCAAGCAGATGCCCAGCCGGGGCCTGGCCCGCCCTGCCTCGTCGGATAGCTCGCCGAGGCGGGCTGCGCTTGCCGCGAACTCGCGCGGGGTCTGGAAGCCGGACAGCCAGCCATCGCCGAAACGGACGGCACGCCGCAGGGCAGCTGCGGACTGGCCGCCGATCCACAGCGGCGGCACTGCAATGGCCGGCCGCAGCGAGATCGCAGGAGAACCCGGGGCGTCGGGGACCGGGGTCGGCTGTCCGCCGAGCAGGCCACGCAGCAGCTGGAGAAACTCATCGGTGCGCCGGGCTCTCTGCTCGCGGTGGAAGCCCGCCGCGTGATACTCCTCCGCGGGTCCGCCGCCCAGGCCCACGCCGAGCCGCAAACGGCCGCTGCCTGCGATGTGGGCCAAGCTGGCGATCTGCTTCGCGGCCCACGCTAGCGGGCGGAGCGACGGCACATACACCGCAAACCCGATCGCGATGCGGTTCGTGACCGCCGCGGCGGCAGCCAGCGTCAGGCTGCTATCCAGCACCGACATCTGGCCGGCCACAAGACGATCCTCGGCCCACAGGCAGTCCAGGCCAGCCCGCTCCGCGAGCCGCGCCAGGCCAGCGACATCCGGCAAGGCCGCACCCGGTGCCGTCGCCTCAGGCAAGGCCGCCCCGACATCGACGCGCATGCCCCTCCGATCCCACGGTGATGCGGAAACGCGCGGCAGATCCGCCAGCCCCGCCGCACCCCCGGCGGTCAGCCGCTGCCGAGTTGCCGCGAACGAGTATGACTGGCCGGCCCGACATTCCGGCGTCCATCCCTGTCACCGGCAGCCCCGCCATGCGATCAGGGCCCAGTTCGAGGCCACTACCAGGTTCGACTGCACCAATCGGCTCGGCCAAACCGGCGCACCCGTGCTGATCCTGCGCGGAGACTCCGACCACATCGCCCCAGTCGCGCTGGCCGAGCAGATGACGCCTCGATCCCCCACTGTCGGCTCGTCCTGATCCGGCGGGCACCTGGCGCCGCTGCTGACCCAGCACCAGCGGCCTGTATCCGAGATCGGCGCGTTCCTCGCCGCGAGCGCATAGCCCGGCGACAAGCGGCCGCCAGGCTGTGGACCCACCGGCTCCTCAGCAAAACGTGACCCCTTGGTGTGTACCCGGCAGGGCATCCCACGGCTCCCCGAGCCGCGGGCCTGGACGCGCGATCAGGCACACAGCGCGAGCCCGACCCTGGCGGCGAGCTAGGCTTGCATGTGCGGGCAGTCTGGGCGAGCAATCACTGATGGGCTGCCGCCCAGTCCGTGCCCTTGAGCCATGGCGTCTAGTTGAAGACAGGGCTTGGGTGATACCCATGGCGTATAGCAGGAAGTGGCTGGCTGACACTCTGCGCCGCCTGGGCTACCAGCAGGCGGCTGACGAGGCGTTGCGTGTCCTGCCCGATCAGATTGATCCCGAGCAGCTTCGGGAATTCGGCGACCGGCACGGCATCTCCCGCGACACGCTGATCGACCGGATGGGCGGCAGCCCGTAAGTGAGTCAACCCGTCAGCGTCGGCGCCGCGGTCCTGGCCTTCATCCCGAACGTGGCATCGCTCGGCGCTTGATTGTCGTGCGCTCGCTCCGGCGTGCTGCGATCGTGCTTGGTGAGCATGCCGTCGCCAGGTGCACCTCCGTCCGCAGGAAACCACCCGCGTAGAGCGACTGTCCGGCAGGCAGCCAGCCGAACGACACGTTCTGGATCAGCGGGTTGAACCGGCGCGGCGCCGCGGGCAGGTGCGCCGGCCCAGCGGGCCGCTGCGTCCCGAACAGCCCGTTCAACACCGAAACCGCCAGGCCGATCACCAGCGTCACGGCCGCGGCCGCGGCGACGGGGCGGCCCAGGCCGGCTGGCGCCGCCGGCGGGGCGTGACCAGCGGGCGCAGCTCCCATCGCGAACGGTGCTAGCCGCGGCGCTGGCCGTGCGATCGCCGGCGCAATCGTCGCCTCCCGGCGTATTCGAAGCAAGCCGCGCCGCGGATGGGTCAGTGAGTGGAATCTCACAGCCACCCATCCACCGATGCGGCAAGGCCGAATGCAGACCAGCAGAGTCCCACCAGGGGAGGAACAAATGCGCACCACGAAAACACGCCGCCGGAGCACTGCACTCGCCGCGTTCGGGCTCGCCTTGGCCGCCGGGGTCGCGGGCTTTGGCCCCGGCGGCGCAATCGCGTCCAGCCACCGCGAGGCCCCACTTATCGCGGCCGACCCTGCGGTCGACAACACCGACGTGTATGCGTTCGTTAGCCCGGACCGCCCGGGCTACGTCACGTTGATGGCGAACTTCATCCCGTTTGAGGAACCGAACGGTGGACCGAACTTCTATCCATTCGCGACGGACGCGGTCTACAACATCAAGATCGACAACAACGGGGACGCCAAGCCGGACGCCGTGTACCGCTGGAAGTTCCATAACATCGACAAGCGGGGCGGCAGCACCTTCCTGTACAACAACGGCCCGGTCACCTCGATCGCCGACAAGAACCTGCTGTTCCGCCAGACCTACACCCTGCAGGCATCTTTCAACGGCGGACCGTTCCAGACCCGGGTGAGCAACGCCCCGGTCGCTCCGTCGCGCGTGGGACCGGCATCCATGCCGGATTACGCGAACCTGCGCAACCAGGCTGTCACGACGCTGCCGGGCGGCTGGAAGATCTTCGCCGGCCAGGCCGACGATCCGTTCTTCCTCGATCTGCGCGTGTTCGACCTGCTGTACGGCGGCAACCTGAAGGAGGTCGGGCAGGACACGCTGGCCGGCTACAACGCCAACACGATCGCGATCCAGGTGCCATTCAAGGACGTGGCGCTGAACGCCAACGCGAAGCGCAACCCGGTCGTCGGCGTCTGGTCCACCGCCGAGCGGCCCAGGGTTCGCATCACCGGCAAGATGACCACATCTACCAAGAACTGGGTCCAGGTTTCCCGCCTCGGCAACCCGTTGGTCAACGAGGTCGTCGTTCCGGCTGGCCTGAAAGACGCCTTTAACGCTCTTCCACCCGTTAAGGACGCCTCGGTCGCTCCGGTCGTCGCCCGGGTCAAGAACCCCGAGGTGCCCAAGCTGATCCAGGGCATCTACGGCATCAAGGCTCCGGCCACCCCGCGCAACGACCTGGCCGAGATCTTCCTGACCGGCATCACCACCAAGGCCGGCGGCCCGATCAAGGCCGATCTCAACTCCCAGCTCAACAACGCCGACGCCAGCCCGAGTGCCTTCCGCCCGTCGGAGATGCTACGGCTCAACCTGTCGGTGAAGCCCACCGCGAAGCCAAACCGGCTCGGCGTGCTCGGCGGTGACCTGCAGGGCTTCCCGAACGGCCGCCGCCTCACCGACGACGTGGTCGACATCGAGCTGCAGGCGCTGGAAGGCGCGGCGCAGACCGGCAAGCTGGTCGGCGCGCTGGCCGATGGTGACGGCGTCAACGCGAACGACCGCGCCTTCGGCAAGTCGTTCCCGTACGTCGCCCTGCCCAATGTGGGCGCGGTGAACAACGGCGCGAGCGCTGTCAACAACACCCAGTCGGCCGCCGTCGCCCTCACGCCGCCGGGTTCGGCCCCTCCGGCTGAGCAGAGCGTCCGCGCCGCGCCGGTCGCGTCCTCCTCGCGCGACACCCTGTACGCGATCATCGCCGCCACCGCGGGAGCGGTCGCCGTCGCCCTCGCGGCCCTGCTGATCGTCGGATGGCTGAAGCGCCGGCGCCGGCCGACCGCCGGGGGCGCGTCACGGCAAGACCCGCTGCCACCGTCCACCGCCAGCGGCCCAGACGAGTCGCCGGCCTAGCTGTAGCACGCAAGACCCCCCGGGGGCACGCTGGCGATGGCGCCCGTGCCCCCGGGCTGGCCGCCAAGGGAGGTCACCACGATGCGGCACCGGATTCTGATTGTCGGGCTGGCAGCAATCCTCCTCACCGGCGTGGGCGCAGTGTTCGGGCTGCACCGGGGCGAATCCCCGGACGCGAACACTGCCCAGGCGTCGAACACCCTTACGCCCGGGCAGGCCCCCGCCGACCAGCTCGCTGAGAGCATCGCCCGCGCGCAGGAGCACCTTGGCGCAGTCCCCGGGGACTACGTCGCGTGGGCCGCGCTCGGCTCCGCATACATCGAGCGCGCCCGCGTTTCCGCCGATCCTACGTATTACCCGAAGGCCCAGGGCGCGCTGCGCCGCTCACTCAAACTGCGGCCCACGGCAAATCCGGCCGCCCTGGTCGGACTCGGGGCGCTCGCCAACGCCCGTCACGGGTTCGCCACCGCCCGGGAACTGGCCCACCGTGCGCTTCGCATGGACCCCTACTCGGCCGACGCGTACGGCGTCCTCGCCGACGCGCAGACCCAGCTCGGCAACCGCCTGGCAGCAACCGAAGCCATCCAGCACATGCTCGACCTCCGTCCTGGCCTCGCCGCCTACGCTCGCGCCTCCTACGACCTCGAACAGCAGGGTCGCCTGGGCGCCGCGATGGCCCTCATGCGGCGTGCGCTCGGCGACGCGGTAGACCCGGCGGACATTGCGTTCTGCCGCTACCAGCTCGGTGAGCTCGCCTGGCGCGCTGGACGGCTCGACGATGCCGAGACCGAGTACGCGGCCGGTCAAACCGCCGACCCTGCTTATCTCCCCCTGCTCGCCGGCCGGGCCCGGGTCGCCGCAGCCAGCGGGCATACCGCTACCGCGCTTGCCGACTACGCGGAGCTCACGGCCCGTTATCCGTCGCCCGGGTACCTCATGGACTACGCGACTCTGCTCCGCGCCACCGGCCAGCCGACGCGCGCTGACCAGCAGCTTGCTCTCGCCGCGGCGGCGCTGCGGCTGTTCAGGGCAAACGGCGGTACAGATGACTTGGGTGTCGCGCAGCTCGCACTCGCCCAGGGCCATTCAAGACGAGCGGTGCTCGCGGCCAAGCGCGAGTGGTCTCGACGGCACTTCGGCGACGTAGCCGACAAGCTCGGCTGGGCGCTGCACCGGAGCGGCGCCAACGCCGAGGCGATCTCCTATGCCCGGGAGGCCAATGCGCTCGGCGCGCACAACTCCGGATACCTGTTTCATCTCGGCATGATCGAACTCTCACTCGGCCATAACGGCGACGCGAGCCGTGATCTGAGGGCAGCCCTGGCACTGAACCCCCACTTCTCGCCACTCGATGCGCCGGTGGCCACGGCTGCTCTGAACCGGCTCGGCCCGCGATGAGGCGACTCGTCAGCCTTGGGCCGGTCGCCTTGGGCGCCATCGGCATTGCGCTGGCGCTCCCGAGGCCCGCATTGGCGCAACCCGCGCACCCGCTCGGTAACTTCTCGGTGAACCAGGCGATCGGGCTCGATCTGCATCCGGATCGGGTCGCTGTCACCGCGATCGTCGACCTTGCCGAACTGCCGACGCTGCAAGAGCGCCCGGTAGTAGACGCCAATGACGACGGTAAGGTCAGTGCCGCCGAGTCGATGGCGTACAACACCCGTGTATGTAACGCGATGGCCGGAACAGTACGGCTGCGCGTGGACGGCCATCGCGTCCAGTGGTCGGTACGTCCGGCTGGTCTCGAGTACCGTCCCGGCAGTGCCGGCCTGCACACCAGCCGGATCTCGTGCGCGTTCGATGCTGCCGCAGACCTGGCACGGGCAACCATTGTGGATCTCGTCAACGGGTATCGGGCCGATCGGATCGGCTGGCGGGAGATCACCGCTGCTGGGCACGGGGTTCACATCGTGAATCCGCCGGTCCCGGCGCGCTCGGTCAGCGACTCGCTGCGGTCGTACCCAACCGACCTGCTCGGCTCGCCGCTCGATCAGCGTTCGGCCCGGCTGCAGGTCGAGCCGGGCGGTGAGGCGAGCGCCGGCGCGACCGTCCACTTGAGCCGGGGCGACCCGGTGAGCCGGTGGGTCGCGGAAGCGGACCGGGCGCTGGAGCGGCTGGTCGGCGGGCGCCTCACTGCGCTCGTCGGCGCTCTCGCGGTGCTTCTCGCGCTCGTGCTCGGTGCAGCACACGCTGCACTACCCGGGCATGGAAAGACGGTGATGGCCGCGTACATCGCTGGCCGCCGCGGCCGCCCACGCGACGCACTCACCGTCGGTGCGATCGTGACGCTCACCCACACCGGCGGTGTGCTCGTCCTGGGCCTGCTGCTAACCGCCACCACGAGCCTCGCCGGCGAAGTCGTGCTCTCGTGGCTAGGCGTCGCCAGCGGCGTCCTGGTCGCCGGTGTTGGCGTCGCCATGCTCGTTGGAGTCCTCCGACGCCGTGCCTCGGTTTACGACCACCACCACGAGCACTCACACGATCACGACCATGACCACCACCACGGGCACTCGCACCCTCACCCATCCCGCCAAGCGCGACGGCTCAGTCTTGTCGGGATGGGTATCGCGGGCGGGCTGGTGCCGAGTCCATCTGCTCTCATCGTGCTGCTGGGCGCAGTCGGTCTTGGGCGTACCGCCTTCGGTGTGCTGCTTGTGATCGCTTACGGAGTCGGGATGGCCGCCATGCTTACGGCGGCGGGGCTGGTGCTGGTCCGTGTACGCGATCGCTGGACTTCCCGTCCACGCCGGACAACGGCCCGGCTCGTGGCGCTAGCACCGACCGGCACCGCCGCGCTGGTGCTCTGTGTCGGCCTGGGCCTAGCCGGCCGTGCCGCGCTCGGAGTGGTTCACTGAGCGTGATTGAACCCCGGCAGAAGGCACCTGTCAGGGCTAGAACCGACTTGAACCCCTATGCCTGCGACCTGCGGGTTTCATCGGCCGCCATGATCGCCGAAATGACAAAAAGCCCTGTTCAGACCATGATCATCTGTGTCCGAGGGGACTTGAACCGCTCGCCTATATGGCGGCGGCGAGCGCAGATCCCTGGCTGAGCGTCTGACCAGCAGTCCCAGTAGGGGCGTCGATAGCGGTCACCTTGCCGCGCCTGATCTGGAATATCGGCGAGGGCGTGACACCTGTGGCCTCGGCAAGCTGGGACCGGGTGGGCCCCGGAGCTTGGGCTGTTCAGCGAGCCGGTACCTGCTTACCCGCGCCATGGGCTCCCAGGCCGGCCCGGCGGTTGACGCTGGCGATGACGATGGCCGCGACGGCCGCTCCGGCGCCGAGCACGAAGGGCGCCCGTGGCCCGATCGAGGATGCCAAGGTGGAGGCGATCGGGCCGCCCGCAGAGGTACTGCCGAGCAGGACGACGGCGAACAAGGACATGACACGGCCCAGCATCCGCGGGTCGGCGGACTGCAGGACGGCGATCACCGAGGTAAGGACGAGGGACCAGGCAAGCCCGACGCCGGCCAGCCCGACGAGCGTCACCGGCACCGTCGGTGCCACCGCGGTGACCGCCATCGACCCGGCCATGATCGTTGCCGCCAGCCCGAGGGCCCATGGCCCGGGCCTGCCGCGTGCGGCTGCGGCCAGCGCCCCGGCCAGGCTGCCAACGGTCATCGCCGTGAACGCCGTGCCTATCAGCGATGGGCCGCCGCCGAAGGATCCCCGGATGAGGGTGGGCACGGATACCTGCATAGTGAACGCCAGCGTCCCGATCACGACGAGTGCGAGCAGCGGGGCCCGCAAGGCCGGGGTGTGCCACACGTAGCCCAAGCCGTCGCGCACCTGGCGTGGCGCGCGCCTGACCAGGGGCAAGGCGCCGGGCCGGATCGTGTGCAGCAGAATGACGTCGGCCAGGAACGACGCCGCGTTCACCGCGAAGGCGGCAGTGACCCCGGCGGTAGCGGCCAGTGCCCCGCCCAGGGCCGACCCGGCGGTCATGCCGAGCAGCAGCACCGTTCCGGCGAGGGCGGAGGCGCTGGCCGCTCGCTCCGGGGGAACTAGCGCGGGCAGCAACGCCCGCCGGGCCGGTGTGTCGAGTGCGTTGATCACTCCCCAGACGGCCGCAAGCACGTAGATCACCGGCAGAGTGAGGACGTCCGCCGCGGACGCGACTGCGTAGGCCAGCGCGACCAGCCCGAGCCCGGACTCCGCGAGGATCAGCAGTCGGCGCCGGTCATGCCGGTCGGCTACTGCGCCGAACCACGGCCCGAGCACCAGGCTGGGCAGGAACTGCAGCGCGACGACCCAGCCCAGCGCCCGCCGGTCGAGCTCTACGACCACCCAGGACAGCGCGACGACCTGCGCCCAGGAACACGTCACCGAGGGCAGCTGGCCGGCGAGGTACCGGCGGAGCGCGGGCGAGCTCAGCGGCGCAACGGCCTCGTGGACGCCCATCAGAGGGAGAAGGCCGCGGCGACGGCCAGGCTGACCCCGAGGAAGTAGGTGCCCGCCGCACCGGCCAGCCGTGCCCTGGTCTGGACCGCCAGGCTGGGCGCGGTCAGCAGGCCGTACGCGTGCACCACCCGGGCCGCCGTTGCCCCGATGATCAGCGGGATGGCCACCGCGGCCGGGCTGCGTGCGCCGACCAGCAGGAACAGGACGATCAGGACGGGGATGTACTCCGCAGCGTTGGCGTGGGCCCTGATCGCGATCAGCAGCCGGCTGGCCGGGTCACTCGGGAACTGTGAGCCGCCTGCCTTCGCGGTCACGCCGCGCATCCGCGAGACGTTGAGCCCGAGCAGGAACAGCATCGCGGCAAGGATGGCCGTGCAGATGATGGCGGTGGTCAGGACGGTGGTCATGCCGATCTCCTTTTCTCTTGTGGGCCGAGCACGCTGTCGAGCAGGTCCGCGCACAGCGTCCAGCCGAGCAGCGCGTCGGCTTTGCGCAGCGCACCGACGCTGGTGACGTTCACTTCGATGAGGTAGGGCCCGATCACGTCGAGGCCTGCCAGGTGGATGCCATGGCGCCGCAGCGTCGGCGCCAGGCGCGCGCAGATCTCGCGGTCCCGCGGGGTGAGCGGCGCCTCGGCGGCCGGGTTGCCGATCCGGAAGTCACCCGCTCGCGGGAACCGGTAAACGGCGCCGACTGGCTCGCCTGCTATGACGAAGATCCGTTTGTTGCCCGCCGCGACCTCGCGCAGGAAGCGCTGGACGACGACGGCGCGCACGCCGCCGTCGGTGGAGACCTCGATCAGCGACCCCAGGTTCGGGTCATGGCGGTCCAGCCGCAGGACGCCGCGGCCGGAGAAGCCATCGACCGGCTTGATCACGGCCGTCTGGTGCTCGGCGAGGAAGGACCTGATCGTACCCTCGTCGGCGGTGATGATCGTGGGCGGGATCAGGTCGGGAAACCGCAGCGGAAGCAGGTGCTCGCTGCACGCCCGCAGCCCGCCGGGATCGTTGACCAGAGCGGTGCACCCGGGATCGACGAGATCCAGGATCAGGGTCGCGGTGAGGTAGGTCTGGTCGAGCGGCGGCTCGGTGCGCATGAAGACCGCCGCCATCTCATCCAGCCACACTCGCTGCGGCTCCCCGGCGGTGAACCACCGCTGCGCCACCGTCCATCGGTGATCGCCGCGCGGCCGGGACGGCGCGAGCCGCACCCGGCGGGCGTGCGCCCGGGCACGGCCGTGCGCACCTTCGAGCAGCCGCGCCTGCGTGACCCAGACCTCGGCGCCATGGTCCTGCGCCGCATGCATGAGGCCGACGGTGGTGTCGATCGATGGGTCGAGACCATCCAGCGGGTCGGCGACGAACGCGATCTTCATGACACACCTCCGCTGACCAGCACTGGGCCATCTGCCTGCCGTGCCGTGTAGGCGATCGACAGGAGGGCACCGGTTTCGGGCGAGAATCCCGTCGCCGCCTCGCTCCACGCGCGCTGCTGATCACCGGCGCGCGGCAGGAGCAGGTCCAGTGCGTCATGCCGGGCGCGGGCGTCGTACAGGAGCGCTGCCACGATCGCAAGCGCCTCGCCGATGCGCCGCGGCGGCTGCGCGTCGAGGTAGCGCACCTCGAGGTAACCGCCGCGCGGCCGGACCGGCGGGAACAACGTCGAGAGGTGATAGGACGGGCGCCCGGCCTCCGGGATGGGGAATCGGGGGGCCGCCGCCGCGAACGCCGCGTACGCGCCGACTGGATCGAGCAGGTCGAGGTGCCGCCCGTCGTATCCGGTCCGGCGCAAGTCAGCGTTCTGCCAGATCCGGGTGCGGGCACCTGCGATGCCGGCGGGATGTCCCTCGGCCGTCCCCGAATTGGCGAAGGCGGCCGCGAGGGGCGGCCCGGCGAGATTGGCCACCAGCCACTGCTCGTGCCCGGCATAGCCGGGAAGCAGGTCGACGGTGATCTGCAGCGAGGCCGTCAGACGCATCATCTGGCGCCCGGCCGGGCCGGTCTCGTCGAACATCCGCTGCATCGCCAGATAGCGCGGCGTCCGGAGCCGCAGCGGAACATCCGCGCAGGAGTGGTACGGATTGAGCCCGACGGCCTCCAGCCGAACCCCTCGCGCCGAAGCGATCGCGGCCGCGCGCCGCAGCATCCGGCCGAGGTCACGGGCAAGGGCCCCGGCGGTCGGCCTGGGCGCCGGGGACAGCTCGAGCTGGCCACCGGGCTCGAAGGACGGAGCCGCCGCCCTGACGAAGCTCGCGTCGAATCCAGCCGCGAGGAGCGCCGGGTGAACCGGGCGTGGCCGCGCGGTGTCGGTCACCGGGATCAGCTCGACCTCGGCCTCCATCCGCCCTGGCCGCCGCGCCGGGGCGAACAACCGCTCCACAGCCGTGTCCATGTCCATGCCGCCAGGCTCGCCCGCGCCCACCGCCACGGCATCAGTGCTGGTACCGAACCGGGTACTGAACCTGTACCGGATCTTGGGGGGCGGTGATACTACCGGTGTGGCGAGGCCGCGGAACCCGCTGATCGGCCGGCGTGAGGAACTGGCGTTCCTGCGCGACCGGCTCGCCGACGCGCGCGCGGGCTCGGGTCACGTCGTCCTCGTCTGCGGGCCGGCCGGAATCGGCAAGACCCGCCTGGTCGAGGAGCTGGCCACCGCCGCGGACGGCATGCAGATCGGCTGGGGCGGGGCGGTCGACGACGCCGGAATGCCGCCCCTGTGGCCGTGGATCCGGGCCGTCCGCGACCTGCCGGGGCCGCGCGCCGCGCTGCCCACCGTGGTCTCGGGTGCCGCCCAGCGCGAGTACAGCTCCGCCGAGGACGCCGCCGCGGCGACCTTCGCCGTCGACACCAACGTCGTGGATGCGCTCGCGGAGCAGTCCCGGACCGGGTCGGGCCTGCTGGTGGTGCTCGATGACCTGCAGTGGGCCGACGGCGCCACGCTCCGCCTGCTGGAGCGGGTCGCATCAGAGGCCAGGCGGCTTCCGGTGCTCGTCGTCGGGATGCACCCGGATCGCTGCCGGGAGCGATCGCGCATCGCGCGGCAGTGCTGAGCCTGCGGCCGCTTACGCAGAACGAGGCTGCCGCGATGCTGTCCGCCGCGGTCGAGGAGGCCGACCCTGCCGCCGTGCGCCGGGCGGCCGGACTCTCCGGCGGCAGCCCGCTGTACCTGACGACCCTGGCCAGGGTCGCGGCCCAGCAGCTCCGCGGCCGCACATCCTGGGACGACGCCGTGGGCGAAGCGCCCGAACTGCGTCACCTGGTCGCCGCGGCGATGCGCGCCGCGGGCCCCGACGCCGCGCATGCCATCGGCACGCTGAGTGTTCTCGGCCCGGAGGCGGACCTGGAACTGGCCACGCGCCTCCTCAGCGTCGGCTCGCCGGGCACGGCGATCGAGCTGCTGCTGTCCGCGGTACCGGCCGGGCTCATCGAGCCCTTGTCGTCATCAAGCACCCAGGTCCGCTTCGCCCACGCCCTGGTCCGGAGCGCCGTATACGCGTCGCTGCCACCGGAGCGGCGCGCCGCTAGCCACCGCAGGGCGGCCACGTTGCTGGAGCCGCTCGCGATCGCCCGCGACGACCGCGCCGGGGCGGTCGCACAGCACTGGGATCGCGGGGGCGAGCCTGGTCGTGCCATCAAGTGGGCGATACGCGCCGCCGATGCTGCCCGCGCCGCGGGTGCGAACGACGAGGCCGTGTCGTACCTCGAACTCGCGGTCGGCACCGTCGACCGGGGCGTCGACGCGGATGAGATCGATGCGGATCATGCCGAGCTCTTGCTCAGCCTGGCCAGGGCGCAATACCTCGCCGGGCGCATTGGCGAGAGCCTGGATTCCTGCTTGCGGGCAGCCGGCGAAGGTGAACGAGCCGGCCGCTCAGAGATCGTGGCCAGGTCGGCGATCATCGTTCAGGGGATCGGTCATCCCGCTGCCAACCTCCGGATTGAGGATCTCTGCCGGAGAGCCCTGCTGGTGATGCATGACGACGTTGCACCGGAACTGCGGGCCAGGGTGAAGGCCCAGATGGCTTGCGCACTCATCGAGATGGGCTCCATCGATGAGGCTGCCAGCTGGTCGCAGCGCGCGCTCGCTGACGCGGCCGCCAGTGCCGATCCGGACGCGGAACTCGACGCGATCAGGGCTCGCGCCATGCTCGAATGGCTTCCCGGTCTCGACGCCGAGATGTTCGAACTCGGCAGCAGGGCGATCGATCTGGCCGAGCCGGCTGGCCGGCCGCTGGCGCAGCTGTGGGGGCACGTGTGGCGTTCGGACAGTGCCATCCACATGGGGAACCTGGCTGCCGCGCAGGCGGAGATCAGCGCAATGCAGGCGCTCGGCGATCGCACCGGTCTGCCGCTCGTGCGGTGGCACGTCCAGCGCAGGCGGGCTTCGGTGGCCGCGCTCACCGGCAGTTTCGACAACTTTAGGCAATTGGCAGCTCAGGCGGCTGAGATAGCTGCTGACTGGGAAGACGACACCGTGCATGGCTCGCGCTTCGGTCAGTCTGCCTGCCTGGCACTTCTCCGAGGAGATCCGGCAGATCTCGTTCCGGGCTGGACGCACTTTCTCGACGATCTCAGCAGCGTGCCGCCGGTTGCCCACGCCGGTATAGCAGCAGCCCTCATGCTGACCGGGCGGCATGACGAGGCGTTGGTTCTGTACCAGCCGCTCATCAACACCCTTCCGGGGATGAGGCGTGGCCTGCTGGTTACCTCGCTGATATATCTGGCCGCGCTCGCGCCGGGCTTGAACGACACGGCCGGATGTCGCGCAGTGCGTGACGTGGTCAGCACGTTGTTCGGCCAGTCGCCGGCCATCGGCGCGGGGACGGTTTTCTATGCGGGTTCCGTCGCCCGAATGCTCGGAGAGCTTGATCTCGGCTGCGGCGACTTCGCTGCGGCGGTGCCACACTTCGAGGAAGGATTGCGGGTCGATTCCATGCTGGGTGCGCGGCCCTATGTGGCTTGGGGGCGGATGGGGCTGGCTCGCGCCCTGAGCGCATCCGGTGATGTCGCGCGGGCGGCGGAACTCACCCGCGCGGCCGCAATCGAAGCTCGCCGTCTGGATATGCCGGGGCTGCTGCGTGCCGCGGACACGTTCCTCGCCGATGCCGCCGCCAAGGCACGCGCCGAGGACCCGCTCACCGCCCGCGAGCGCGAGGTGGCCGGGCTGGTCGCCCAGGCGCTGTCCAACCGCGAGGTCGCACGCACGCTCGTGCTGTCAGAGCGCACGGTGGAAAGCCATGTCCGGAACATTCTCCCCAAGACCGGCCTCACGACCCGGACCGAACTCACCCGCTGGTATCTCCAGCAGCCCCCGCGCTGACGCATTCCAGCGTCAGGCGAGCGCCTGTTTCCCAACGACTTGAACTCCCATGTCCCTGACCTGGGCCTCTACCGGGGGTGCGCCCGAGTCCCATGACGAACTGACTGGTCAGGCCATGATCATGTGTCTGAGGGGGGACTTGAACCCCCATTTTCCGGCAGGTATCCGGTTCCGTCCGGCACCCATCCAATAGCCTCTGACCAGCCTGAACGGCAGGCTGAGCGCTCGCTCGTATCCGTCCGCTACCCGTCCGAATCCGTCCCCTCAAGTTGCACGGTTAGTAGCAGGGGCGGAACAGCTCCCACAGACCGCGCCCCGCTGCGAGGCGATCGCTGGCATGATCAGCCGAGCCGTGCGGCACGGCCCCGTGCGGACCGCGTGATGGACACCGACGACATCGACCCGGACACGGGCGAGCAGGAGGACTGAGATGTCAGGCCGACCACACCGCCGCCGCCAGGGCCCGGCAGCTGAGCACCGGGCCGACTGGTGGCGCGGTGAGATCGCCACGGCGGCTACGCCAGCCGAGCAGTACCACCACGTCCACCGCTGGCTGCACGCTGTCACCCGCCGCGCCGATCAGCTCGACCGGGATGCCGCGTTCACCTCAGCGGCCCGTGCCGTCGCCGCGGTCGCTGCCGAGCTGGAGCGCAAGACCGCCCGCCCTGGCGCAACGGAAGGCCCGCAAGATGACTGAGCGTAGCGGCCCGCCGGGCCACGTAGGGAGCCTCCCGCAGCTGCCCGATCTCAGCCCGCGAACCGGATCCGGTACCCCCAACGCGCAGCCGTCCACACGCGCGAGGGAGGCCAGCTCCCGGCCCACCCGCCAGGCCTCCAGTGACGCTGCGTCACGATCGGGGCTGCCCGGCTGGCTAACGGGGTTCCTTCTGGTGACCGAGTTCGTCATGCTCTGGAATACCGCCCCGCCGTCGCTGGCCGAGACCTGGCAGATGCACTCCCGGTCAGCCCGCTACTTCGAGGCGGGGTGGATCCGGTACCCGAGGTATGCCTGGGGCTGCTTCCACGCCGCCCTGGGAGCGGTGCTCTTGTTCACCGTCTGGGCGCTGCAGACCGTGCCCAGGGCGCTGCTCTTCGCCGCAGCCATCGCGCTCACGGTCTGGCTGCTCTGAGAGCCGCGAGGCAGGACTCGGCTCGGCTGCCGCGCTGCGGCGCTCTGGTGCGGGCCGCTCAGCCGCTCCCGCAGCCGCCGCCCGTGATCGAGCAAGTGCCGGACATCCGCCTCCATCTACGTGGCTGGCGCACCGGGGACGGCACCCACCGCGCGTACTGCTAGAGACAAGCCGTCCTAGTGGTCTCAGGGCACCCATTGACCCACTGTGAAGTCGGGATTCCAGAGGCTAAGGGGCCAGAAGAGGATCGAGATGAAGTACTGAACCCAGCTATGGAGCGCCCCTACACTGAACGCCGCCGTCGGCAAATGGGGAGGCGCGGTGTTGACAAAGACCCCGACCAAAATGTAGATCACGATGACAATGCCCCTTGAGCTGAAAAGGGTTCTTAGGTAGACCATCTCAGTTCACCTCCTCTCTGCGGACGCTGGAACGGCTGCGTGATCTAGCCGTCGGCAAGGACTCAGCTGCCTCACGGCAACGCTGAGGCACCCATCCTCCACAACCGAGACCTCACATGGCACTTGCAGCAGGATAGTTGGCACGCTCCCATCCGCCACGTTGACACCCCGGGCAATCACCACTGAAGCCAGATCTCCATCAGCCCGGAGGACCAGGCAGAAGCGCTGCTTGTTGCGCTGTGGATAAGCCTGGCATACTGCTGCCGGGCTCCAGCCCAGGAAGCGCTCATGCGCCCCTGCCGGGCGATTTATCGCCGCTCCCAGGTCACTTGCGACGCGGCCTCCCCGTTGCACCGATGTCGAAGCCCATAGCACGCAGGCCCCCCACACCGATGCGCTCCCGCCGCCCGGCTCCGCCACACTTGCGGCACGCACGGAACGAGCCAGGGAATAGCGAGCCACGGTGCCGCCCCTGGCCTTTGCACACACTGCACCTCGCCAGCGGGTGAAGCAAGAGCGATCCGACCCAAAGAGCCCCGACCGCCACCGCCACGACCACAAGCCCACTCATATGTCGATCTTCCCTCTCACCGCCGGGCGTGCCAAGCACATGCGGTGCCGTGGCGCCAGTTGCTCGAACCGCCTCAATGGCATGGTGGCATGGCAGGAGCGCCCAGCTCCTGCGGGCGCCGGGGCAGTTGGCCTGGTGAAGCTGCTCGCGCTCAGGGACGGATTGCGGGCAGACGCGGCCCGCGCCACGCCCCCGCTTCTGCCGAAGATGGTGCGGGCCGCCCTGCCGCTCCCGGAGGCATGGCGCGCGATCGAGCGGCCGGCCGTGCACCTGCACTTTCACGGTGTGAACGCTGAGGACGTGGCCGCAATCATCCGCCAGCAGCAGCCCGCCGCCCAGCCAGCCATCGAGGAGGACTGACCCAGGTTGCTGGGCCTGCCAGCGGTCACGGTGAGAGGCTCACACCATGACGACCACCAACCACTACGGGGAAGCCCGGGACATGCTGCAAAGGACGGACCGCCGCTCCGCTACCAGCCAGCATGACCTCGCCGCAGCGCAAGT
>DASYQM010000109.1:0-7403 GCA_036005525.1 Streptosporangiaceae bacterium
TCCTCCAGGAGGCCGCCTGACCAGCCACTCCACCCTGACCCAGCTCCGCTGCGCTCCGCCGGGGCGCTGCCGCGCGCCCAGCCGGGCACCTATTTTCGATTCAGCCTTTACGGTCGCAGAACAGGCAGCGGCCGTGAACGGGTAAGCGTCAGCCTGGGCGTGGAACACCTGGTCGTTCGGCTGCCTGAATGCCGGTGCCCTGGGCCGGGGCGCCGGCCGAGGGGATCGTGACCGTGACGGTCAGGCCGCCGTGATCGCGGGGGCGGGCGGTGGCGGTGCCGCCGTGGATCGCGGCGATGGACGCGACGATGGCCAGGCCGAGCCCGAAGCCGTCATGGGAGGTGCGGTCGCTGAGCCGCTGGAATGGCTGGAAGATGCGGTCGGCGTCCGCCTCGCTGATGACCGGGCCGGTGTTGGCCACGGTCAGCTGGGTGCTGCCCGCCATGGTGCGGGTGCTGATCCAGATGTCGCCGCCGACGTGGTTGTATCGGGCCGCGTTGTCGACCAGGTTCGCGATGAGGCGTTCGGCCAGCACCGGATCGCCGGAGATGACGGCGGGCTCCAGCGTGGCGTGCACCCGCCGGCCGCCCAAGTCGGCGGTGTCGAGGATGTCTTCTGCGGCCGTGGCCAGGTCGGTCTCCTCGCGGACGGTGAGCCCGCGCTCGTTGCGCGCGAGGATGAGCAGCGCCCCGATGAGGTGCTCGGCGTGATCGACCGCGGCGCGGATGTCGGCGGCCATGGCGCGCAGGTCGCCGGGCGTGCTGTCGGGGTTGCCCAGCACGACGTCGACGGTGGCGCGCATGACGGCGAGGGGGGTGCGCAGTTCGTGGGAGGCGTTGGCGATGAATCGCTGCTGGCCCTCGAACGCGGCCTGGAGCCGGCCGAGCATCTCGTCGAACGTCTCGGCCAGTTCGCGGAGTTCGTCGCGGGGACCTGTCGGCGCGACCCGCGCGGACAGGTTGTGTTCGGACGCGGCGCGGGCGGCCGTCGTGATCTGATGCACCGGGCGCAGCGCCCGCCCGGAGAAGATCCAGCCAAGGACCGCGGCGAGGGCGATGACCGCCGCTACCGTGATCAGCGAGTACTGCAGCAGGTGCGACAGGGTGAAGTCACGCTGGCCCTGCGCGCCCTGCTGCTGGAAGTACGCGGCGCACTTGACAAGGACGCGCGGGTCGGGATGGGCGCTCAGTTCCTCGGACCGGCACCGCGCCGCGAACCTGGCCAGATCACTGGCAGAAGGCTGCTGGCCATTCCCCTGGTCCTGCGCCCGCAGCCGCGCCACCAGGGTGTAGCTGACCGCCACGACGATCGCCCCGCACACGGCGAACAGGCCGGTATACAGCAGGGTCAGCCGTGCCCGGACGGTCAGCCGCGGGCGGCTCACATCCGGTACCCCTTGCCCACCACCGTTTCGATCAGCGGCGGGTCGCCGAGTTTGCGCCGCAGCCGGGCCATCGTCACCGAGACGATGTTGCTGAAGGGGTCGGCATGGGCGTCCCACAAGTGCTCGAGCAGGTCTTCCGCGCTGACCACTGCTCCGTCGGCGGCCAGCAGCATCTCCAGGAGCCCGAACTCCTTACGGGTCAAGGACAGCGGGCCGCCGCGGCTGGCGCGGTGCCGGGCAAGGTCCACGGCCAGGTCCCCGCGGCGCAGCACCGGCGGCACCGATGGCGCGCGGCGCGACAGCGCCCGCACCCGGGCGACGAGCTCGGCGAACGCGAACGGCTTGGGCAGGTAGTCATCTGCGCCCAGTTCCAGCCCGTCGACCCGGTCATCGACGCCGGCGGCGGCGGTGAGCATAAGGATCCGCGGGCCGCAGCCGGCCAGGGTGCGGCACACTCGGTCACCGTGCACGACCGGCAGGTCGCGGTCGAGCACGATCACGTCATAGTCGGCCTGTGCGGCGGCGTCCAGCGCCGCCGCGCCGTCATGCACGGCGTCTACGGCCATCCCGGCCTGACTCAGCCCTTGAGCGATCCGCCGGGCCAGCGTCGCATGGTCCTCGGCAACCAGCACCCGCATCTGACCATCATGCGCCGGCCGGGATGACATCCGTGCAACATCGCATGTAGCGCTGATGTCACCCGCCCGGGCGTATGAATTGCAGCATGGAGCCAACCCAATGCCGCGATCCCCGAGGGGCGATGGCCCGCGGCGCCTCACCCGGTCTCGGCGAAGGGCACCGCCCCCAGGCAGCGCGCCGTTCCGGCCGGACGCCGCCGCTGGTGGCCAGCACGATCATCCAGCCCTGAGGAAGGCATGATGAACGACAGCACCCGTGTCATGCGCCGACTACGGCGGGTACGGCCGCCCGTAGCGCGAACCGCGGCCGCCATCATCGCCACGGCCGTCCTGGTCTTGCTGGCGGCGGCATGCGGCGGCGGCCCGTCATCCACCGGTTCCGGCGGCTCATCGAATGCGGGAGGGCCAGTCAGCTCCCAGGCAGGGAACTCCAAGACGGTCGCCTTCTCCCACTGCATGCGTTCGCACGGTGTGCCGGCCTTCCCCGATCCCACCCGCAGGGGAGGGGTGCCTAAGGTCACCCCGCAGCAAGTCGGGGTTAGCAATTCCCAGTTCCAGGTGGCCCAGAGAGCCTGCGCACACCTGCTCCAGCCGGCCCAGGCCCAGGTTCCGCAGATTATGACCGATATGGTGAATTTTGCCCGGTGCATGCGCTCCCACGGGGTGCCGAACTGGCCCGACCCCAGTACTGATAGCAATGGGCAGCCTGTTTTCAACATACCCGGTATTAACCCGGATTCGCCGCGAATCAGTAATACGGCCGACGCATGCACGCACCTGCTGGTCCAATCCACTACGGGCCCAACCACAATTCAACTGTGTAATGGTATTGGCGAAGATGGAGGGTGCCACGGTTACGGGGAGCCGCCAAACAGTTGAAGTTCTCCCGCTGCACCTGCCCTACGGGTCCCCATAGCGGAAACGGAAGGGACGGAGATGGATAGTGAGTAAGACGGTTTCGCGCGGCCGGGAGGCCGGGCAGCAGGCGGAGGTCCTGGCGGCCGGGGAGGTAAGGGGATCGCGCGGCCGTCGCCGCTGGGCAGCCCTGGGCATCGTGGCCGTGGTGGCGGCGGGGGTGGTGTCGGCGTGGCGGGTCGGGGCGTTCTGCCCGGCCGCCTCGTCCGGGGCTGGGCAGCGGGCGGCGGCGCCGCCGGCGACGGCGGTGGTGACCCGGCAGGATATCGCGGCAACCACGCCGGTGACCGCGACGCTGGGATATGCCGGGTCTTACTCGGTGCGGGGGCAGGGCGGCGGGAAGCTGACCTGGCTGCCGCTGGCCGGGCAGGTGATCCGGCAGGGGCATGCGCTGTACAAGACCGATAACGGATCCCCGGTGGTGCTGCTGTACGGCAGCGTTCCGGACTGGCGGCCCCTGGACGAGGGGGTGACCGGCGCGGATGTGTCGCAGCTGAACCATGACCTGGTGGCTCTCGGGGACGCGGATAGCGTGGACATCTCCGCGCTGGGCTGGGATTACTTCTCCTGGGAGACGGCGGCCGGGGTGGAAAAGCTGCAGTCGGCGCTGGGGGTCTCCTCCCCGTCGGGGTCGCTGCCGTTGGGGCAGGTGGTGTTCGAGCCGCAGGCGCTGCGGGTCAGCCAGGTGACTGGGAGCCTGGGCGGTCCGGCGAACGGCCCGGTGCTGGCGGCGACGTCGGACCGGCACGTCGTGACGGTCCCGCTGGATGTCTCCCAGCAAAGCGAGATGAAGGCCGGGGATAAGGTGACCGTCGCGCTGCCCGACGGGACGACGACGCCGGGCACGGTGTCCTCGGTGGGCAAGGTGGCGACCACGTCCGGGTCGGGGGGAAGCCCGGCCACGACGATCCCGGTGCAGGTGAAGCTGACCGATCCGCAGGCGGCAGGAACCTTGGACCAGGCGCCGGTGACAGTGAACATCACCACCGCCACCGCGCGTGGCACGCTTGTGGTGCCGGTGACGGCGCTGGTGGCCCAGTCGACGGGGGGGTACGTCGTGGAGGTCGCTGGCCCGGGGAACGCGCGGCGCTGGGTGCCGGTGACGCCCGGGATCTTCGATGACGCCTCCGGGCTTGTGCAGGTGACCGGGGCGCTAACCCCCGGACAGCGTGTTGTGGTGGCGCCGTCGTGACCACCGCGGGGGCAGCCCTGGCCCGCGGGGACGCGGGCGGGGGCGGGGTGCCGGTGCTGGAGCTGGACGGGGTGTCGAAGGTGTACCCGGGGTCGCCGCCGGTGCGGGCGCTGGATCAGGCGAGCCTGGCGGTGGCCGCCGGGGAGCTGGTGGCGGTGGCCGGCCCGTCGGGGTCGGGCAAGTCCACGCTGCTGCACCTGATGGGCACCCTGGACAAGCCGACTGCCGGGACGGTGCGCGTCACCGGGATTGACGTGGCCCGGATGCGGGACCGGGAGTTGGCGGCGCTGCGGGCGTCCCGGATCGGGTTCGTGTTCCAGCAGTTCTTCCTCGCCGAGCACCAGAGCGCGCTGGGCAACGTGGCCGACGGGCTGTTGTATGCCGGGATCTACCGCGCCGAGCGGCGGCGGCTGGCAGCTTACGCCTTGGCGGTCGTCGGGCTAGGGCACCGGGCCGGGGCCCGGCCGACCCAGCTGTCGGGGGGTGAGCGGCAGCGGGTCGCGATCGCCCGGGCGATCGCCGGCCGTCCGCCGGTGCTGCTGGCCGATGAGCCGACCGGGAACCTGGACTCGGCCACCGGGGCCTCAATCCTGGCCCTGCTGGAAGAACTCAACCAGGAAGGGACGACGGTCATCATCATCACCCACGACCACGTGGTCGCCGCCCGGGCGCGGCGGCACATCGAGATGCTCGACGGGCACATCATCGCCGACACCAGTCCCGTCCCTCTCCCCGGCCACGCGGCCGCCGCCGGCGGGGCTGGCGGCGGGCGGCCCGCCCGCTCCTGGCCCGTGCAGGAAGGACCGTCATGACCGCCATCTCCGGGCGGCCCACCACTCCGGCCGCGGCCCGGCTGCGCCCCGGTGACCTGGCCGTCCTCGCCAGCATCGGGCTGCGGACCCGCAAGCTGCGCGCCGGGCTGTCGGCGCTGGGCATCGCGATCGGCGTCGCGGCGATCGTCGCCGTCCTAGGCCTGGCCGCTTCCTCTCAGGCCGCGCTGCTGAACGAGATCGCCCGCCTGGGCACCAACCTGCTGACCGTCACCAATGGGCAGACCTTCTCCGGCGCCACCGCCAAGCTGCCCGTGGCGGCGCCGGGCATGATCACCCGGCTGTCCGGGGTCACCGCGGTACAGGACATCGGCTTGGTCGGCGGCGTCAGCGCCTACAAGACGCCCTACATCCCGACAATCGAAACCAACGGCCTCAGCGTGGACGCGGCAACCCTCGGCCTGCCCGCGGTCGCAGGTACCAGCCTCGCGCAGGGCCGCTTCCTCAACGGCGCCACCGCCCGCGAGCCGGTCGCGGTGCTCGGCGCCGTCACGGCGCAGCTAATGGGCATCGACCGGGTCCGGCCCGGGATGCGGATCTGGGCCGGGGGCCAATGGTTCTACGTGACCGGCATTCTCAACCCGGCCACCTACGACTCGGGGCTCGACTCGGCGGTCCTGGTCGGTTTCCCGGCCGCGGAGAAGTACCTGAACTTCGATGGGCACCCCTCCAAGATCTACGTCCGCACCGTCGGCACCCAGGCCGCGGTCACCCGCGTCGATAGCCTGCTCGGCGCGCAGGCCAACCCGGAAAACCCCAGCCAGGTCAACGTCTCCCGGCCCTCGGACGCGCTCACCGCCCAGGCCGACGCCAAGGGCGCGCTCGACACCCTGTTCCTCGGACTGGGCGCGGTCGCGCTGCTGGTCGGCGCGATCGGAGTGGCCAACATCATGGTCATCTCGGCGCTGGAACGCCGCCAGGAAATCGGGCTGCGCCGGGCGCTGGGCGCCACCCGCGGCCAGATCTGCGCCCAGTTCCTGGCCGAGGCCATCCTGCTGTCCCTGGCCGGCGGCGCCGCCGGAGTCGCCATCGGCGCGGCCGCTGTCGCCGCCTACGCCCGCGGCCACGGCGAGGCCGTGGTCATCCCGCCCCAGGCCTGGGCCGGCGGCCTGGCCGCGACCGTCATCATCGGCGCCCTGGCCGGGCTGCTGCCCGCCATCCGCGCCGCCCGCCTGTCACCAACCCAGGCGCTCTGGACCGTCTGACAGCACAGGCAGCCGGGCCGACAGGCAACCCATCCCGAGGCGGGGTTTCCGCTGCGGGACGCACGGCCATCTTCGCCCGGCGGGATGGCTGCCTCGCCGCCGGCTGACTCAGCTCTTACTGCCGGATACGGACACGCTCAGTGATTGGGGTTGGTCCGCGGCGGGCGCGCAAGTATCCGCCTGATTGTGTTTCCGGTAGGCGTTGCGGGTCTGGCCGGGATGGAAGTGAGCCGGGCCGTAGCGTTGAGAGGCCCCGGTGGGCTTGGCCCTCATATCCGCTGCCGGCCGCTGCATGGTCTGGCTTTCGAACGATGCGCCAGCCTTCCGGGGCCTTGCCGTGGTGTGGCTCGTAAGAGGAGTGAACGCCTCAGATCCGGAATCAGGCATGCCCGCCGCGGGTCCTTCTTTTCCAGTGACGGTGGTGAGGAGCCACAGATGGCAGCAGTGATGATCGGAGTTGACCCGCACAAGGCGTCGCACACCGCAGCGGCGATCGGCCCGGATGAAGAACCGCTCGGCCAGGTGCGGATACCCGCCTCGGTGTCGCAGGCAGGGCAGCTGGTGGCCTGGGCGGCGGGCTGGGCGGAGCGGACGTGGGCGGTGGAGGGTGCCACCGGGCTGGGCTGTCTGCTGGCCCAGCAGCTGGTCGCCGCCGGGGAGCGGGTGGTGGACGTGCAGCCCAAGGTGGCCGCCCGAGTGCGGTTGCTGGCGTCCGGGAACACCAGCAAGAACGACGCCAACGACGCCCGGTCGGTCGCGGTCGCCGCGCTGCGCTCTCCGGCCGCCCGCCTGGTGGCTGCCGAGGATCACACGGCGGTGCTGAAGGTATGGTCCAAGCGCTACCGGGACCTGGGCCGGGCCCGCACCCAGGTCGCCTGCCGGCTCCACGCCGTGCTGGCCGACCTGGTCCCCGGCGGCTTCGGCAAGGAGATCACCGCGGGCCAGGCCGCCGGCCTGCTGCAGGCCATCACCCCGTCCTCCCCGGCCGCCGCCGCCCGCTGCGAGATCGCCGCCGAGTTCCTCGCCGACCTGCGCCGCCTGGACGCTCAGCGGCGCGGCACCCGCGCCAAGCTCGCCGCGGCGGTCGCCGCGTCGGGCACCACGCTCACGCAGATTTTCGGCGTCGGCCCGGTCATCGCCGCCGCCATCCTCGGCGCCGTGGGCGACGCGGCCAGGTTCAGTGACAGGGACCGGTTCGCCGCCTACAACGGCACCGCCCCGATCGAGGTCTCCTCCGGC
>DASYQM010000110.1:0-3760 GCA_036005525.1 Streptosporangiaceae bacterium
CCGCCATGCCGACCAGCACAAAGACCGTGAGCAGCGCGCTCGCCGTCTCCCGCGGCAGCCCTTCGCCCGCGATCAGGAACGGGAAGCCCCACATCAACGCGAACACCGTGCCGGTGAACTGCGTCGTGAAATGCGACCACACCCCGAGCCGCGTGCCCGGATGCCGCCACGCGCCGCTCAGGTCCCGGGCCAGCCGCCGGAACGTGATCGCCGGCCCCGAGTTGACCCGTTGCTGCGGCGTGTCCCGCAACGCGACCAGCGCCACGATCGCCACGAAGACCCCGGCACCGGCCGCCGAGACGAACGCGGGCGTCCATCCCGGACCTGCCAGCAGAGCCGCCAGCGGTACGGCGCTGAGCACCTGCCCGAGCTGCCCGGTGATGCCGGTGAGCTGGGTGACTACCGGCACCCGCCGCGGCGGGAACCACTGCGGCACCAGACGCAGCACGCTGATGAACGTCATGGCGTCGCCGGCTCCGACCAGGATCCGGGCGATCACGCCTCCCGCGATGTGGTCCGAGAACGCCATCAACACTTGCCCGGACGCCATGACCAGCGCGCCGCTGACGACGAGCCGCAGTGACCCGAACCGGTCGAGCAGCAAGCCGACCGGGATCTGCAGGCCCGCGTAGACCAGCAACTGCAGCACGGCGAACGAGGCGAGCGCACCGGCACCGACCCCGAACCGATCCTGCGCGTCGAGGCCGGCCACCCCCAATGACGTGCGGTGCAGGACGCCCACCACGTACGCGGACAGCCCCACGGCCCACACCGCCCAGGCCCGGGCTCCGGGTCTCAGGGGCATGGCCCGCCTTCCACTCGTCTTTAGCGCCTTCCGTTCCACCCTCCGTGACGAGCGGTGCCGCTCGCAACGGATCGGGCCTATCCCACACGTGCCCCCCATCACGCTCACCCCACCCGGCGTGCCGCCGACCGCGCTGCGGCCGCCCGCGACCGTTCTCGTGTACCGCCGCTCTGTCCAAGCTTTGCCCATTTTGCACTGCTTCGGCTTTGCGCGGAGGCCCCACCGTTTGCGCGTACGCCCCATTCGCGATCTTGGATGGTTGCGGCCAGTTCCCGGCCGTAACTTGCCAAGATTCGTGGCGGCGCGGCGGCGTGGCGGTGGGGCGGCGTGGCGGTGGGGCGCGGGCGGTGGGGCGCGGGCGGCGCGGCGGGGCGCGAGTCACTCACGATCTTGGCGAGTTGGGGTCAAGAACGGGCCGTAAGTTGCCAAGAATCACGTTGTCCACAGGGGGTGAGCGAGAAGACGGCCGGGTGGGGCAAGGTCTGCGGGTGTTTGTACCGGGGACGGGTGCCAGCGACCTTGAGTGGGTCAGCTTCGAACAGAGCGGAATACTCACTGCCACGCAGGCCGCGGACCTGCTCGGACGCGGCGTCGTCCGCGGGTTGGTCCGGCGGGGCGTCTGGCGCCGCCTCTGCCGCGGGATCGTGCTGACGAACAACGGCGCACTGACTCGTGACCAGCAGCTCTGGGTTGCCGTCCTGGCCGCGGGGCCGGGAGCTCTTCTGGCCGGCGCGACCGCGGCGGCAGCATGCGGCGTCCGGGGTCTGCGGGCTGAGCCGCTGCAGGTGCTGGTGCCGGCGGCACGCAGGCCCAGCGGTCGACTTCCCCATCTGCCGCCGGACATGGCCGGTGTGCGGGTATACCGATCGACGTACCTGCCGCCGGAGCATCACCAGGTCGGGCTGCCGCCACGGACCAGTATCGCGCGCTCCGTGGTCGATGGGGCGGCGTGGGCTCGTACCTCGGATGAGGCGCGCCTCGTGCTCACCGCCGCATGCCAGCAGCGCCGAGTCCTCCCCGTCGATGTTGCCGAGGTGCTCGCGGCCATGCCGAGGGTGCGGCGCCGCCGGCTGATCCGTACGACAGTGGCCGACATCGAGGGCGGAGCGCACGCCCTGTCAGAGATCGACTTCATGGCGTTGTGCCGCCGGTTCCGGCTACCCCGGCCTGATCAGCAGGAACGCCGCAAGGACGCCGATGGGCGCAACCGCTTCCTCGACGCGTACTGGAAACAGTGGCGCCTGCACGCCGAGGTCGACGGCGCCCACCACATGGACGCCCGGCACTGGGCCGCCGACATGATCCGCCAGAACCAAGTCTGGATCGCCGGCGATCGGGTGCTGCGCTTCCCGGCCTGGCTTATCCGCGCCGACCCGTCGGCGGTCGCCGGGCAGCTCCGCGCGGCCCTGACGGCGGCCGGTTGGACGTGATCTCGAGGCTTCGCGATTCCTTTTCCCGCGTCCCGCGGTCAGTACTGGCATGGATGTCATCAAGGAGATGTACGCGCGATGGGCGCGGGGCGACGGCGGCGGCGACGACTCGTGGGGCGACGTCACGATCGAGCCGGGCGGAGTCGACTACCTCGAAGTGGACGCGGGTGGCGTGGCCGCGATGTGGATCGAGCCGCATGGGGCGGCGCGGGACCGGGTGATCGTGGCGTACCACGGGGGTGGGTTCATCGGCGGGTCGCTCTACACGCACCGCAAGATGATCGGGCACCTCGCGAAGGCGGCGGGCGTGCGGGCGCTGCTCGTGCACTACCGGCTCGCGCCGCAGTTCCCGTACCCGGCGCAGATCGAGGACGCCGTAACGGCGTACCGGTGGGTCGTGGGTCAGGGTTTGACCGCCGCGCTGGCGGGCGACTCGTCGGGTGGCGGTCTGTGCGTCGAGGCGGCGCTGCGGATCCGGGACCTGGACCTGCCCGATCCGGCTGCGCTGCTGCTGATGTCGGCGTGGGTCGATATGGAGACGACCGCGAGCACGTACGACAGCAACGCCGCGACCGATGTGTTCTTCACCCGCGAAAGGGTGCAGGGCCTGGTAGACGTGTACTTGGCTGACGGCGCGAGCCCGAAGGACCCGCTGGTCAACGCGCTGTACGCCGATCTGACCGGCCTGCCGCCCATGTACCTGCAGGTCGGCGCTGACGAGGCAGGGCTGGACGACAGCCGCCGGCTGGCCGAGCTTGCCCGCGCGGCCAGTGTCGAGGTACGCCTCGATGTGTTCGAGGGTCAACTGCACACGTTCCAGATGGCCGCTGGGCGTACGCCCGAGGCCGACGACGCGATCCGGAGGTTCGCCGCATGGGTGCGACCGAAGCTGGGCCTCTAGAGGCGCATCTCGAGCGGGAGCGGCGGGGCCTGCTGGCGCACAGCTACCGGATGCTGGGTTCGTGGGACGAGGCCGAGGACGCCGTCCAGGAGACCTCGCTGCGCGCCTGGCGGGGCTGGGACGGGTTCGAGGGCCGTTCGTCGGTACGGGTGTGGCTGTACCGCATCGCCACCAACGCCTGCCTGACGGCGCTCGACGGCCGGAACCGCCGGGCGCTCCCGTCCGGCCTCGGCGCACCGAGCGACGACCCGGCCGCCGCCCCGGACGTGGCGGGCCCGGAGACGTGGCTCCAGCCGATCCCGACATCGTCGGTCGAGGCGGATCCGGCGGCGGTCGTCACCGCACGGGAGGGCGTCCGCCTGGCGTTCATCGCGGGCCTGCAGTACCTACCGGCCAAGCAGCGGGCCGTGCTGCTCCTGCGCGAGGTGCTGGGGTTCTCGGCGGCCGAGGTCGCCGAGATGCTGGCCACCACGGTCGCGGCGGTGAAGAGCACGCTGCAGCGAGCCCGCGCCCGGCTGGACGAGGTGGCGCCGTCGCGCGACGACGTGGTGGAGCCGACGTCGCTCCGGGCGCGAGAGCTCCTCGACCTGTACATGTCCGCGTGGGAGCGTTCCGACGCCGCGG
>DASYQM010000111.1:0-2678 GCA_036005525.1 Streptosporangiaceae bacterium
CATCGCGATCTTCTACACCAAGCTCTACAACCGCCTGCTCAGACCACTGGCCGCCGCCGACCAGCAGCAAGCCCCGCCCGCGCTACGCCAGGCACTGGCCGTGATCGACCACCACGTTGATGACTACATCACCCGAGCACGGCTCAAGCCTGCGACTTGAAAACATGACTCTTGTGTTCAGAATCCCGGACCCAATGCTCTCGCCGTCATCGCCACCGCGGGGTCCGCGGTAGGTGAACGACCGCGGGCGCGTGGTTCTGCCCATCGCGGTGGGTTGCGGCTGGCGCACCCGGCCAGCCCTGGCGGGCACGGGCGTTGGTCAGGCGCCGGTGTGCTTCCAGAAGTAGTAGTCGGCGGTGTAGGGGACCTCGGCGACGGTGCCTGCCGTTGCCGCGGTGCAGTCGGCGGCGGGTGGGGCGAGGCCGCCGGTGGTGGCGATCCGCTGGACGTAGGTGGTGTCCACCAGCCGGTCGCCGTCGGGGCCGGCGGCGGTCGAGGCGGCGGCCAGCCGCACCCAGGGAATCGCGGTGCGATCGACGGTGACCATGGCCTCGGCCTGGCCCACGACCTTGCTGCCGTCTTTGGCCTGCCAGGTTGGCCCGGCGAAGTGGGTGATGATGAGCTTGCCGTGGTCGTTGTACAGATTCGCCCGGGGCGCGACGAAAACCCAGGCGAAGCCGCCCGCGGTGGCGTTGCAGGAGTAGATCTGGACGCTGACCGCGTGGCCGACCAGGAACACCTTGTTGCCGGCCGGAACCTGGATCTTGTACGGGACCGTCGGCGGCCGTGGCCCGGCCTGGGCCACGGCCGTCACCGACAAGGCCGCCGCGGCAGCGGCGATCCCCGCCAGCAGCAGGCGGCTGAAACCGGTGAAACTCCTCATGCGCTTACCTCCCGATGTCTGGTCCGGGCCCGGGCGTTTCGCCGCGGTGCCCGTGGCGCCCGGGCACCGCCGGGGCCGGGCGCGGCCCGGGGAGGTCCCCGGCGCGCTGCTTGACCTGTTCGACGGGCAGGCTCGGTCACGGTCCGGCGGCGGCCGTCCCCGCCCGGGCCGCGGCCCCTTTGAGCAAGGAACGGCGGCTGGCCAGATGCCCGGACGGCCCGGCCGTTTGCTGATCTCCTGCGTGCGGGCCGCCGGTCAGGAGCTGAAGTTCGCGATCGCCGGGGCACAACCGACGCCCTGGATCCACACGTTCTGGATGCCGGCGATGTCGGGTGCGATGTCGCCGACGGAGACGATCATCTGCGCGGTGAAGGACTCGTCGTTACCGTCACCGGCGCGGTAGAAGTCCGCCTGGAGCACCACCGTGTCCCGGTCGGTGACCGCGGTCTTCAGCGGCTCGGCCGCCGCCCCGGTGCACTTGAAGGTCGTGCTCGCCAGCAGGGCGGCGGTGTCCCAGCGGACGCCCTGGCCGGCCAGGCACCCGGTCAGCGGGCCCTGGCGGACGTCGCTGGTGCACCGGAAGCCGCCCGCGGACTTGACGAAGCCGGTCCCCGGGTTGAACGCGCCGCCGCCGGTGAGGAAGGCGGCACCGGTGGGGAAGCCGCTGATGCCGGCCGCGTTGAAGCCGAAACCGGTGTTGCCGCCCGCCGCCCACGCGGGCGAGGCAACCAGGACAACGGCCGCTGCCAGCACCGCCGGCGCCAATGCCATGATCTTCATCTTCATCTTCCAGCCCTCCCTGCCACATAACGCGGGGCACCCAGCGGCTGACACCGTGCCTGGTGCGCCCGCGAAGTCAGCTCGTGAAATCCACCCCCGGCCGCGCTCGTCCTCCCCAGAGGCGCCGGCGTGCAGGCCCACCTCGCCGGGACACCCGCGCCAGTGCGACTCCTACACCCTGAGACCCCGGCTAGTCAACACTAACGCCGGCCCAGGCAGGCACGGGTGACGGGCCGGTGAACGGGCCACGGCTGGCCGCGGCGAACAAGACCTCAGGCCCCGCCCGCTGAAGGCGGCTTCCTCGCGGTCGGCGATCCCGCCGCGGCAAGCCCGTCGGCGCTGGCAACCCACCCCATCCCTCCTTTCGCGTTATCCCAGCCCAGGGGCCGGGCCTGGGCATCGTGTCAGCGCCGCGGCCCAGGTGAAACACAGGCCGGCACCAGCCGGAAACCAGCATCATCGCTGGCAGGTCACGCCGGCCCGAAATCGCCCGCACAGATCCAGCGCGCCCGCCAGGGACCAGGCCAACCACCCCTGCTGGCCACCAGCTCGCGCCCGCCCAGAACACCCAACTCTGGGCATCTGCTTCGTGATCGGCTTCGAACCGGTGGCCCGCCCATAACGGCGGTTCCATGCGCGCCGCCGGTGGCCCGCGCCGCCACTGTCCGTGACGGCATCCGGGAAAGTCGTCGGCTCCGACTGCGGCCGCCACGGTAAGCATCCCGGCGCCAGCATGAGCGTAGCGTGGAGGCCCATCGGCCGTGCATGCCAGCGGCCGGCGTCCGCCGTGAGTGACGTGGGGCGCTCACAACGGACGACGCGTAACAGCCCGATATGAGCCTTGATCCTTCTCATCTGAGCGCACGCGCAGAGCCGCTGCGCCGGGACGGGCTGGTCGCAGAGGACTTCAGGGACACCGACGCGGCGGATAAGTGGCGTGCCGCGATGAGACGGACATGCCGGGCCGCGGGGCTGAGGATCCGGACCTTCGTGGTGCCCGCGAGGGGCGGCAAGC
>DASYQM010000112.1:0-8617 GCA_036005525.1 Streptosporangiaceae bacterium
AAGCTGTTCCACATCCACAGCCTGCAGGGGTTCTTCAACCTGTCCACCTGGCTCACCGCCATCGCCGGAGCGGCCGTCCTGCTGCTCGCCTACCACCTGGTCACCAGCCGGTCCGGCGGCCGGTTCGCCCACCGCTGAGAAATGCCAGGGCCCTTTCCACCGCACAGCGCAGCCCCTGCCGGTTTGTCGTTTGCCGATGCCGCAAGACGCCCTGCCCCGGGCGTTTCCGGGCCAGCACCACCATGCCCGGGTGCCGCTGACCGGGCAACCCCCCTGACCGCGCCGAATGCAGGCACCATTGCGGTGCCTTGCATCACCTGCCGTTCCGCGAGCCGCTCTTGCGGCTCATCGCCAGGCCACGTCACTTACACAGCCGGTAGGCGCGTCGCCATGCTGCAACACGTCATCTGGCCCGTCAACTCGCTGTCCCACGTGTTCGGCACCGCCCGCCTCGGCGCGCACCGCCGCACACCGGGCAACCACGCCCAGCCACAGCGCGTCCTCCAGCCGGCAGGACGCTGACCAGGGCGGCCGGCAAACCCGGCCCGCCACCATGTCACCGCTCACCACAGGCAGGACCACCCGATGTGGACAAGCGCTGAAACACCAGCCGCCACCGGGGCACGACCGGAGTGGCCCGCCGCTGCGGGAGCTGGCCCGCGGCGCGGTGTCCGCCGCCAGCGGCAGCCGGTGACTGCCAGGCCCCGGCCGCGGCGCGGCCGGAAGGTTCTCCGCGCCGCGGTATCGGCCGCCGTGGTCGCGGCCGCCTTCGGGTTCGCGCTCCCGCATTTCGCGTCCTACCGTAGCGTGTGGGCCAGCCTGCAGGCGATGACCTGGTTCTACGCCGTGCTTGTCGGCGTCGCGGCCGCCGCCAGCTTGGCCTCGTACTGGTTCCTGATCTGCGCGGTGCTGCCGTCGCTACGGCTGCGTGAGGCCGCGGTGGTTAATCTCGGCTCCAGCGCCGTGGCCAACACGTTGCCCGCCGGCGGCGCCCTCGGCATGGGGGTCAGCTGGGCGATCATGTCCAGCTGGGGTGTCAGCACCGCTGACTACGTGCTGTACACCCTGGTGTCGGGCATCTGGAACATCTTCGCCCGCCTGGGCCTGCCGGTCCTCGCGCTGCTGGTCCTGGTGACGGCCACCCGGCCCGATGCCATCCTGATCGCCGCTGCCGCCGTGGGCCTGGCCCTGCTCGCCGCCCTGGCGGCCGGGCTCGGCCTGCTGTTGCGCAGCGAGTCCTTCGCGCTTCGAGCGGGCCAGATGCTGCAGTACACAGCCGCCCGCGCCTGCCGACTGGCACGCCGACAGGCGCCATCCAGGATCGCCACGTCACTGGCCGACTTCCGTGACCGTGCGGCGGGGCTGCTGGCCGCGCGCGGCTGGCGGATCACCGTCGCCACGGCGGCCAGCCACCTCATCTTGTGGCTGGTGCTGCTGGCGTGCATGCGCGGCACCGGCCTATCCCAGGCGCAGGTGCCGTGGCAGACCTCGCTGGCGGCGTTCGCGTTCGTCCGGCTGCTGACCGCCCTGCCCATCACCCCTGGCGGTCTCGGGATCACCGAGCTCGGCCTAGTGGGCATCCTGGCGGCAAGCGCGGGCCCCCGGGCCAGCGCACAGGTGACCGCCGCGGTCCTGTTGTACCGGGCCCTCACCTACCTGCCGCCCATCCCACTCGGCGCGGCCGCCTGGCTGATATGGCGGCACGCACCCGCGCTCATCCACCGCGCCCCGGCCAGCGCTGACCCGGCAAGGCTGCGAAAACGCGCGCATAACGGGCGGACACCCATGCCGAACCCCGGCTGCAATGACCACCCGCAGACAGCCCCCGCCACTGATCTTGCACGCGAGTGGACCAGGCACGGCCCGCCCCGGCGGACTGATCATCGAGTACCAGCGAGCTGGTAACAGCCTGGCAAGCCGCCGCCCCTCCCGCAGGAAAGCTCACCGCGCAGCCCGCTGCAGATGTTCCCACCGGGGATATCCCGCCGACGCGTCCGCCGCGCAGAATGACCCGCGAAAGGCAGCCCAGTGAGCATTGTCAGGAAGATCGCGCACAAGGCCGAAGCGGTAAGGCGGTGCCCGCAAGGCCGCTGGCGGTGTCACCGGCAGCCGCCGCCCGTGGGCCAGGGGGCGCCGTGACCAGGTCAAGGGCAACCTCAAACTGGCCGGGCGAAGATCAAGGACGCGTTCAGGCGCTGACCGCCTCAGCACCGCCGGCCTGGCCTGCAGTTCTGCCTTGCGACTGGCCAGTCATCGTGATAGGTCTCGGAGACATCCCCGATCGCCGGATTTCTGATCCGCATCCCCGCCTGAACGTCTCCGGTGTGCCCGCAGACTCGGCACGAAATGGAGGTCGGCGTGACGGCCATCGGCTCCCCGGCGGCGGGCGCCTTTTACGACGCCCGGCGCGGTGTTTATTACACCAAGCCGGTCTTGCGTGGCTGGCTGCACGTGCTCTGGTTCGAGTCGTCGCTCGTGCTCGGCCCGCTCCTGGTGGCCCGTGCGCACGGAGCCACGCGGATCACCGCGCTCACTGTCTACGCAGTTAGCGTGAGCGGGGTTGTTCGGGATCAGCGCGTTGTATCACCGCGGTAACTGGACTGCTGCCTGGAGGCGGCGTCTTCAGCGCCTGGACCATGCGATGATCTTCTTCCTCATCGCCGGCACGGCAACTCCCGCCTTCCTCCTTACCGGGCGCGGCACCTTCGGGCTGGCCAGCCTGATCGCAATGTGGACACTGACACTCGCCGCCGGTGGTATCCACCTGGCCTGGATGAGCGCACCAGAGCTGCTGGTCGGCGCGACGTTCGTTGGGCTGGGCTGGGCAGCCGGTCTTGCGCTCCCGGAGGTGTGGATCCATGCCGGCCTAGCGCCGGGGGTCCTGATGCTCGCCGTGGCCTGCTCTACACGGCCGGAGCGCTTTGCTACCATCGTCGCCGGCCCGACCCGTCCCCGTCCGTGTTCGGCTACCACGAGGTCTTCCACGCCTGTGTCTGCGCCGCCGCGGCCTGCCAGTACCTCGCGATAGCGCGGTTCATCGCCTGAATCGACGCACGCGCCGGGCCAGGTTGATTCCGGTCCCGGTCAGTGTCTGACGCGGGGTTCGTGTTGCTACGTGCTCCGCCGCCTTCGGTCGGCGCGGTGCGGGCCGCTGCCTGACACCGGCCGGTGGCTGGGTATCGCGGAGCGCGAGCGCGGCTTGGATGAGCGCCGCGTGGGTGAACAGTTCCACGGCCTCCTGGGCCTGGCCGGTGGTGGCGAGTGCCTGGACGCGCCAGACCGAGCACGGCAAGAAGGCGCCGTTACGGCCGGGGAGGCCGTCGGTGCCTGGCGGGTAACGGTAAAGGAGGGGCCCCGCCAGCGCCGAGTTCGCCGCGGATGGCCTGGATGGTGCCGCGTACCCGCGGTGAGCCGGGCGGCTCGATGCCGAGCAGCGGCAAGATCAGCAGGCGGCGTCAAGATCGTGAGATCCGAGTTGCCGGCGGGCGAGGAAGAGGCGATCTTCAAGCACTACGGCCTGGCCTACCACCCGGCGCCAGCGGTGAGCGGCGGCTGGCCCGCCGCTGAGCAGCCCGACTGAGCGGAGGATCGGATGATTGCCCTTTTTCTGCTGCTGGTGATCGTGGCGATCGTGCTGGGTATCGTGGGCGTGGCTGCGAAGGGCCTGCTGTACCTACTGTTCATCGGCATTGTCGTATTCCTCGGCGCCCTTCTCCTGGCCGCCCTGCGGATGCGGTGGCGACCCAGCAAGCACCCGGCCCGTTAATTCCCACCCGCCACCCTTGATGGGTGGGCATTCTCACTTCGGCTGCGCTGACACCTGCCGCGATGGCTGCCCGGGCTGGCCCGGGGCATCGCCTCTGGTCCGGCGGTCGGTCGGCATGTGCGGACCTCGCTGCTGGGATAGCTCGGTGCCCGGGCTCGTTGCGAGGGTCGGCCGCGGGGGATAATCGCCGCATGGTGGACGACATCGCGCGGGAACGGGCCATTTATCAAGCGCTCATGGCGGCCGATGAAGTCGCTGCGGCTCTTCAGGCTCACCTGATCGAAGAGCACAAGGCTGATCCGGAGCGCGCCGCTGCGCAGAGCACCTTTACCAACTCGCTTAAGCTGCTGCGGCAGGCTCGCGAGCGTCTCGGCCAAGGACTGCGAGCCGTCGAGGCTGGCGACATCGGCGAGTCTGACGAGATCTCTTTGCGCAACCCATGACACCAGGTCGAAGGCTGATGCCTGTTCTTGATTGATTCAAGAAATTGGGTCACACTTGGGGCATGCCGACGACTTCGGACTTCGAGCGCATGTTGCGCGGGGCTTCGCTGCGTGTGACCGGTCCTCGGGTGGCGGTACTGAAGGCGTTGCACGATCATCCGCACGCCGACACGGACTCGGTCATCGGTGTCGTGCGTGAGGATCTCGGTGTGGTGTCCCACCAGGCCGTCTATGACGTGCTGCGAGCGCTGACGGCCGCGGGTCTGGTGCGGCGCATCCAGCCGGCGGGATCCGTGGCGCGCTACGAGACGCGGGTCGGGGATAACCACCATCACGTCGTGTGCCGTTCGTGCGGCGCCATCGGCGATGTCGACTGCGCGGTTGGCTACACCCCCTGCCTGACCGCCGCCGACGACGCGGGCTACGAGATCGGCGAGGCCGAGGTCATCTACTGGGGCCGATGTCCCGAGTGCGTCGCGGCACCTTCTGCCGCGTCCGGCGGGTGATCGCAGACGTGCAGTGCTCGGCACCGGCAGAGCAATACAGCCTTGGATCGAGAGCAATCAAGAGCAACTAGCCATCAGAACGAAACAGCGAGACAGAGGAGGACCGACGTGACTGAGCGCGGCAGCGAAAGTGAGAACCCAGTAATCCCCTCCCCGACTCCCACGCCGCATCGGCCCAGGACGAACCAGGACTGGTGGCCGAATCAGCCGAACCTGCAGGTTCTCCAGCAGCACTCGCCCCGGTCCAATCCGATGGGCGAGGACTTCAGCTACGCAGAAGAGTTCAACACCCTCGACCTCGATGCGCTGAAGCGGGACATCTTTGAGGTGATGACGACGTCGCAGGACTGGTGGCCGGCCGACTACGGCCACTACGGGCCGCTCTTCATCCGGATGAGCTGGCATGCCGCGGGCACGTACCGCATCGCCGATGGCCGGGGCGGCGGCGGCCAGGGCGCGCAGCGCTTCGCCCCGCTGAACAGCTGGCCGGACAACGCGAGCCTGGACAAGGCGCGCCGGCTGTTGTGGCCGGTCAAGCAGAAGTACGGCCGGAAGATCTCCTGGGCCGATCTGATCATCTTCGCCGGCAACTGTGCCTATGAATCGATGGGGTTCAAGACGTTCGGCTTCGGCTTCGGGCGAGAGGACATCTGGGAGCCCGAGGAGATCTTCTGGGGATCTGAGGACACGTGGCTCGGCGATGAGCGCTACAGCGGCGACCGGGAACTCACCGGTCCTTTCGGCGCCGTGCAGATGGGCCTGATCTACGTGAATCCGGAGGGGCCCAACGGCAACCCGGATCCGGTGGCTGCCGCCCGGGACATCAGGGAGACCTTCCGCCGCATGGCGATGAATGACGAGGAGACGCTGGCGCTCATCATCGGCGGCCACACGGTCGGCAAGACCCACGGTGCGGTCGATCCCCGGTACATCGGCCCGGAACCCGAGGCTGCCCCCATCGAGCAGCAGGGCCTCGGCTGGAAGAACACCTTCGGCAGCGGCAAGGGCGGCGACGCGCTCACCAGCGGGCTGGAGGGCGCGTGGACCAACGAGCCGACGAGGTGGGACAACGGGTTCCTGGACAACCTGTTCGCCTACGACTGGGAGCTGACGACGAGCCCGGCCGGTGCGAAGCAGTGGACCCCGAAGAATCCCGAGGCGCAGGGCACCGTTCCCGATGCTCATGATCCGTCGAAGCGGCACGCCCCGATGATGCTGACGACGGACCTCGCGCTGAAGCTGGATCCGATCTACGGGCCGATCGCGAAGCGCTTCCATGAGAATCCTGACCAGCTCGCGGAGGCATTCGCCAAGGCGTGGTACAAGCTGTTGCACCGCGACATGGGACCCGTTTCGCGCTATCTCGGCCCGTGGGTTCCGGAGCCGCAGCTGTGGCAGGACCCCGTCCCGGGGGTCGATCATGACCTGATCGCCGGCGAGGACATCGCTGCCCTCAAGGCCAAGATCCTCGCCTCGGGACTGTCCATCTCCCAGCTGGTCTCCACCGCCTGGGCGTCGGCGGCGAGCTTCCGCGGCACCGACAAGCGCGGCGGGGCGAATGGGGCGCGGATCCGCCTCGCGCCGCAGAAGGACTGGGAGGGCAACAACCCGGCCGAACTGGCCAGGGCGCTGCAGACCCTCGAACAGGTCCAGCAGGACTTCAACAGCTCGCAGCCCGGCGGGAAGAGGGTCTCGCTCGCCGACCTGATCGTCCTGGGCGGGTGCGCGGCCGTCGAGCAAGCAGCGAAGAAGGCCGGGCACGACATCACGGTCCCGTTCGCGCCGGGTCGCACGGACGCCTCGCAGGAGCAAACCGACGTGGAGTCGTTCGCCGTGCTCGAACCGGCCGCGGACGGGTTCCGCAACTACCTCCGGGCCGGGGAGAAACTGCCGCCGGAGACCCTGCTGCTGGACCGGGCCAACCTGCTGACGCTGACCGCTCCCGAGATGACGGTTCTGGTCGGCGGCATGCGGGTCCTGAACGCCAACTACGGGCAGTCACAGCACGGCGTCCTCACCGACCGGCCCGAGACGTTGACCAACGACTTCTTCGTGAACCTGACCGACATGGGCCTGGAGTGGAAGGCATCCGCCTCGGACGAGAACGTGTACGAGGTCCGGGATCGCGCCACCGGCGAGATCAGGTGGACCGCCACCGCCGCCGATCTCGTCTTCGGCTCGAACTCCCAGCTCCGGGCTATCTCGGAGGTCTACGCGTGCGGCGACGCGAAGGAGAAGTTCGTGCGTGACTTCGTGGCCGCGTGGGACAAGGTCATGAACCTCGATCGGTTCGACCTCGCCTGATCCCGATGTCCAGGCCGGCCGCTCATCGGCCGGCCTGGACATCCTCGGTCGGGTGGTAGTTCCCTTCCATCCAGTCACCGGGCGACCCCTCTCCGGGCAGGCACGGCAGCCGGCCTGCCTACGTGCTCCAGTGCGGAAGATCTGCGGCATTATCTGCGTCCCGGGCGGCGGGGCAGGCTTCGTGCCGCGACGTCCCGAGGCTGATCAGGCAGTGCCTGGCTCGCCTCGATGAGATGGACCGCGGCCCCGGCCCGGAGCTCCTCGAGCAGGTCCGCCTGCTCTCGCGCTCTGGCCATGAGTTCATCGAGCCGGTCGCGGTCCAGGCGGCTGCCGGCGTCGGCCAGCGCGCGCAGGGTGCGCCAGCCAGCGGCCTTGCCCTCCACGCCCAGCCGCAGCATCTCCAGTTCTTCCAGGCTCTGAGATCAGCCAGCCCGGTTAGCAGGCGCGAGGGGAGAAACGAGGCCATGTACATCGTTACCGGAACGATAGTGATCATCGTTTGTCGTTCTTCTGCTGCGCAGACGTGTTTGACGAGGTCATCTTCCATTGCTGCTGCTTTGAGCTGACGGTTACTGGCTCAGGTCCGCAGGCGGCTGCCTCGGGTCGCTGCCTGAACGCCAGGTGATAGATGCCGATTGCGCTGGATTCCGGGCGCCGGGCGGCCGCGGCTCAATGTCATAAGGGGACTCGGGTCCTTTGAACCTCCAGGACGGTTAAGCCAAGGCTGCGAAGGTAGTTCTGCCCGGTGGACAAGTTCGACGTGGTGGTCTTGGGGGCCGGGTCGGCTGGTGAGTGGGTTGCCGGCGGCGTGGCCGGCGCGGGCGGCTCGGTCGCGCTGGTTGAGGCATCGCGGGTGGGCGGCGAGTGCCCCTATGCCTCCTGCATCCCCAGCAAGGGGATGCTGAGATCTGCCCAGGCGCGTGAGGACGCCCGTCACCTCGTGGACCTTGGCGGGGCATCGGCGCCGGTGGCCCTCGGCGAAGACGAGCCCGCCTACCGCGCCGCGGTAAGACGCCGCGATGAGCTTTCCTCGCATCGCGACGACACTGATGCAGCGCGGGGCATCAAACGGCGCGGCGTGACGCTGATCCGTGGCACCGGCCGCATCACAGGTCCAGGCGTGATCGACATTGATGGGAGCCAGGTCGGCTATCACGACCTGGTCGTGGCAACGGGCTCCCGCCCGGCGGTCCCACCGATCAAGGGCCTTGACAAGGTGGCGGCCTGGACCAGTGACCAAGCGCTGTCCGCGCAGGCCCGGCCCGCATCGCTGATGGTCTTGGGTGGCGGGGCTGTCGGCTGCGAGCTTGCCCAGGCGTACGCCGGATTCGGCGTGGCGGTGACTCTCGTGGAGGCCGCCACCCAGCTTGTCAGCGGCGAGGACGCCGGCATAGCCGCCGAACTAGCCACCGTCCTGCGCGGCAGCAACATCGACATCCGGCTCGGCACCGAGGTCCAGGCCATGGAGGCTACCGCCGGCGGGCAGGCCCGGGCACTGCTGGACGGCGGTCTGGTGATCGAGACAGAACAGGTGATCCTCGCCGTGGGCCGCACCCCGGCGACCGCCGGGCTGGGCCTCGACGCTATCGGCATCACAC
>DASYQM010000113.1:0-1814 GCA_036005525.1 Streptosporangiaceae bacterium
GAAGGGTCCATGTTGGCGACGAAGAGGGTGAGCCCATCGAGCTTCCTCGGGCCAACCGCCTCGTAGGGCGTCGTCCGCGCGAGCAGCAGCATCTTGGCGGAATGCCGCGCGTTGGAGGTCCAGACCTTCCGGCCGCTCACGCTCCAGCAGGTGCCGGCGCGGCGGGCCATGGTCTGGATGCGGCTCGTGTCCGTCCCCGCGTTCGGCTCCGTGACGCCGAACGCCAGGCTGAGCCGTCCGGCGGCGATCTCCGGCAGGATGCGTCGGCGCAGGCCTTCGCTTCCGTGCCGGATGATGGGCATGGGCGGGAAGACCGCGAAGTGGACCGGGGACGCGCCCGAGAGGCCGGCGCCGGAGGCGCAGATCGCCTCGAGCATCAGTACGGCCTCGGTCACGCCGAGGCCCGCGCCCCCGTACGCCTCCGGGATGGCGAGCCCGAGCCAGCCCGCGTCGGCGAAGGCCTGCACGAACTCGATCGGGTACTCCGCTTTCCGGTCCTTCTCCCGCCAGTATTCCCAGCCGAACGCGCGGGCCAGCGCGGCGACCTGCCGGCGGATTTCAGCCTGGGCGGGGGTGAGGGTGAAGTCCACGTGGTCCTCGGAGCCAGTATAGCTGGGCGCCATCAGGCGGGGCGCAAGAGACCGCTCGTTGATCTATCTACCTAAGATTGGGCCCTCTGCCCGGGTGGGTTGCTAGCCTGCCCGCAGGAGGGATCGATGACTCAGCGCAGCCCGCTCAAGGTGAGTCCCCGGTACCGGTGGCGAGTCCAGCAGCGGATCACCGTCCTCGCGTATGCGCGAGACCATGGGATGGCGGCCGCTGGCCGCCACTACGGGGTCAGCGCGAAGACCGTTCGGCGCTGGCGGGATCGCTGGCAGGCGGGCGGGGTGCCGGGCCTCGTGCCTCGGTATCCCCGTCGCCGAGCTGGGCGCATTCGGCCTGAGCTCGTGCCGCTGATCGAGCACGCCCGCAAGGAGCTCGGCGACGGAGCGGCCCGGACCCGCCTGTGGCTGCAGCGGGTTCACCAGGCGCGCCTGGCCATGGGCACGATCCAGCGAGTCTTCCGGGACCTGGGTGTGCCCCGGCTGCGTCGGACCCGCAAGCGGCTGCCGCGCCAGCTGAAGCTCTTCGAGCGGCCAGACCCTGGGGACTGCGTGCAGGTGGATGTGAAGTTCGTCCGCCTGGGCGGCCGCTGGGCGTTTCAGTACACGGCCCTCGATGACTGCACCCGCTATCGCGTGCTCCGGCTCTATCCCCGGCTGGGGCCGGCCGCCAGCTTCGCCTTCCTGGCCGAGCTGCGCCGGGCATTCCCATTCCCGATTCGCCGGCTGCAGTGCGACAACGGCCGGGAGTTTCCCCTGGCCTTTGCCATGGCGGTGGAAGCGGCCGGGATCCGTCACCGCTATATCCAGCCCCGCCGACCCCAGCAGAACGGCAAGGTCGAGCGGAGCCACCGGATTGATCACGAGGAGTTCTGGAGCCGCCACACCTTCCCTGACTTTGACGCGGCCGCCACCGCGCTCCGTGGGTGGGAGCGCACCTACAACCACGACCGCTTCTCATTGGCAATCCAGGGCCGGACCCCTGCCGAGAAACTCGGCGCTCTTCTGCCCCCTTCACACGCCGCGTGACCAGACGTCATCCTCACGCCGCCAAGCTCTCTGACCACCCTACAACCCAAGGGCCCAATCTTGACGAGACCAAACAAGGACGTCGGCGGCGCCTTGACAGGCCCGGCGGCCGGGCCTAGGCTTCCGCCAAGGTTTGGCTGCCCGGCGATCTCCGGGGGGCGACCATGCGGTTCGACGCGGTCC
>DASYQM010000114.1:0-17083 GCA_036005525.1 Streptosporangiaceae bacterium
ACGCACACCTCGTTGCTGCTCGCGCGCTCACAGTCGGGCCCCGGAGCCAGCCACTGCGGGCGCTCCATCCCTTCGCCGACAGCTCTGGCCGCATAGAGCGATGAATTCCTGACCCGCGAGTCGCTAATGAACGCTGAGAAATGATCGATACGACTCGACCACGCGTGAAAGAGGATGGCCATCAATCGAACCCGGCGCAGGGGGACAAGAAGATCAACAAGATGCCGTGCTCAATGGCGCTATCAGCCCATGGCACCGCGCGAGTGATCACGCTGGCTTGGAGCCGTACCTGAGGTAGACAGCACCGTTTGCGAACCGATGCGTGTCCAGCAGGTCCAGATCCAAGCGGGCACCGCTGGGCAGTGCCCGCTTGCCGCCTCCGACGACGACGGGAACCAGGAACAGCTGCAGCTCGTCGACCAGCCCGGCCTTGATGGCCTGCCCCGCCAGGTCCGCGCCCCCCACTGTCATGTCGCGCTCGGTCGCCGACTTCAGCTGCCGGACCAACGCGGCATCGAAGTCGCGTTCGATCCGTGTCCTGGCGCTCAACACCGAGGCGAGGGTCTTCGAGAACACGATCTTGTCGGCGGCCTGCCAGATGCCGGTGAACTCCTGGACGAAAGGCGGCTGGCCAGGCACCGTGTGGGCGGTCTCCCAGTAGAGCATCGTCTCGTACATCCGGCGCCCGTAAAGGTAGGTGCCAACCGGCCGCTCGAGGTCATTGACGAAGCGGAGCACATCTTGGTCGGGCGCCGCCCAGTCGAAGCTGCCCGCAGCGTCTTCGATGTAGCCGTCCGCCGAGGCGATCGCCGAGTAGATCAGCTTGGCCATCAGGACTCCTCCGCCGCCCGCGTTCCAGGCGTGCTGGGCGTGACGTACAGGACCATCATGGTCTGCCCGGCGCCCGGCTCGAGCCGCAGCCGGGCCACCTCGGTGAGATCAACGCAAACCGCAGTACCCCGTGCCGCAGGTCCCGCCGAGGACGGCCGGGCCAAGGCCGCCGACCGGAACCCCGGAGACTTGTTCCCAGCCGGCGGCCTAACCGCCGCTCCCTGCTGCGTGGGGCGCTGAGCCCGCCAGCGGACTGCGGTCGACGTATCTGACCTCGTAGACGCGCTCGGTGAACCTCCAGCCGTCCGCGGTGCGCTGGTAACGGTCGTGGTAGATGGCGTAGTTCAGCTCCGACCTGCCGTCGCGGAGACCGATGAGCTCCCGGAGGTAGGCACGGCCGGACGCGGTGTCGCCATCCAGCCGGATCATGCCCGGGTGCGTGGTCTGCACCAGGTAGTCCACGAAAGCCGGCACTCGCCCGCCCCAGGCGCGAATCTGCTCCAGGCCCACCAGCTCCACGGGGACGTTGGGCATCCGCAGCGCGCCGTCCGGCGTGAACAGCGACGCCACTCGGTCGTAGTCGCGCATCATCACCGCGTCGGTGTACTCGCCGCGCAGCGCCTCGATCTCGACGCGGTCAGCGATCGCCTGCAGGTCCCTCATCGGCTTCCTCCCTCGTCTGTGTTGCAGTGTCTGGGCGGCTGGCGGTCCCCGGAGCGCTTCCCGAGCCCTGCGGAGCGGCAGGGACACCCCGGACTAACTCCCTTCTCGGCAGTCGCGCCACATCAGATACCGGTCCTATGTGACCAAGCTTGTCGGGATTGACCACAGAACGGATCGTCTGGACCACGCCGTCGGCGATGTCCAGCTCGACCACGCTGACCACGCGCCCTTCGGCGTCGTAGAACACGGCGCCCGGCTGGCCGTTGACCCAGGCCAGCCGGATGGAGACGCCGAGGTCCCGGACCCGGCGGAGCAGGCCGACGAGCAGCCGTATGACGCGCTGCCGCCCGGCCAGCGGCTCCACGATCGCCCCCGCCTTGCCGCCACCGTCGCCGTGCAGCACCACGTCGGGCGCAAGCATGCCGAGCAACGCGTCCATGTCGCCGCCCGCGGCGGCCTCGAAGAACCTGCGGGCCAGTTCCTCGCCTTCCGCACGCCGCGCCGGGGACGGCGCGCTGTCGCGCACCTGCCCTCCAGCGGCGATGCGATGCCTGGCGCGGGCGAAGATCTGCCGGCAGTTCACCTCGGTCTTGCCGGTGATCCTCGCCACATCCGGGCAGCCGTACCCGAAGACCTCGCGCAGCATGAACACAGCCCGCTCCACCGGCGAGAGGGCCTCCAGCAGCACGAGAAACGCCATGGACAGCGAGTCGGCCAGCTCGGCGTGCTCGGCCGGCCCCGGCGCGTCGGCAGGCACGACCACCGGCTCGGGCAGCCAGTCCCCCACGTACGTCTCCCGCTGCACCCGAGCCGAACGCAGGTAGTTGATTCCCAGCCGCGTCACCGCCGTCGCCAGGTACGCCTTCGGGTCGGCGATCTCGGTTCCCGCCTGGCGCGCCCGGGTCAGGCCGAGGAACGCGTCCTGCACGATGTCCTCGGCGTCGCCCACGGATCCGGCATCCCGTAGGCGATGGAGAACAGCAGCGGCCGGTACTCGGCCGCGCGCGTCTCATCCACGGATCCAGGCACGGAATCCCTCCCGCCAGCTCGCGTACCGCGGCTCCCAGCCGAACTCTTTCCTGGCCTTCTCGTTCGAGTACCCGCGCGAGGTGGTCATCTGGGCCACGACGAACTCTCCAGCGAGCAGCCGCCCGAGCCAGGCGGGCACGCGCAGCGGCGGCTTTGCGCCCGCGACCTTGGCCAGGTACGGCAGCCACTCCGCGACCGGGGCGGGGTCGTCGTCCACGACGTTGTAGATGCCAGGCTCGCCGCGGTCGACCGCCGCGAGTGTCGCGGCGGCTGCGTCGGTGATCTCGATGAACGACCAGACCCCGGCGCCGCCGCCGATCACCGGCACCTGCCGCTTGCGCACCATGTCCGGCAGGAAATCCCCGGTGCCCGGCCCGTAGAAGCCGCCGTAGCGCAGCACGATTCCCTCGGGCGCCGCGACCGGCACGGTCTCCTCCACACGCCTACCCGCCGCCAGCGCCCGCGCTGCCGTCGGGATGGGCCGCCAGTCAAGCGGATCTTCCTCGGTCTTCAGCCGGCCGCCGGAAGGCTTGTCCGGCCCGGGGCCCGCGTAGCCTTGCGCGATGACCCTGCTGGCGCCCGCCTGCTCGGCGGCCGCCAGCAGGTTGTCGGTGCCGCGGGTCCGGAGCTCGTTCGTGACCGCGAACAGTTTGTCTGGATTGCGGAAGCTCCGCATGCCCGCCAGCGCGGTCATCTCGTGCACGATCACCTCTGGCGCGGCGGCCCGCACCGCGGCGATCACCGCCTCGCGATCCAGCCCGTCGAGGACCACCGGCTCCGCGCCCGCCGCGCGCAACCGCGCGACCTTGCCGGGCGTCCTCGTGGTGGCGGTGACGTCATGACCCTCCGCGACCAGCCCAGGAACGAGGTGCCGTCCCAGTGCGCCGCTCGCTCCGGTGACAAAAACCCGCATGATCCTTTCCTTCCGCGTGGTGCTTTCCCTTGAAGACAAGGCACCACCCGAAGCTGTGACGTTCTTCAATCCCGCCTTCCCGAACGGCGCGGGCTTACTCACCGCGCCCGCTGGTGCCCTGCATCGCAACATGGCGGTTCGGGCGCTGGACGCACCGCCCTCATGCGCTTGCGGCGCAGCGTGGTTAGTCTCTGATCAGCGTGACAGCTGGCCAGCGCCGCACTGCCGGTCGCGTCGCGTGCGCCTGTCTGACGAAGGTGACTTACCATGCCCGACGTGTCGAGCGGCACGGTGGCCCCGCCATCCCGCCGCGTCACCGGGCCCGATGCCGCCCACGGCAGCCTGCCCAGGCCGCTCACAGCTTCATCGGCAGAGAACGCGAGCTGGCGCAAGCTAGACGGCTGCTCCAGGACAGCTACCTGGTCACGCTGACCGGGCCGGGCGGCAGCGGCAAGACCCGGCTGTGCATCGCGCTGGCGGCGCAGGTGGCCGCGGAGTATCCCGATGGGGTCTACTTCGTCCCGCTGGCACCGGTCCGGGACCCGGGGCTCGTGCCATCGACGATCGCCCAGAGCATCGGCCTGCAAGATGCCAGAGACCGGCCGCTGATGGAGCACCTGGTCAGCCAGCTGCGCGAGCGGCAGATGCTGATCGTCCTGGACAACTTCGAGCACCTGCTGGCCGGCGCCCCGGTCGTGACGCAGCTGCTGCAGGAGACAAGTGCCGTGCGGATCCTGGTCAGCAGCCGCTCGTCGCTGCGTGTTTCCGGCGAGCAGGAATGCCCGGTGCCGCCGCTTGCGGTCCCGGATCCGCACGCCCGGCCGACGGCTGCCGCCGTGACCGCCTGCGAGTCGGTGCGCCTGTTCGCCGATCGGGCCGCCGCCGTGGTGCCGGGATTCACGATCAACGACGAGAACGCACCGGTGGTCGCCCAGATCGCCCGCCGGCTGGACGGCCTGCCGCTGGCCATCGAGCTGGCGGCGGCGCGGGTCAAGCTGCTGCCGCCGGAGACGATCTTGCCGAGGCTGGAGCACTCGCTGGGCTTGCTGACCGGCGGCAGCCGCGACCTCCCCGACCGGCTGCAGACCCTGCGCGCCACGATCGCGTGGAGCTACGACCTGCTCACCGAGGGAGCCAGGCGGCTGCTCGCAGCCTGCTCGGTGTTCGCCGGCGGTGCCAGCCTGGAGGCCATCGAGGCGGTCTGCGGCGCCACGCTGGACATCGGCCTTCCGGTGCTCGATGGCCTGCAAGAGCTGGCCGACCAGAGCCTGGTCCGCCAAGTGCGCAGCCCCGGGAGGTCACCAGCGCGTTACGCGATGCTGGAGACGATCCGCGAGTACGCGGCCGAGCGCCTGGACCAGATGCCGGAGGCGGACCGGGTCCGCGGCGCCCATGCCGCGACCTTCCTGGCCCTGGTCGAGACCGCCGGCCGCCCGCACGCGGGCCTGGCGAAGAAGGAATGGCTGGAGCGGCTCGAAGCCGAGCACAACAACATCCGCGCCGCGCTGAGCTGGTACCGCGAGCATGATCCGCCCGCCGGGCTGCGGCTGGCGGCCTCGATGTCGGCGTTCTGGTCCCTGCGCGGCCATCACACCGAGGGCAGGCAGCGCCTGGGCGAACTGCTCGGCCTGATCCCGGATGAGAGCACGGCACGGGTCAGCGCGCTGAACGGCGCCGCCTGGCTCGCCATCGACCAGGGCGACTACGACGAAGCGGCCCGCATGCTCGGCGAGAGCATCACGATCGGCCGTGGGCTGGATGACACGGTCGGCGAGGGCATCGCCACCGTGTACCTCGGCCGCTGCAAGCTGTCCATGCTTCAGATCACCGAGGCCGTGCCGTATGTAGAGCGGGCAGCGGCGCTGCTGTCCGGCTCCGGGGACCGGCCGGTCATCGCGTTCAGCCTGATGTACTCCGGACTGCTCGCACAGTTCACCGGCCGGCTGGAAGCCGCTTGCGACCTCTTCGCCCGCTGTGCGGCCCTGTCCGCCGAACTCGGCCTGGAACTGCTGAATGCGCGGGCCAAAATCGTACTCGGCTGCGCCCTGCTGGACCTGGGGAAGCTGCCAGCGGCCAGGGCGGCGCTGGCAGAAGGGCTCCCGGGATCGATCGACGTCGGCGATCGCTGGGTCGTCACGGTCGGGCTGGCAGGCTTTGCCGGCCACGCGGCCAAGACGGGGAGGCCCCCGCTGGCGCTCAGGCTGGCCGGGGCGGCCGAGGAGTACCAGGACGCCAACATGTTCACCTTGCCGGGACCGATCCACGCGATACTCGACCGCTGGCTGGCGCCGGCCCGCAGCACCGCCGGGTCAGCCGCGGGACGACTGCTCGCCGAAGGCCGGCGGCTGAGCCCGGAGGAGGCGGTGGCCGTCGCCCTCGCGAACGAGCCGGATGACGCCCCGCTACCGGGCCCACGGCGAACGCTGACCCGCCGCGAGAAGGAGGTCGCGGTGCTCGCGGCACGCGGCCTGACCAACCGCGACATCGCCGCTCAGCTGTTTCTCTCGGTCAGGACCGTCGAGGTACACGTCGACCACGTCCTCACCAAGCTGGGATTTCACACCCGCACTCAGCTGGCTGCCTGGGCCTATGAGGAAGGTCTGATGCCAGGAACTACGTAGGCCCTACGTAGTTCCTCAGATGGCCCGCGGCGGCAGCCAGCCGAGAGTTGGCTGCATGAACGCCATCCCTCTCATGCGGCCGGCCACTTCTGCGCCTCGGGCCGCCGCCCGCGAACGTGCCGGTTCCCGCCCGGACTGCCAGGTGCTGGTCGTCGGCGCCGGCCCGACCGGACTCGTGCTCGGCGCGGAACTGCTCACCCGCGGGATCCGGACCCGGATCATCGACAAGGGTGACGGAGTGGCGCTGCAGACCCGGGCGATCGGCATCCACGCCCGCACGCTGGAGGTCCTCGACATGATGGGCCTGGCGGAGCGTTTCACCGAGCGCGGCCAGGTGGTGCGTCACCTGCGCTTCTACTCCCAGGGCCGGTGCCTGGCCAGCCTGGAGTTCGCCCGCTGCGGCTCGCGGTTCGGGTTCCTGCTCGACCTGCCGCAGGACCAGACGGAGCGGCTGCTGCGCGCGCGGATCACCGAGCTGGGCGGCGCTGTGGAGCAGGGCGCCGAGCTCACCAGCCTGACCGAAGGCAGCGATGCCGTCACCGCGACCATCCGCGGCCGCGCGGGCCGGGCCCAGACGATCACCGCCGGCTATGTGGTCGGCTGCGACGGCGCGCACAGCCGGGTCCGGAGCGAACTCGGCCTGACCTTCCGCGGGCAGCCCTACCCGCAGGACTGGCTGCTTGCCGACGTCCTGCTGGACTGGGATCTCCGCGAGGACGCGGCGCACGCGTTCTTCCAGCCCGACGGGCTGCCGGTGATCTTCTTCCCGATGCGCGGGCACCGGTGGCGGCTGAGCCTGCCCTTCGCCGGGAACCGGGGCGGGCAGGCTCCCACCCTGGAGGAGATCCAGCTGCTGACCGACCAGCGGGCCCCGGAGCGGGTCACCGTGTCCGATCCCACCTGGCTGGCGAACTTTCGCTGTCACCGCCGGTCAGCCAGCGCCTACCGCCGCGGGCGCGTGCTGCTGGCCGGCGACGCCGTGCACATCCACACCCCAGCCGGTGGCCAGGGCATGAACACCGGGATCACCGACGCGCACAACCTGGGCTGGAAGCTCGCCCTGGCCGCCTCCGGCCGGGCCGCCGACTCGCTGCTGGACAGCTACGGCACCGAACGGCGTCCCGTGGCAGACGAGGTGCTCAAGCTCACCCACACCCTGGTTCACTACAGCAGCCTGAGCCATCCCATCAAGCGCCGGGCGCGCGACATCCTCGTCCCGGCCCTGAGCCGCAGCAGCATGATCCAGCGCCGCGCCGCCGGCAGGCTCAGCCACATCTCCATCGCCTACCCGCCGGGACCACCGGCCCGCCCGGGCCGCGGCCGGGGCATACCGAAAGCTGGCCAGCGCATGCCCGACATTCAAGTTCACGCGGGCGGCCAGGCCGCCACGCTGCACAGCATCTTGCGCGATGGCCGGCACGTGCTAGTCGTGCCCGCGGCCGGCGCGGCCGGCGTGCTGAGCGACCCCGGGCTGCGGCCCTACTTGGGGGACCTCGACGTCGTCACGCGGGACGGCAGGCAACCGCCCAGATTTCGTAACGACGGCACCGGGCCAGTCGTCCTGGTCCGGCCGGACGGCCACGTGGCGGCCAGGGGGAGGCCAGGCAGCCTGTACCCGGTGACTGGCTACCTGCGCGACCTGTTCCAGGCACCGGCCTGCGATCTCTCGGGCGAACACCCTGCAGAAGGTGCGCCACGCGCCCTCAGTGATACCGCCGCGAACCAATAGCGATCTTGAAGCTGCTGAGGCCGGGGAGGTCAGGACCTGGATTATCTGTGCGCCGCCGCACCGCGGCGAACGGGCAACAGGCGCTCCAGTTCGGAAGCACCGTCAGTAAGCTCTGCGCGCTGGGCGCAGTACTTCGATGTGACACCGGGGCCCGGTTGCTGTTGCCAGCCGCTTGTCGCCGGTAAGCAGACTTGCTTGCAGCGCCTCTGCGAGCGCGACGTAGGCCGCGTCATAGATCGTGAGGTTGTCGCGCAGTTCCCAGCAGCGGGCAAGCAAGGGCCGCTGCGAGGCGCGCTGCACGGGTATCGCGGCAAGGTCCGCAAGCGCCAAGGCGGCGCGGCGGGCATCGATCGCACCCGCCTGGATCCGCCGGCGCAAGACCGACGTGACCTCAAGATCGAGCAGTTCAGGCGCCGCCAGCCGCTCTCCGCGCAGACGGGCGCGGGCATGGTCGCCGTCCTGGCCGTCATCAGCGATCGCGACGGCCAGGACGCTGGCGTCAACGACGAGCACGATCGGAGCGGACCGCTGCTACTGCCGCCTTCAACGGCACTGAACCACCGGAGCGGCCACCCGCCCGTTCCAGGACCTCCTCCAGAGTCGGCTCGCTGGCCTCCTGGATCAGCCGTGCCCGCAGGTACTCCTGCAGCGACTGGTGTGCGGCGGCCGCACGCTGGCGCAGGACGGCATGGGTCTGCTCCGGGACATCCTTGATCTGCACGCTCGGCACGGCGCCATTATGGCGCCAAAAGCGCCGATTCGCAACCTGGCCTCAGCCTGGCCGGCACAGGCCGCCCGTCAACCGGGAGCCCGGTCATTGCAGGCAGTTCACGGTCCAGCTGCGCCGGCAGGTCGGCCCGGGAGGTGATGCCGAGCTTGTGGAAGGCGTGCCGAAGGTGGGTTTCGACGGTGGGCTGGGTGATGAACAGGTGCTGGGCGATCTGCCGGTTGGACAGGCCGTCCGCAGCGAGGCCGGCGACCCGCCGTTCGGCGCTGGTGAGCGCGTCCGGGCCGGTAAGGGCGGTGCGCCGGGGCCGGGCCCCGGTCGCGAGCAGCTCCTGCCTGGCCCGTTCGGCCAGCGGCGCGGCACCGGTCCGCTGCCCGAGGTCGAGAGCGCGGCGCAGCGGGGCACGGGCGTCCGTGCGCCGCCCGGACCGGCGCAGGTGGGCGCCGAGGTCGGCGAGCGCGAGTGCCAGCTCATAGCGCGCGGGGGTGGTTTCCAGCAGGCTGACCGCCTCGGCCAGCGACTCTCCGGCAAGGCAAGGCCCCGAGTGCCCTGCATTGGCCGCTGCGGCGTGCGCCCGGAGCGCGGTGCCGAGTGTGACCGGGGTGCCGACCTGGCGGGCCAGCGTGAGCTGCTCGGCAGCGAGCTCGGCCGCCTCCTGCTGATGGCCGAGCGCGGTATGCGCGGCGGCCGCGGCGGTGCGCCAGGACGCGGCGGCGGGATTGTCGATGCCGAGGGCGCGCCAGCCCGTGCCCGCCACGAGCAGATCGTCCAGTGCCTCGGTGTGGCGGCGCTGCGCTACCCGCAGGGCGCCCCGGGCCTGCAGGAAGGTCAGTGTGTGGATCCAGCCGGGGGGTGGCTCACGGTCGGCGGCGGCCGCGGCGATGGCGTCAGCCTCGCCGAGACGGCCTAGGCGGGTGAGCGGCTCGATGCACAACCCGGCCGCCCAGGCCACGGCCAGCGGCGGGGAGGTCGCGAGCTTGAAGTCCAGCGCCAGGGAGGCGTCGGCGGCAGCGTCGTCAAACCGCCCGAGCCGCCGCATGATCATCGAGCGCAGGCAGCTGGCATGGGCGACCATGCTCATGGAGCCCCGCCCGCGGGCGGCGGACAGGACCGCCTCACAGATGTCGCCGGCGGTGGCGAGCTCGCCGCTCCAGATCAGCACGAGCAGGGCGTAAACCGCGGTGAGCGAGTCGGGCGGGACATCCCGCAGGCCTTCGGCGAGCACGGGGGCGAGGTGGCCCGGGGCGTCGCCGGGCGGCTGGGCGGCGGCCGCGGCGATCATGGCGCTGTTGACGCGCCATGCGCTGCATGTGCTGGGGCTCGCCAGCCGGCTCTGCGCGCGCTCCAGCGCCTCGCCGGTGGCCGCGGCGTTGATGAAGGCGTTCGCGAACAGCTCCGCCTCCAGGCTGTCCGCCGCCGGGCCGGGACCGCCGGGGCGCACGAGCGCGTCGCGGCAGATCGCCGCCGCGCTGTCGTGATGGCCCCAGATGCCGAGCAAGCGCGCGCTGAGCAGGGCGGCGGTCGCGTGCTTCGGCGGGGCGGTGGTGAGCTCGACCGCCTCCTTCAGGACAGCAGGCGCGGCGGGGCTGCGCTCAGCTGCGAGGGCGAGCCCCAGCTCAAGCAGCAGGACTGGCCTGGCCGCCGGATCGGGTGGCTCGTCCAGCGCGCGGCGCAGATAGGCCGCGGCCGGGCCGGGGGCGCCACGGCCGCTGGCGGCCTGGGCGGCCGCCCGCAGCAGCGCCACCACCTGCGCGCTGCCGCCGGGCTCGCTATGCAGCAGGTGCAGCGCGATCCGCTCGGGGTCAGCGCCGTCGCGTTCGAGCAGGCGGGCCGCCTGCGCGTGGGCCAGGGCCCGCTCGCCCGCCGGAACGGACTCATAGACCGCGGCCCGCACGATCGGATGGGCGAACTCGAGCACCGACCCCGGGCGCCAGCACGTCGGCCGCGCGGAGACTGTCGGCGAGCCGCGCCGCATCCGGGATGTCCTGGCCCGCGAGCGCGGCGGCGTGCCGGACCGGTGCCGGGCCACCGAGGACCGCCAGCGCCCGGGTCAGCCGTCCCGCGCCCTCGCCGAGCTGGTTGACCCGCCGCAGCACGGCCCGGGCAACCGGTTCCGGCGCCAGGCTTTCTACCCGCGCCAGCGGGTCGCCGCTCACCGGCTCGCGCAGCGCGGCGGCCAGCGATTCGAGCAGGAACGGGTTCCCGCCGGTGTAGTCGTGGCAGGCCCGGCACAGCCTCGCATCCGCCTGCCCGCCGAGCCGCTCCCGCACGAGCGCCGCCGTCGCCTCGCTGCTGAGCGGCCCCAGCCGCAGCTGCGTGCAGGCCGGGCAGGCGCGCAGCTCGTCCAGTACCGCCGGCTCGTCCGGGCCGCTGCGCACGGCGAGCAGCAGGACGATGGGCAGGCCGTCGATCCGGGCCGCGAGGTGAGTGAGCCACCGCAGCGACGGCGCGTCCGCCCAGTGCACGTCGTCCACCGCGATCACCAGCGGCCGGCGCGCCGCGAGGTTGGCGGCCAGCCAGTAGAGGCCGTGAGTGGTCGCATAGGGAACGTCGTCCTCGACCGTTCCGGCGCCAGCCCAGTCGAACACCCGCGCGGCGAGCCCGGCGGCGCCGTCCAGCAGCTCCTCCCACTCGCCGGGTCCAGCCGATGCGCGGACCGGCTCGATGAGCTGGCGGGCGATGCCGTACGAAAAGCCGCTCTCCAGGGCGAGCCCGCGTGCGGTGAGGATCCGCAGGTCGGAGGGCTTCGGCCGGGTGCAGGCCATCCGGAGCAGCGTGGTCTTGCCGATCCCGGCGGGCCCCTCCACCAGCACAAAGGCACCATGGCCTGCCCCAGCGGCATCGGCTGCCGCCGAGAGTGCCGCCAGTTCCGCGTCGCGCCCGAAAATTGCCGGGTGACTGTCGCGCATGTGCTGCGCCCCCGAACTGGAGCCGAAACCCCAGCGTACGTCCGGCCCAAATGGCGCGGCAATTTCTCATGGTGCCGCGGCCAAAAGCTCATGGCGGTGGCCAGGATGCGCCGGCCGACCGCCCCGGGCAGCGTGGTATCTGCCGCAGGCGGCCCGCCCCGCGGCAGCCGTTAAGCATCCATGCCTGTCGTGCGCTGAAGGGAACGGTGTCACCATGACTGCCCTGCCACTGACCACGTCCTACTGGCCGGCCGACACCTCATCACCGGTCCTGGAGACCACCATCGGCGGTGTGCTACGCGCCGCCGCCGAACGCGCGCCTGGCCAGCCCGCGCTGATCTCCGGCGACCCCGACCCGGCGCGGCGGCGGCAGTGGCGCCACGGCGAGCTGCTCGCCGGGGCCGAGCGCGCCGCCCGCGCGCTGCTCACGCGCTTCGAGCCCGGCGACCGGGTCGCGGTGTGGGCGGCCAACTGCCCCGAATGGGTGCTGCTCGAGTTCGCCGCCGGGCTGGCCGGCGTGACGCTGGTGACGGTCAACCCGGCCTACCAGGCGGACGAGCTCGCGCACGTGCTCGGGCACTCCGGCGCCAGCGGCATCTACCTGGCCGAGGATTACCGCGGCAGCTCGCTGCCGGCGATCCTGGCCACCGTGCGCGGCCGCCTGCCACGGCTGCGCGAGGTGATCCCGCTCGGGGAATGGGACAGTTTCTGCGCATCGGGCAACGGCGGCCGCCTGCCGGAGGTCGACCCCGCCGACCCGGCACAGATCCTACACCTCGGGCACCACCGGCCGCCCGAAGGCCGCGGTGCTCACCCACCGCGGCCTGACCAACAACGCGCGGCTGGCCGCCGACGCGATCGGCATGCGGGCCGGGGAGGCCCTGGTCAACCCGATGCCGCTGTTCCACGTCGCCGGCGGCGGGCTGCTGACGCTCGGCCTGGTGCAGAGCACCGGCACACAGGTGCTCATGCCGCATTTCGATCCCGGGCTGGCGCTCGAGCTGACCGAGACCTACGGCGGTGCTTGTTTCGGCGGCGCGCCGACGATGCTGTCCGCGATGCTCAGTCATCCCAGCCTCGCCCGGCGTGACCTGTCCTCGCTCCGCTATGCGCTCAGCGGCGGCGCACCTGTCCCGGCAGAACTGGTGCGGCGGGTGGAAGCGACCCTGGGCATCCCGTTCGTGATCACTTTTGCGCAGACCGAGTCGAGCTGCTCCATCACCGCGACCCGGGCCGGCGACACCGCCGACGACCGTGCGGAGACCATCGGCCGGCCGCTGCCGCAGACCGAGGTGAAGATCATCAACCCGCGCACCGGCGCCACGGTCGCACCCCGCACGACCGGTGAGATCTGCACCCGTGGCTACCTCGTCATGCGGGGCTACCTGGGCAACCCAGAGGCCACCGGCGCGGCGATCGACCGCGACGACTGGCTGCACACCGGCGACCTCGGCTCCATGGACGAGCGTGGCTATTGCCGCATCGAGGGCCGGATCAAGGAAATGATCATCCGGGGTGGCGAGAACATCTACCCGCGCGAGATCGAGGCGGTGCTACTGAGCCACCCAGCGGTGGCCGAGGTGGCCGTGGTCGGGGTCGCCGACCGGTTCTGGGGTGAAGTCGTGGGTGCCGTCGTCCGGACCGCTGCCGAGGCCCCACCGACCGAGGCCGAGCTCAGCGAGTTCTGCCGCGGTCGGCTCGCCGCTTACAAGATCCCCGCCCGCTGGCTGTTCACGAGCAGCTTCCCGCTCACAACCACCGGCAAGATCCGCAAGGATGTGCTCAGCGCACAGCTCGCTGACGTGCCCGTGCCGACCGGGCGCGCCGCGGCCGCCCACCGGACCCCAGCGGAAGCGATTCAGCCGTGAGTAGCTACGACCCGTACACCGGCCGGTGGTCATCGGCTGTCCCGCTTCGCCTGCCGCCGGGCACCCATGGCGCGGGTGCTTGCCCGCTGCTTCTCGCTCGCCGGTGAGCGCAGCGCACGGTCACCTTTCGGCTCCCCCGTGACAGTGGGGCCTTTCCGGGTCGCGTCGACCGCCGCTCTCGCCCGATCGGGCCCGCGGCTCTGCTTCGCGGCCCTGGCTGCGGCGAGCCGCTCCGCGCGCAGCTCCGACGCAGCCTGCCGCGGCCAGGGCCGCAACCCGGCGGCTCACCCGGGACAGGGTCTCTTCGAACGCCTCGGCCTTCATGCGGGCCAATTTGTTCTCCGGGCGCGCCTTGCCTCGCCCGCCGTGCTCGGCCACGGCGGCGCTGGCAGCCCGGCGGTACTGGCTCACGTACTTGTTCCGTGCGCGCCTGATCCGGGTTTCCAGCTCGATGGCCGCGTCCTCGTCAAGCACGGCAAGCTGGGCTCGCTCGGTCTCGGCAACCAGCAGCCGCTCGGCGTCATTGAGGACCGCGAGCAGAGACGTATTCATCCGTCTTCCTCGATTCTGCCGGAAGGGCCAGCTTGATCATGTCTTCCCGAACTGCCGCGCGATCGAACCCGCAGAAGCCCTCGAGGACCGAACGCGCTGTACTGCGAGTCAGGCAGGGCGGAGCGGAGGTCCCATGGCAGCCGCCGGGAAGCGGGACAGGAAGAATCAGCCCAAACAGGGTTGTCCACGCTCCAGGGGAACCCGGGCGGCAACCACCGGAGGTGGGGCATGACGGATCCGCGAACGATCCTCGGGCAGGCGCGCCAAGGTCCCGTACCGATGAACTGGCGGGTCTTCACCAAGAAGCGGGGAAAACTGTCCGGCTTCTTGCGCGGGTCATCGCATGATCCGGACCCGTTGCTGGTAATCACCCCCGACGGTGCCATCGAATACACAAACGAACGCAAGCCGCTGACCGTAGTAAATTTCTACGACCTGGCTGGGATAACGCTACAAGTGCATGGAAGTAGCTTCTCCGATAGCACAATCGTGACACTTCAGGTATGGATCGATCTTCACTACGGCGACGGCAGGAAGACAAAGTGGCGATCCACATCCTTCGCGGACAACCTGCAGACGATTCAGTACTTCATCGAAGCGTACGGCGCTCACAAGGCACTTCGAGAACGCTAGGCGGGCAACCCGGTGGCCACCCGCAAGGATCCAGCGCCCACGAGGCAGGACGGAATGGACCGGAACCACTTACCAACCCCGGCAAGACCGTTGTGTTTGGCTGCGCGCAGGGTGTTCAATGTAAGTGGCGAGGATGACCCCCTGGCCGGAAGTACCTGCCAGCTCGGCCCCTCGTGCCATAGGGGGTCCATGATGAGTCCCACCGAGCGCGCCCGCGTGCCGCAGTGGAAAACCTCTAGTGATCTTGGTTGGCCAGGGCGGGGTGGCCGGTCATCGACAGCGGTAGCGTACTTGATCATCGCGGGCTGGCCCCTGGTCTTCTGGCCACTCCAGTCACAGCTCGGAACCGCTCATTGGCTGTCCGGGCTGGCAATCCCCTGGTGGATTATGGTCGGCGGAATAGCCCTCCTCGTCACAATGGCACGGGTACTCCGCGGGATCTGCAAGGGGCGGCCCGCCATACGCGGATAACACAGGCGTGCCAGAGCTGACAATCGTGCAGCCAAGCCGCTGCCGAGAATCCGGACAGGGCAATACCGATATCGTGCCCGATCGAGCGGGGAAGCTTGAGGTCTGCTCAAGCCGGACGCCAGCAGAGTTGCGCTGAGTCGTCGCTGATCCAGCGGACCGGCGGCCCGGCACTGGCAAGAACGTCAGCCAGCCAATAGGTCTCATCCGGATCCCATCCGGCCAGCAGGCAGCCGGCACCGGCCACCGGCAGGGCCCTGCCCGCGGTCGTCAGGTAGCCGCCAACACTCAGGTGGATCGCGTCATAGTCGGATGCGGCGGCGGCATAGTCGGGCATCAGCCAGGTGCCAGCCCACCCGGTAACGCGCCACCAGTCGTGCCGCCTGGATTTGGTCACCTCCAGCGGGTAGCGGGCTACCAGGGCGACCCAGTCGCCGGGCCCTGTGATCTCGTAGATTCGGGCGGCCCGGCGCGGTGTCAGTGGCCAGCAGCGCACTTCGGCCCATCCCGGCCAGTCTTCGATCGCAGTGAGCTGCAGGGCACCAAGGCCGGGCAGCGCCCGGGTCGTGGAGACGGGCGCCGGCCATTTAGGGGAGGACCACCAGTGGCCGCTGTAATTGGCGGCCGGGTCTGCTGGCCGCTCAGCGGCGGAACGCTCGTCTTCTGCCGTGGCGGCTCGCCATGCGGCCAGCCGCTCTGCTGCATCGGACAGCGCCGGCCCTTCGGTTGTTCCGTCAACTGGCTCCACATACTGCTGGGTGCTCAGTTCGACGCCGCTGGACCACCAGCGGGCCCCGGGCGCGCGCGTCACCGCACGGGCAACGGGCCGCAGCACTCCAGCTACCTCAGGGTGTGCAAGCACCTGGTCGACCTCGTCGGGCGGCTGCCAGTACATGGCCCAGGTGACCGATTCGGCCAGCGGCGCTACCAGGTCGACATCGGTCATGCCGGCGGTTACGCCCTCCCAGTCGGCCCGGCCGACAACTGCCGCGAGCTCGGCGGCCAGCACCGCAGGGTCCCCCGGGGACGAACCGGACCACCTGACCTGTCTCCAGGAAGGGCCATGCCAGGCCTTAGCTTGCCCGCCACCGGTCCCCTCGACCAGTGCCCAGCACAGACGGCGGCCGCGCGGGCCCGCCAGAAGACTCTCAGGATCCTCGAGCCAGCCCACTGCCACACCGTAACCAGCAGACGGACCTCGCTGGAAACGCATTTCCGGACGCCGGGAGCCTGCCATGCGGCGCGACTGGCACGGTGAGCTGCAACCTTCGGAGCGACGCGCGGTCAGCCTTCCAGCTGGGGCCGTAAGTCCGGCTTCGTCGTCCACTCGCGGCGTCCGAGCCGACCGCAGATATGGCAGCATCAGCGTGCGTGGCCAGGGGCGATCAGCGGTGGAACCACAACATTCACTACCACCGGCTGATCTTGGCGGCCGTTCCGCCCGGATGCCAGCGGGTGCTGGACGTCGGCTGCGGAGAGGGGACGCTGGCTAGAGAGCTAGCCCGCCTGGTCCCGCACGTGGTGGGCATCGACCAGGACGCCGCGGGCATCGACTTGGCCCGCCGCCAGGACCTGGATGCTGTGATCGAGTTCATCCGCGGCGACTTCCTTACCCATCCCCTCGCGCCCGCGTCCTTCCACCTGGTCACCTCGGTCGCAGCACTGCACCACATGGACGTCCACGCCGCGCTCAGCCGGATGAGACAACTCCTGGTTCCTGGCGGCACCCTCGCGATCGTCGGGCTTGCCCGCCCGCGGCTGCCCGCAGACCTGCCCTGGGAAGCCGCCGCGGTCATCGCCAATCTCGGCTACCGGCTGACCAGAATCTCCTGGGAGCCGCCCTATCCCACCGTGTGGCCACCGCCACACACCTACGCCGACATGCAAGCCCTCGCCCGGCAAGCATTGCCCGGCGTGCGTTACCGGCGGCACCTGCTGTGGCGCTACTCCCTGGTCTGGACCAAGCCACCAGGGAGGTCACAGGCCATGACCGTGCCTAAGCTTGTTCTTTAACCTGCCCGGCTGACGTCTGGGCTCTTCGCGGATCTTGAACCGGTGTGCCCGGCGTGTCGCGGTGCGTGAGTACGGCCTCCGCATGATCATGTGTTCTCGCCAAAAGGACCATGATCACCACGAAGGC
>DASYQM010000115.1:0-2442 GCA_036005525.1 Streptosporangiaceae bacterium
CTGCTCGGCGTGCCGGACGCGGACGCCGACCGCTTCGCCCAGGTCGGCACGGTCATCGGCAGCGCGCTCGACGGGATCCATTCGCTCGCCCACGCGGCCCGGCTGCAGGCCGCGAACAACGAGCTCAGGGCGCTGTTCGAGGGCCTGTTCGCGCTCCGCCGCCAGACGCCCTCCGACGACGTGATCAGCCGGATCGTGGCGGCCGAGGGTGACGCGATCCGGCCGCGGGAGATGCTGCCGATGTGCAACCTGCTGCTGGTCGCGGGCTTCGAGACGACGGTCAACCTGGTCGGCAACGCGGTCAACGCGCTGCTCGCGCACCCGGCGCAGTGGGCGGACCTGTGCGCGGACCCGGCGGGCCTGGCCGGCCCGGCCGTCGAGGAGACGCTTCGGTACGACCCGCCGGTGCAGCGTACGGCACGGTGCGCGCTGGCGGACGTCGAGCTGGAGGGTCAACTCGTACGCAAGGGCCAGTTCGTCGTGACGCTGCTCGGTGCCGCGAACCGGGACCCCTCCGCGTTCCCCGACCCGAACCGCTTCGACATCCACCGGGAGCAGACCGCGGATCACCTCGCGTTCTCGAGCGGGATCCACTACTGCATCGGCCAGCCCCTGGCCCGGCTCGAGGCCACGATCGCGCTGCAGAAGCTCGCCGAACGGATGCCGGACCTGCGCCGGAACGGTCCGTTGCGCCGCCGGGTGTCCAGCATCGTCCGGGGGCCGATCCACCTACCGGTGCGGACCGGCGTCGCGGCCCGGCCGGCGACCTCCGGGATTGTCGGAGGCACGGCCTAGCCTGGCTCATGCACCATGCTGGCAACGCACCAAGCTGGGCGGCGCGGCAGGCTGGGCGCCACGCGTAAGGTGGTCGGCGCGGCAGGCTGACCGCTTCACCAAGCCGCCTCCCTGAGCCTGTCCGGGCTGGTCGAATGGGTCGCGTCCCACCCGGCCGACGTTGACGCGCCGCTCGCCGGTGTACTCGCCGACCTCGCTTTCGCCACCGCCGGTCCCGGTCACGTGGTGCCGCTGGCACGGCCACTCGCCGCGCGCCGCACTGAAAAAGTGGCACTCGCGGTGAGCTCTATCCAGGGGTGTGCTGCAGGATGCCGTCGAAGACGGTGACCGCGTGGCCGGTGAGGTGGACCCGATCGCCGCGGATCGCGGTGCGGACCAGACCGCTCCGGGCGGAGGCCTGCAGGCCGGTGAGGCTGTCCCGCCCGAAGCGGTGCGACCAGTACGGAGCCAGGGCGGTGTGGGCGCTGCCGGTGACCGGGTCTTCGGGGATGCCGCCGGCGGGTGCGAAGTAGCGGGAGACGAAGTCGTAGCCGTGGTCCCGGTCCCTCGCGACGGCGGTGGCGATGACACCGCGGATGCCGTGTTGTTGAGTCAGGTGGGCCATGGCGGGGAAGTCAGGGCTCAGGCTGCGCACGGTGGTCTCGTCGCCAACCACGGTGAGCAGGTCACCGAGGGCGCCGGTGCGGTAGACGGCGTTGGGTTCCGTGCCGAGGGCTTCGGTGAGGCCGTCCGGGGTGGGCGTGGCGGTCGGGAATGCGGCCGGGAAGTCCAAAGTGATGGTGCCGTCGTCGCGGGTGTGGGCGGTCAGAATGCCGCTGGAACTGGCGAAGCGGACGGTGAGAGGCATTGCCCGGTCGGTGTGCAGGGCATGGGCAGTAGCCAGGGTGGCATGGCCGCACAGGTTGCTCTCCACGGTCGGCATGAACCAGCGCAGTGCCCAATCGGCGTGGGCGCCTACGGGCAGCGGGTGGGCGAAGGCGGTCTCGTGGCCCAGCTCGGTGGCGACCTGCCGCATCCACGCATCGCCGGGCCAGCCGACGGTGTCGAGCAGGCAGACCCCGGCGGGGTTGCCGGCAAACGGCTTGTCGGTGAACGCGTCGACGACCCGGATGCGCACACAGGAACTGTAGGACGCCCGATTTCACGCGTCTCGCTGACGTAGTAGTAGTCCGCCGATCAGTAGCGCGCTTGCGGCCCAGGCGGCGAGCACGCCAAGGCCCGCCCAGGGGCTGATGGGCAGGCTGCTTAGGCCGGTGGTGGCCTGGACGGCCAGCCCGGCTGTCATCGGCCCGATCTGCTGGATGTGCCGTGCCAGGTCCGGGCTGCCGGCGACCGCGCCGATGATCGAGAACACGTAGAGCAGCCCGACGACCCCGATGGCCGCCGCGGCCTCCCGCAGGACGGCGGCGGCGCCGAGGCTGAGTAGGGCGATCAGGGCGAGGTAGAGGACCGATCCGACAGCGGCGCGGAGGACCGGCCCGTCACCAGGGGACAGCGCCGGGTAGCCGTGGGATGGGCTGATGCCGTTGCCGGGCAGGATGAGCCGCCCGGCCAGCAGCGAGCCGAGGACGGCGATAGTCCCGGTTACCAGAACCTGGCCGGTGAGGATGGCTGCCTTGGCGGCCAGGACGGTGATCCGGCGGGGCA
>DASYQM010000116.1:0-4936 GCA_036005525.1 Streptosporangiaceae bacterium
TCGCGGGCAAGCGGCCACGGACGATCCCGCCGGCCCCGCCAGCGGCGCGCGGCCATCCACCGAGCCTGCAGCGGCCACCAGCGGAGCGCCCATGGAGGGCCACCGACCTGGACTACTCCGGTTAAATGGAGACCCCTGAGTGACCTTTACACTCGGTGGCCGCGGGACAGCGATGGCGCAGATGAACTGGTACGGGTGCAAGCCAACGGCGGAGCAGGACTGGCGCGGCTGGCTGTGGCGGCAGGCTTGCAGCGCGGGCACGGGCGCGGCGCGTCACCGTCAAACCCGAGCATCCGGGTCCGCTCGTCGCACTGATGGCACCACGGTGGCAGAGACGGCCGCTGGGTGTGGGGCAGGGGCAGTTCGGCGGGCGCCAGCCGCGCCGCCAGCACCGCGTACGGGTTCCGCACTCCGCTGGTGTTCGTCCCCGTGATGGCTGCGAGCGTCCGTGGCGTCCAGCCCGCGTTCAGCGCCGCCGTGACAGCGGCGGCGAGCCTGGCTTGCTGGGCAGCCGTCAGCTGCCAGTCCGGGCCCAGCGCGGTGAAGAACTCGCCGATCGGCCCGCCGCCTGGCCCGTCGAGGGCGGCCGCCTCGTCCACGCGTGCGGGGGCGGCGGGCGGTTCTCTGTACGGTTCCTGGGATGGTTCGGGTGCAACTGCTGCACCCCGTGGCTGCGCCGGTTGCACCCCGTCGGCGCGCCGGTTGCACCCCGTTCCCGGCTCGGGGTGCAACGGCTGCACCCCGCCGGGCCGGTTATCCACAGCCGCGCTGCCGGTGGCAACGGGGTGCGGTGAGTGCACTCCGTCAGCCTGGCCGTCAGCGCCCGGCTGCCCGGCCGCGGCGAGCCTGACGCCCAGCCTTGGGAACTGGTGCTCTTGCCCGCGACGGCGGCGTCGTCGAGGTCGTGGCGGACCAGGCTCAGGTTCAAGTCCCAGCCCTGCGGGCGGCGGTCGGCGCGCTTGATCTGGGCCGCGATGATGTCGGGGTCGCACGGTGAGATGATGCTCTCGGCCGCCCAGCCGGTCCAGGCAGGTGCGGACCGCCCGCTCTGCCAGCCCGGTGTAGCGGACCAGCGTGGCCACCGAGGGGAACGCGGCCGTGCCGTCCGGCCCGGCGTGGTTGGCCAGGCCGACGAGCACGAACTTGCACGCGCTGGACGGCTGCCCGCCCCGGTCGGCCGGGACCGGGGCCAGGTTCAGCGCCCAGGAGATCGCCTCGACGCTCACGAGGTACCGCCCCCCAGACATGCTCCTCCGCGGAGGGCCGCCCGGGCTCTTGTCTCAGTTTCTGTCTCATTCACCCCCGTCCGGGGCCGTTCACCAGAGTTCGCTCGGATGGTGTTTGTGCAGGTCGCGGACGATGGCGGACTGTGGTGAACGCCGGCCAGCATTGTTGGAAAGCGTGTTGGGGGCAACCCCTCGCGAGTTCGAATCTCGCATCCTCCGCTCGCTTGACCTGCGGCGACGCGACGCCGGTCGATCTTGCTCATCTTTCTGTCGGCCTCCTTGCCTCAGTTTTTGTCTCATTTGCTGTTTCGGAGCGCGCCGCCGCGTCTGGCAGCGCCGACCGCAACTCGGCGAGAGCAGCCAGCACCTCCGCGTTTTGCTGGGCGCGGCCGCGGTGGCGGGCGACGCAGTTCTCGGCGACGGCGAGGGCGACGGCGAGCGAGTCGCCGGGGACCGTGACCGTGGCCCGGTCCCCCGGTCCCGGCGGCAGGTTCCAGATCAGGTTGCCGACCTGGCTGGCTACCTGGCTGCGCATCGCGTCGGTCACGTGCTGGTACCGGGCCGCCATGGACTCGCTGGACCAGCCCATAAGCGACGTGACAGTCGGCGTCGGCTGGCGCAGGACCAGCAGGACCGTCGCCGCGGTGTGCCTGGCGTCGTGCAGCCTGGCCTCGCGCAGCCCCGCCTCTTTGAGCAACCGCTTCCACTCGCGGTAGTCGGTGTTTGGGATGAGCGGCTGGCCATCCGGGGTGGCGAAGACCCAGCTCTCACCGTGCCAGATCTCGCGCGCGCTGGCGCGTTCCTGCTCCTGCTCGGCCCGGTGAGCCTGGAGTAGGGCGACGAGCTGGGGCGGCATACCGATCGTGCGGCGGCCCGCCTTTGACTTGACCCTGCCGGTGGCGGCCCGGGTGTTCATGCGCTGTGGGCAGCAACCGGGCGTCTCGCCGCAGGTTCCACCGCAGCCGTGCGCGTACCTGGGGCGCAGCCGGGATTGGTGGATGCGGATCGTTCCCTTCTCCAGGTCCACGTCGTCCCAGGTGAGCCCGAGCGCCTCGCCCTGGCGCAGGCCGAGCGCGAGCGCCAGCGCCCACCGGGCACCGTTGCGCCGTCTGGCGGCGGCTTCCAGAAGCCGCTGGATCTGCGGCACGTCGTACGGCTCGACGTCGTCGGCCTCCAGCTTCGGTGCCTTGGCCAGCAGCACTGGGTTGCGGGTCAGGTGGGACCGCCGGACTGCCTCATTCAGTGCGGCCCGGAGCGTGCGGTGGATGTGGTGAACGCCGCCTGGGGATAGCCCATTGCGCTGGAGCTTGGCGTACAGGCGCTCAACGTGGTCTGGCGTGAGCCTTTCCAGGCGGTGCGCGCCGAGGCCGGGGATCAGGTGCTTCTTCACGTCGACCAGGTAGCCGTTGTGGGTGTTCTCGGCGACGTGCGGCGGCGCGGCGATGTTCTCGACCCAGTAGGTCAGCCACCGGCCGACCGTCCACCTCTCGCCGACCTTGCGCACCGTGCCGCGATCCCGCTCGCGCTCCAGGGCCCGCACCCTCCCGGCTACCTCGCTCCGGGTCTTGCCACCAACGTGACGGCGGTCAGGCTGGCCGTCGTCCCGGATGCCTATCGTCACCCGCCCGTGCCAGTACCCGTCCTTGGTCTGGTAGATCGTGGACCGGTAGTTGGGGTTCCTCGTGCGCCGCGGCCGAGGCGTTCCTTCCTCAGGCTGCACTGCTATCGCTGGCTTTCGAGCTTCGCGTGCGGCGCAGCGTGGCCACGTACTCGGGCAGGCATTCGGCCGGGACCCGGCGCAGCCGACCCACCTTGACCGACTCCAGCTCGCCGGACGAGATGAGCTGGTAGACGAGCGTGCGGCCGATGCGCAGTCGGTGGGCGGCCTCCTCGACGGTCAGCAGCAGCCCGTCCGGCGTGCCGCCGGCGGCGTGCTCGGGCGCCGCGGCGTCGGCTGCCATGGTGATCACCTCCGGTCTACGTTCCTGGCGGCGGGTCCTGTCGCGGCGCCTTGGCGACGATCGCGGTGTACTCGTCGTGCGGCCACATCTCGGCAAGCCACTTGGCCAGGTGCTTCCACTCGGCCCGGCCGGGCTTGCGGGTGACTAGCTCGGGATGCCCGGCGGGCATGCCGATCGCGTCGCGCGCGATGCGTTCTTTGCGGCTGATCCCACCCTGACCGCCCGTGCCTGTCATAACTCCGCCTCCTGCTCTGGCATCAGGCGCAGGCGCCTGCGGAGTGCGGCGGCGGTGTCCGGCGGCACCCCGGCCGCCCGTAGCGCCGCCCTCGCGGTGATCGCGTGAATGCGGGGCTGCCCGCGGCCGCTGTATGGCATCTGAGCGCTGCCCCTGTGCTTGAGCAGCTCGGCCTCACACAGGCGAAGGGCTTGCCGCGCGGCCATGGCGCGCTGCTGTCGTCTCCTGGGCCTGGCCGGGCTGGTCATGCCGCCACCGCCTTGCGCTGGTGCCGGAGCTGGTCGCGTTCGTGTGGTGTGGTGCCGCCCCAGATCCCGGTCGCGATGCCCCCCAGGTGTCGGCGCCGGCCAGCGCGTATTCCAGGCACTGGGCCCGCACCGGGCATAGGATGCAGATCCGCTTGGCGAGCTGGGTGAGTTCGCGGTGGCCCTTGTCGGGGAACCAGGCATCCGGGTCGGCCTGGGCGCACAATGCCCGCTCGGCCCACCGCCCGGGTACGGCTAGGGCGGTGGCCGCCGCGCCGGGCCGGGTCATGACGCGACGGCTTGGCATTGGGCAGCGAGCGTTAGGGCGGTGGTGCCGCTGCCGTGCAGGCGCTTGGAGATGACGTAGGCCGTGCCGCCCCCGGCGAGGATGCGGGCGGCGGCGAGCTGCCGCTCGGCCCGGGTGAGCGCGACGGGGCGCGCCCCGCGGGCGGCGAGTTCCACCGCGATCAGGTCGATGATGCCGTCGTCGGCAAGTACCAGGCGGCGGCGGGCGCGCTGGGCGGTCACGGCTCGGCCTCCCACCTGGCGTCCCATTCGGCGACGGCGGCGGCCAGCCGGGGGCAGTCGCCGGTGTGGCCCAGCTCGTCGTCGGCTGGGCCGGCGATCGGGCCGCGGTCGCTGATCGCCTGGTCGCAGGACCGGCATCGCCAGGCGAAGGACCGGCCGTACCGGATGGCGGTGTCGGTGTAGGGGCTTCCGGCGGCGTAGGTGTAGGCGGCCTCGGCGACGCTCAGCCCGGCCTGGTCGGCGTCGGCATTCGGCGACACGCCGAGGGCCTGGCCGATCTGGTCCCAGCCGTGCCCGGCCTCGCGCGCCTGGCGGATGGAGCCGCGGGCAGCGTGCCGGGCGCCGAGCTCGATGTCCCGCGCGGCGCGGGCACCGGTGAGCGGCTCTAGGTCGCGGACGGTCAGGCCGGAGTCCGGGGACGGGCGCGTGGTGAACTCGGCGCCGCGATCACGGGCCAGGCCGATGACCGCCCGGCGGGAGTGGTCGCGGATGGCAGCGAACTGTCTGGCCCGCTCGTCGCGATCGCTGGCTGGATCAGGCATCACGGTGTCCTCCTCCATCGCTGGGCGCTCGTGACTGCTTCGGTGCACCAGGCACGCGACTAGTGCTACGTTCCTCAAAAGGTGTATATGAAGCGTCGGCGGTAGGAGCGTGGTTTGGGCTGGGGGCGTCCCCAGATCCAGGGCCGGGCGCGGGCGTTGAGCTGGGCGGTGGCCAGCCGGGTGGCGCAGGCGATCTCGT
>DASYQM010000117.1:0-4618 GCA_036005525.1 Streptosporangiaceae bacterium
GGCCAAGCCGGGCCTATGACCAGGCCACGGAAAGAGGGCGAAGCCATCAGAGGGCGCAACGCCTGCGAGCGGAGGCGGTTCGCAGGGAACGAGAAGCCGACGCGAGGGAGACGAGATCCATGACTGAGCACAAGGTAAGCACTCGTGAGGAGTGGGAGGCGGCGCGTAACGCGTTGCTCGAGCGCGAGAAGGAGCTGACGCGCCTGGGCGACGAGCTCGCGCGCGAGCGCCGCGAGCTGCCCTGGGTGCCGATCGAGAAGGACTACACGTTCGACACCGAGGACGGGAGGAAAACGCTCGCGGAGCTCTTCGATGGGCGCTCGCAGCTGCTCGTCTACCACTTCATGTTCGGGCCGAGCTATGAGGCCGGCTGCCCGGTCTGCTCCTCGAGCGCCGACACCGTCAATGGCGCCGTCCCGCATCTCAACGCCCGCGACGTGACGATGCTGTATGTCTCGCGCGCGCCACTGGAGAAGCTCCAGGCCTACAAGCGGCGGATGGGCTGGAGCTTCCCCTGGGTCTCGTCGCGTGACAGCGATTTCAACTTTGACTTCGGCGTCTCCGCGCCGGAGGAGCAGATCTCGGCGCTTCTTGAAGCCGGCGTCCCTCCCGTGGTGGAGCGGCTGGCGGCCGACTGCGGGACCACCGCGCTTGGGTACATGACCGAGCAGCAAGCGCTGAGCGCCCTCGCGCTCTCTGACGGCGTCGTCTACCAGACCTACTCGGCCTACGCCCGCGGCGTCGAGATCATGATGGGCTTCTACCCGCTGCTCGACCGCGCGCCCAAGGGACGCAACGAGAGCGACCCTGACGAGTTCTGGATTCGCCGCCACGACGAGTACTAGGGCGAGACCCGGTATGGTCGCCATCCGGGCGGGGCACGGAACACTCAGTGGCACCAGGGGGTGAAATGGCCGGATGGAAGGCGGCTACACCGACACGTTCGAGCTCATCTGCGGCCAGTGCGGCGATCATCTCTACCTGAATTGCTCCGAGATCCCCTGGCTGCAGCAGATCCTCGCCTCTGCCCGGCGCGAGCCACGCACCGGCGATTCCATCCGGTCTGCACACCTTCCCGATCCGGGTTTCACACCCGGGCCTTGTCCTGGCCCGGCAGCGCTTGGGGGGGAGACTGCCTCGGGGGAGGCCACCCGTGGACCGGAAGAGATGGCGTATGCCTGCCGTGGCATGGGGCAACACCGGAGCAACTTGACCCGTCCCGACCTGGCACCAGGCCGCCTAACCTCCACCGCGCCTCGCGGTGTGAGGCGAACAATGACGACCAGTGACTAGGAGCTGACCATGGCTGTTCTAGTGATCTTTCGGGCCAGTGGTGATCCCGCCGACCTGTTGTCGCGTAACGAGCGCACGCTTGCTGGTGCGACTGCCCTGGCTTCCGCTCGCCCCGAAGCTCACTTCTGTGTCCCGACGGAATCCGGGATCATGATCGTGGACGTGTGGAACTCACGCGCCGAGTTGCAGCGGGCGGTCATTGACAACAAGGCCTTCCAGGCGAAGTGGGATGAGGCCGGGTGGCCGGAGGAGACCGTCGAGATATTCGAGGTTCACAACTCCGGATGGCCGCAATGACTGTGAGGCCGCCGCCCCGCGCCTGGGCCGGAGGCAGAGGACGCGGGCGAGCGGGCGGGCGGCCGTAGGCGGCCTTGATCAAGGTGGGCCCGACTCGGCAAGTCCCCGGCGCCCGCCCACCCCGGCGCGGCACCGACCGCCTTACCACGTCCCTCAGGCTCACACCGCCAGGGTACGAGCCCGGCGCACAGCCACACTGCGCCGTGGGTTCACCCTTTATTACTCGGTCCTGAGGACGGCGGCGGGCGGTATGCGCGCGGCTGCCTGCCCCGGGACTGCTGCGATGAGGTTCGCCACGACCAGTGCAGCGGGTATGGCGATGATGATCGCGGTGAGCGGCACGGCCGGCTCGGGCAGCACGCCGAGCTGGGCGGCGAGATAGCGCCACGCCCACCGGCCGCCCGCGACGCCGGCGGGCAGCCCGATCAGCAGCGCGATGGCCGCGATGGTAGTGGCCTGCCACGCGACCGCCTGCCGGAGCTGCCGCCGGGTGAACCCGAGCGTCTTCAAGACAGCGAGGTCGCGGCGCCTTCTGCGGGTTGAGCTGGCAAGGGTGTGGGCCAGGGTCCCGGCGGCGATCAGGGCCAGCAACCCGGCAAGCGCGACCGGCAGGCCCGCGATGGCCGCCAGGCTGACCACGCTGGCGGGCCGCTCGGCGGCGTTGACGTATGGGTTCGGCAGGCCCTTGATGTCGTTGGCGACGGCGGCGAGCCCGGCGTCGCGGCTGACGCCGGGGTCGAAGCGCACCAGGAAGGGCGCTCCGCCCAGTTGCCGGGCGGCGCCAGGGTCGATCCGCAGCAGGCCGGGCAGCGCCAGCGCTGCTCCGTCCCCGAGCTTGGTGGCGAGGAAGGGGGTGGGTGGCACGATGACCGTTCCCACCACCCGCATGCGGGCTGGCTTGGGGTGCCCTTCGGTCTTGTCGATCGCGAGGTTCACGGTCTGGCCGATCGCGGTGTGGGCGGCGCGCATGGTTGCTGCGCCGAGCGCGACCTCGTCGCTGGCCGTGGGCGCAACCCCAGCGGTGATCACCGGCCGGGCCGGTCCCGGGCCGCCGAGCACGAGCGCCATGACCTGGAGCTGGCCGATGCGCACGCCGGTGAAGCCGCCCCGGGTGTAGCCGGCGATCTTCGGGTCGGCGCGCAGCGCCGCGGCGGCTTTCGGCAGCCCGCCTTCGACGGACACGAACGCGTCCCAGGTGAACCCGGACAGCCGGGGCGTTCTCAGCAGGTGGCCGAGGCTGGCGGCGAGCACCAGGGAGGCGGTCAGGGCGGCGACGCCGAGGGTGGCGCCGAAGATCGCCGAGCGCACCGGGACCGCCGTCCGGCCCCGGCCCGGCTGCAGCGCCATCCGGACCCCGGTGGCCGCCGCTGGCGAGTACCAGGCCCGCGACAGCGCGTGCGGCAGCGGCGGGGATCGCCTGCGGCCCGGCGCGGGGCGTTCCCCTCTGGTCGCTATCCCCGCGCCGGTCCACGCCGGGATCGTGGAGGCCAGCACGGTGAACAAGGCGACTAGGGCCGCACCGAGAACCAGCGGCACGCCGTCCACGGCGAATCCGGGGTCGGGCTCGGCGATCCTGGCCAGGCCGACCGGGGCCAGCGGCGAGAGCAGGACCGCCACCGGAACAACCACGCACCCGGCGGCCGTCCCAATGATCGCCGCCCGGGCGATCCCCAGCCAAAACAACTGCGTACGGGAAAAGCCCAGCGCCCACAGGGCCGGCAGCTCGGCCGAGTCCAGGTAGGTCTGCCGCGCCAGCGACTGCCCCACGATGGCAAACGCCGCCAGCCCAATCAAAACGCTCAGCGCCCACAGCGCCTGGGACTCCAGCCGGATCGACCGCTGGATCCCCGCGGTCTGGGTCGGCTGCACCTCGGGGATATCGACGCTACCCAGGCCCGCGGCCCGCATCTGCCGAACGAACGCCCCGCCGCCGGCGGCACCGTGGCGGAGCCTGACCAGCAGCGCCGCATCACGCGGCGATGGCCGGATGCCGTTCGACCGGACGAACGCGGGCGTCACGTACACGCTGCCAAACGCCGACGAGGCGCCGACGGCCGGGAACTGCCCCGGAGAGGCCACGATGCCCACGATGCGAACGGCGGCGGACCTTGGGCGTTGGGCGTCCGGGTCGCCCACGATGAACCTGACGACGCTGCCCACCCGCAGGCCCTCACGGTCGGCGGTGGGAAAGTCCACAACCGCTTCACCGGGTGCGCGCAGGTTCACCATCCGGCCCGAGATGACCTTGAACCGGTTGAGCCGGAAACCCGCCCGCTCCATCAGGTCGGTGACGGCCATCAGCTCGGGCGCCGGCGCCACCCGGCCAGACGGCAAAACGGCCGAGGATGCGACCATGTCCACGCGGGCCCACTGCGCGACCTCGGGCAACGCCTCCATCTTCGCCAGCGCCCGCCCCGGATCGATCCTCCCGGGGAACCCGCCGGTGATCAGGTCGTAACCGTTCTGCGCCTGAACGAACCGCGGATATGCCGTCTCCGTGCGCCGTGCGCCAGCCGCGGCCGCCGCCGCGGCCGCCCCCGCCAGGCCGATCAGAAGAACCAAACCCAGCCACGCCCGCCACCGGGTCCGCAGCTCCGAGCGAAGCCGCATCCACACCGCGTTCACGACGCCCCGCCTTCGGACGACATCCTGCCGCTCATTGTCCGCGCACCGCCCGCAGCCGGGAACCAGGTCAGTACCGCCATCACCGGTGGTACTCCCACCACCCCCAGCCACCCACCCGGCATGGTCGACCGATGCCCGCGAAGGCACAGGCATGACGTCCTTCCCACACCACCAGCGCCTCTTGCCACTCATCTCCAAAGGCGAACGAGGCCGGCACGGGCGCTGAGGGAGACCGGCCGCGGCGCGAGGACGGACGCCCAGAACTGGCTTATCCGCGCACGATGAACCACCCAGCTGACATCGCTCTTAGCCGCTCCTAATCGGCGTAATGCCGACGTCGGCATTACGCCGATCATGCCGACGTTGTGGTTATGCCAACTGGCGCACTGAATCCCTTGTGTGG
>DASYQM010000118.1:0-6911 GCA_036005525.1 Streptosporangiaceae bacterium
GCGGGCCAGCCTGGTCACCACCCGTTGGGCGGTTTCCAGTTCGGCGATCGTGACATGCTCATCAGCTGCGTGTGCCTGGGACGGATGGCCGGGACCCCAAACGGTGCACGACCGGCTGCCGGTGAGCGCGGCGACCATTGAGGCATCAGTGTAGGCCTCGTGCCCGTCTTCCCCGCCGTGCTCGAGCGGCCGCCCCGTTTCGGCCCGGTAGGCGCGGCGGAGCCCGCGAACCAGCGGGCACGATTCGTCGGCGACGACCGGTGGCCGCGCCGCCCCAAGGCGGCGAAGTTCGAAGGTGCTGCCTGGGAAGCCGGCGCATACGTCGGCGGCTACCTGACGGGTGAAGCGTTCGGCGTCTTCGGGGAGTAGCGGGGGGACAATCCTGGCGTCAAGCGTCAGTGTGCATGAGGCCGGAACAACGTTCACCGCGACCCCGCCGCGCAGCCCGCTGCAGGTGATCCGTGCTGGGCCGAGCAGCTCATGTTCACGTGTCAGGCTGGGGAAACGCCGTTTCAGCTCAACCGCCATCAGCGCAGCGAGGTGGTTGGCGTCGATCCCGTCCCGGTGAGCGCGCCCTCCGTGCGCCATCCGGCCGCGGACCTTGACTTCCAGCCAGCGCAGCCCCACCTGGGCGAGGCGCAGCCGCAGCCCGGTCGGCTCGAGCGCCAGCACCTGGTCACCTTCGCCTACGATGCCTTCAGCGACCAGGGCGTGGATGCCAGCCATGTCCGGGCCTTCCTCATCGGCGGTCGCGCACAGCATCACGTCGCCCGGGGACGGCGGACCCGCGGACAGGGATTCCAGGACGGCGATGGCCACCGCGAGACCTGCCTTCATGTCCGCAGCGCCGCGTCCCCAAACTGCGCCGTCCCGGACGGTACCGCTGAGCGGGCCGATGCTCCAGCCCTCCCCCACCGGCACGGTGTCCATGTGCGCGAGCAGCACCAGGCGGGGTGCCTGGCCAGTCCCGGGTACGGCGGCCACCAGGTTCGGCCGCCCGTCCGCGGTTTCCCGGCGGCTGGCGGTGATCTCCGCACGCCGCAGGCGTTCTTCCAGCCAGGTGGCGCACGCATGTTCGAGCGCGCCCGGGTTCTGCGAGTCAATCCGGACCAGCGCGACACAGTCGTTAAGCACGCTCACGGATGGTCACCTTTCTCGTCCGGAACCCAGCGGTGACCAGCCCCGATATGGACCTGGCGCACCGCCTGCGCTGCTGGAGACCCACCGGGCGGCGCGCCGGCTCATGTCAGCCCGAGCCCTGCGGTGACGTCGATGGCGGCACCGGTGATCGCCGAGGCATGGGGGGACGCAAGCCAGACCGCCGCGTCGGCAACCTCCGCTGGGCGTACCAGCCGCCGCAACGCAGCGGAACCGGCCGCCGCGTTCAGCTCGGCCGCAGCGCTGGTACCGCGCCGGGCCGCCTGCGCCCTAGCGACACGGCTGAGCATGGGGCTGTCCACATCGCCCGGGCAGATCGCGTTGACACGGATGCCGTGCCGGCCGGCTTCGGCGGCGAACGATTCCACCATGCCAAGCAGCGCGAACTTGGAGGCGCAGTAGGCGGCGGCACCAGCTTCGCCTCTGCGCCCGGCGACCGAGGACAAGAAGCAGAACGAGCCTCCCCGGGCGGCTGCCGCCATGACCTGGCCGAACGTGTGGGCGATGTGCAGGGCGCCGTCCAGGTTGACCGCGATCGTCTGCCGGTAGGCGTCCCAGTCGAACCGGAGCACGTCAAAGGTCGGCGCAATCCCCGCCGCGTAGCAGACCGAGGACACCCCCGCCTCCGCAGCCGCCGCGGCGGCCGGGCGGACCGCATCTAGGTTAGTGACATCCAGGCCCATGGCGCGATGCCCCCGCTCCGGCAGGGCGGCCACGATGGCACGCGCGCTGGCCTCGTCGATGTCGAGTGCCAGCACGGTGGCCCCGGCGTCTGCGTAGCCGCGGCAGATCGCGGCGCCGATCGTACCGCCCGCTCCCACCACCACGGCACGGTGACCCGGTTCGAGGGTGATGCTCACTTGAGCAGCCTGTTCGCGGCCTGGAGCACCGAATCCGCTGACGGGACTACTGCCTCCTCGAGGGTCCGGGCGGCGGGAACCGGGACGTCGGGCACGGCGTGCCGGGCGAACGCGTTCAGGCCGCCCGGGCCCAGCTGCTCGAACACCCGGGTGATCAGCTCTCCGGACAGCCCGAATCCGCGGTAGTCCTCATCGACGACGAGCAGGCGGCCGGTGCGCCCGGCCGAGACGGCCACGGTTCCTGCGTCGAGCGGGACGACTGAGCGCAGGTCAATGACCTCGGCCGAGGCGCCGTCCCGGGCCAGGGCGTCGGCGGCTTCCAGCGCGTGGGTTACCGACAGCCCGAGGGTTGCGATCGTCAAGTCGTCCCCCGAGCGGATGATCGTCGCGCTGCCCAGCGGCTCTTCATACCGTTGCTGGGGTACGTGCATGCCGTGCCGGAAATCCCTGGGCCGGCGGGTCAGCAGCTGCTTGTGTTCGATGAACACCACCGGGTCCGGCGAGGCGATGCTGGCCGCCATCAGCCCCTTGTAGTCGCGCGGGCAGGACGGCACGACCACCCGCAGGCCCGGCAAGTGCCCGAACAGCCCCCACAGGCACTGTGAGTGCTGGGCCGCAGACCCGAGGATCCCGCCGGCGGTCTTGAAGACGATCGGCATCGCGACCCGGCCGCCGGACATGTACCGGTTCTTGGCGGCGGCGTTGTAGACCTGTTCCAGGCAGACGCCGATGAAGTCGGCGAACATGATCTCGGCGACTGGCCGGTAGCCGTCTAGGGCCAGCCCCACCGCCATTCCGGTGAACGACATCTCGGCGATCGGGGTGTCCCGGACCCGCCACGGCCCGAATCGTTTTTGCAGGCCGCGCGTGCCACCGAACACGCCGCCCATCCGGCCAACGTCCTCGCCGAGCACCATGACCCGTTCGTCCGCTTCCATCTCGTGAGCGATCGCCTCGGCCACGAACGTGGAGACCGGCCGGTTGCGCACTTGGTCGCTGGTCACCGGGCACCTGCCGTGGGCTCGGCGAACACGTGACGCAGCGCCCCGGCCGGATCAGGCGCCGGGTCGGCGCGAACTTGCACCAGGAGCGCCTGCATCTCCGCGGCCGCCGCCTCCTCGATCTCGTCAAGCTCATCGACTGCGGCCCCGGCGGCGGTGAGCGCGCGCCGGGCGATCAGCAGCGGATCGCGGCCGGCGAAATCCTCGTATTGCTCCCGGTAGCCCTGGAGGTCGCCCTCGTAGTGGCCGCGGAACCGCGTGCAGGTCGCCTCGAGGACCGCTGGGCCCGGGTTCGCGCGAGCGGCGCGGACAAGCTGGCCGAAGGCGGCGCTCACGGCCTCGGCGTCGGTGCCGTCGACTGTCACGCCCGGGCAGCCGTATGCCTGTGCCCGCTCCGCCAGCGTCCCCGGTGGCGTCACCGAGGAGGGCTCGATGCTGATCGCCAGCCCGTTGTTTTCGATCACCACGATGAGCGCCAGCCTCCAGGCCGAGGCCATCGTGAGGCATTCATGGAACGTGCCATGGTTGGCCCCGCCGTCGCCGGTGATCGCCACCGCCACTTCGTCCCGTTGAGCCAGCCGGGCGGCGTAGGCGTGGCCGAGCGCCACCGGCAGCGACGCGCCGACGATGCCGCTGGCAGAAAAACGATGCTGGGGGTCGAACGGGTGCATGTGGCCGCCGTAGCCGCGGCACAGGCCGGTCCGGCGCTCGAAGATCTCCGCGAGTAGCGCCTTCGGGTCAACCCCCTTGACCAGCGCGTGCGCGTGATTACGGTGGGTGCTGACCAGCGCGTCGCCGTCGCGCAGCCAGCCAGCCATGCCCGCGGCGATCGCCTCCTGGCCGATCGCGGTGTGCAGCTCGCCGTGGATCTCCCCGGTGGGCACGCCCTCCAGGCATGCTTGGTCGAAGGCGCGGATCCGGGCCATCCAGCGAAACCGGTCCAGCGCGGTGAGCGCGGTCACTCAGCCACCTCCTCCAGCTCCAGCACGCTGCCGCCCGGGGCGCGCAGGTAAACGGCGCGGCCTTCCGGGTAGGCGACGATCTCACCTATCCGCGTTGCGCCGTGCCGTTCCGACGTGGCGATGGCCTCGTCCAGGTTGGTGACGCCGATGCAGATATGCCCGTGGCCGGGGCGGACCGGCGCGTGGTCCTCGCGGCCTGCGGGGACGCCGTGGAAGGCGATGAGCTCGAGCAGGGCGGTGCTGTCCCCAATGGAGAGCTGGGCGAGGTCGCAGGTCAGGCCGGGCAGGCCGGCGGTGCGCGCGATGAGGTCGCTCATCCCCCGCTCGAGGAGCACAACGCGTGCGCCGAAGACCGCTTGGTAGAAGGCGAGCGAACGGTCAAGGTCGGTGACCGCCAGCGAGGCGTGCAGCACACGCGGGCGCTGGTTAGCGCGCATCGGCCGGCTCCCCGGGAATGACGCGGCGGGCGATCAGGCCCGTGAGCGCAAACACGGCCAGCGCGAGAACCGCGGCCACCAGCACGCCCGCCCACATCAGCCCGACATCGAACTGCACTCCGGCCTGCAAAATCAGGTAGCCCAGGCCGGTGCCGGTGGTCACCCATTCGGCCACCATCGCGGCCAGGATGCAGGTCGCCGCGCCAACCTGGAGCCCGGAGAAGGCATACGGCAATGCCGTGGGCAGCCTCAGCCGCCACAGCACCTCCAGCCGGGAAGCGTTGGCCACCGCCATCAGCTCCAGTGCTTCAGGCGGGACCGACCGTAGCCCGAGCACCGTGTTGATCATGGTTGGGAAGAAGATGATGATCGCGGCGACCGCCATGATCGTGATGATGCCGGTGCCGAGCAGCAACGTGAGCAGCGGCGCGATGGCGATGATTGGCAACGTGCGCACCACAAGGGCGAACGGCACCAGCACCTGGGACGCCACCCGGGACGAGGCGATCAGCACGGCGGCGATCACTGCTGCCGCGCTGCCAAGGAGAAACCCGGCCAGTGCCCCGCCCAGCGTGCTCGCCGCGGCCTTGAGCAGCTCAGCCCGCGCGGCCCAGCCTTCCTGCACCACCTGCCGCGGCGCGGGCATCTGCTGGTCCGGGATCTGGGCACCGTACTTGACTGCGAACCACGCGGCGATAAGCGCTGCGAGCAGGATCAGCCCGGGCAGCGCCGAGCGCAGATGCCCAGGCGCCCTGGGACCGGCGCTTTCTTGGCGAGGCAGGGTTTCGGCCATTGCCGTGTCCTCTAGTTCCGGGCCTCGGTCGGCTGCCGCGAGGCATGCCACGGACACAGCCAGCGGCCCAGCAGGGTGAACACCAGCCATGCGGCGAGCGAGAGCACGCTGGCGACAGCCAGGCACGCATACAGCTGCGGGACGTCGCCGTTTTGCATGCTGTTGAGGAGTTGAATCCCAAGCCCGCTGTTGGCCCCCACCCATTCCGCGAGCATGGCGCCCAGGATCGCCGCTGGGGCGGCCACGGTGAACGCTGCAAACAGCATCGGAAGCGCATAGGGCAGCTCAACGCGCACGAAGACCTGCCACGATGAGGCACCGCCCACACGCATCAGCTCCAGCGCGTTCTGGCCGGTGGTGCGCAGCGCCTGCGTCAGGTTGATCAGCACCGGGAAAAACGACGCGAGCGCGGCGATGATCACCTTGGTCGTCAGCCCCGACCCCGTCCACAGCACCAGCACCGGCGCCAGCGCGATCAGCGGCAGCGAGTACACCGCGATGGCGAGTCCGTGCAAGCTTCCGGCCAGCGGCCGGTACCGCTCGCTGACCAGCGCGATGGCGACGGCCAGCGCAACGCCTAGGGCAAAGCCAAGCGCTGCTTCCTGCAGGGTTGTCCAGGCATTCTGAACGAAGGCGCCGCGCAGCCCCCATAGCGTGGAGGCGACCTGCGCGGGGGTTGGCCACAGGGTTCCGGGGCCCTTCTCCAGCTCGGCGATCAGCCACCAGAGCCCGAGCAGCGCCAGCCAGACCCCGCCGCTGGCCAGCACCGGGCCGATCCGGCGGGTCATGTCGTTGCCTCGGGGGTGCCGAGCTCACCGCTGTGCAGCAGGCGGGTGAGCCGCGAGGACAGCGCGAAGAACTCCTGGTCCTCGAGCAGGTCAAGACGGCGCGGCCGGGGCAGATCCACCCTCACCTCGGCGGCCATGCGGCCGGGAGCGGTGGCCATCACCAGAACCCGGTCGGACAGGAAGACCGCCTCCGCGACGTTGTGGGTGACCAGCAGGGCCGTGGTCGCCCGCTGCGTCCAGATGTTGAGCAGTTCCATGTTCATCCGCTGCCGGGTGATCTCGTCCAGGGCGCCGAACGGCTCATCGAGCAGCAAGATCCGCGGATCGAGGGCCAGGGCCCGGGCGATGCCTACTCGCCGCTGCATGCCCCCGGACAGCTTGGCAGGCCGGGCATCGGCGAAGTCGCCCAGCCCCACAAGCTCCAGCAGCTCCAGCCCGCGCTGCCGTCGTTCGGCGGCCGAGCCGCGCCGGGCCACCTCTAGCAGCAGCGTGACGTTCTCCAGCGCGGTGCGCCATGGCAGGAGCGTCGGCTCCTGGAACACGAAACCAAGCTCGCGGCGGGCCCGCGCCTGACCGGGCAGCTCGCCCGCGATCGTGATCGTGCCTGACGACGGCTCGATGAGGCCTGCTACCAGCCGTAGCAATGTGGACTTCCCGCATCCTGACGGGCCGATCACCGAGACGAACTCGCCGTCGCTCATCTCAAGCGAGATGTCGTGGAGGGCGAGCAGTTCGCGGCCGGGCAGCTGGAAACGCTTGGACACGCCGGTGAGCGAGACCGCCGGGCGACCGGCGCCCTGCCGTGCTGGTCCTGCGGCGGACTGCGGCACGGTGCTGGCCCGTTGCTCCGGCCCGGTCATTCCGGCCACCCGTCCTGGTACGCCTCTCATGCGAGATCTTGCCGGTGTGCGC
>DASYQM010000119.1:0-1721 GCA_036005525.1 Streptosporangiaceae bacterium
TCCTGAATCGCGCACTCGAGAAGGACTGGGGACTTGCCGTGAGTCACTTCGCGCGTCCTTTCGGCACCGTTCTGCGGAGCGGGACAGCCCAGACGTGGGGGCCACTACCCGACCGGGCGTCTGACAGCTGATATGCAGAGGAGGACCGGGGAATCCAGGAAACCCCCAGCGAGCCCAGCCAGCCCAAGCACGTCGGGGCCGTGCTTCGGCTCGCATGCCCGCGTGCGTGACCCCAGAACCATCGCATTCCCACCAGTGTGTGCTGGCCTGCACCGGTCCTGCGGGTGATCCCCGCACTGGGGTAGCAAAGCGCGGCCAAGTAGCCGATATGAGCGAGTGACCTCTGCGCATCCTCATGCAGAGGCCAGCACCTGCATTCGTAATCAGCCATGCAGTGAGACACATGACGGAGCGCTGGTACCCATCCTCCGGGTGGGCCAGATCGCCGATTCGGAGTGGGCGGCGAGCCAGTTTATGGGATGGGCCGAGCGGGCCAGATTCACCAGTTCTGTGCGTTATCAACCTCGTCATGGGTCGGCCACGCTTGGCTTCTGCAGCACGCTGGTGGCGGCGTCTTGGTTTGTTGGTGATTCAGGCCGTATTTCGTAACGATGACTGGTTTGGGGATTATCTGGGATGCCCATTATGTGGCGTGTGAGGTGTGCGATTTAGCCGCTGGCCTGTGCGGTGTGCGGGGGCGTCTGCTCATGGCCGGGTGCCACCAGGCCGCTTTCGTAGGCGAGCACGACGGCCTGCACGCGGTCTCGCAGGCCGAGCTTGGCAAGGACCCGGTTGACGTGGGATTTCACGGTGGCCTCGCCGAGGAACAACGCTGTGGCGATCTCGGGGTTGGACAGTCCCCGGGCGATCAGCCGCAGGACCTCGACCTCGCGGGCGGTCAGCGGGTGCAGGCTGGGCGGCCGGTCTTGGCCGGGCGGCGGCCTGCGCACGAACTGCTCGACCAGCCGGCGGGTGATCGGCGGGGCGAGCAGCACGTCGCCGCCGGCGACGGCGCGCACGGCGGCAGCCAGCTCGCTGGGCGGCGCGGTCTTGAGCAGGAACCCGCTGGCACCGGCCTTCATGGCCTGGTAGACGTGCTCGTCCAGGTCGAAGGTGGTCAGCATCAGCACCTTAGCGGCGGGGGCGGCGGCGGCCAGCCGGCGGGCCGCCTCCAGGCCGTCCATTTCCGGCATGCGGATATCCATGAGCACCACATCGGGCGACAGCTCCCGGGCCCGGGCGAGCGCCTCCGTTCCGTCGGCGGCCTCACCCACGACCTGCAGGCCGGCCTGCGCCTCCAAGATCATGCGGAAGCCGCCGCGGACCAGCGCCTCGTCGTCGGCGATCAGCACCCGGATCACCGGGGCGCCTCGTCGAGGGGGAGCAGCGCCCGCAACCCGAAGCCTCCCTCGGCGCGGTTGCCAGCCTGGAACGTCCCGCCGAACAGCGCCACCCGCTCCCGCACGCCCAGCAGGCCGTGCCCGCCGGACGGCCCGGCCGGGCCACCGGGCCCGTCGTCGGTGACCTGCAGCTCCAGGGCGCGGCCGGTGTAGCGGACCAGCACCTGGGCGCTGGCGTGACCGGCGTGCTTGATCACGTTGGTCAGGCCCTCCTGCACGATCCGGTACGCCGACAGGTCGATGCTGGGCGGCAGCGGCACCGGGATGCCCTCCACCGCCGCCGAGACCGGCACCCCCGCGTGGCGGGCGTCGGCGAGCAGC
>DASYQM010000120.1:0-2356 GCA_036005525.1 Streptosporangiaceae bacterium
GATCCGCACCGGGCACGTCCGACAGGTGCGCCCACGCTTCCGGCGATCCGGCACCGAGCCGCAGCGACCGCGCGACCCGTTCAAGCCGCTCCCCCAGCGGCCCGCCCAACGCGTCGGCGACCGCCGCGGCGGCGCGATCGACGGGCGCCCCCGCGCGCAGCGCAGCCGCGAGCAGATCGGCACACAGCGGCAGGTCTGCGGCGGCGCGCAAGCGTGCGGTCCGCACGCCGGCCGGTTCCCGATGGCGCAAGAACCGCTCGACGCCGAACCCTGCGCCCACCCCCACCGGTACCGCCCACCAGCGACCGATCACCCCGGCAACCGCCAGCCCGGATGTGACCGCGATGAGGACTCGCGGATTTCGCACTCTCGGCCCCGAGGCTTCGGCAGCGTCGGTAGCCAGGCGCGCCAGCCGGCGGCCGACCGTCCGCCGGCCAGCCACCGGTACGGCGGCCAGGGCGGCCAGCGCGCCGCTAAGAAGCAATGCCGTCATCGCACAGGATCCCCGACGCGTGCTGCGGCTCCTGGATCCTCCTGATCGACGAAGTCGCCGACTGGACTGGATGCGACGGCGCCGCATGCGAAAGGCACCGGATCCGGTCCACCCGCGCGGATGATCGTCAATGCACAGCAGAGCTGGAAGGGCACGGCGGCGGGACCACCGGTGGCGAGAATCGCGGACGCACTGCACTCGACCGCCGTCACGAGACCGGTGGCGGCAAGAGTCGCCGCCATCCCGGCTTCAGCCACCGTCGTCGAGCCGATCTCGGCCCCAAACACAGCTGCTGAGCCAATTGTTGCGACAGCCGCCGCCACGCCGGTTCCGGGAGGGATCGCCGGGCCAGTCGAGTTAGCCGTCGTCGAATCGGCGGCCAGAAGAGATCCGGCTATGTGTGCAGTCGTCGCCCCCATAGGGGCGGCAGAAGACCACGCAGTCGCATCTCCCGCCGCATCAGCGCCGGTCATCGCCCCGGTCAGGTACAAAGTCGCGATGCCGGCTTCGAGCGTGGTCACCGGGCCAGCCGCGGCGACAGCCGCCGATATACCGGTTTCGGGGACGGTCATCGTGTCGGCCCGTTCGCAAGGCGATCAGCCCAGAGGAGGCCCGCGCTTTGCAGGACGACGGCGCTTGCGCCGCAGGCGGCGCCCAGCGGTGTGTGCAGCAGCACCTGGAGGGGGTCGGCGCCGATTCCGTAGCCGAGTGCGATGCCGCCCAGCGGCAGCGCCGCCAGCAACAAGGCGGTGGCCTGCGCGCCGGCCGCCTGGGCCGCCGCCGATGCCTTAGCCCGATCCGCGCCGCGGGCATCGGCCTCGATCCGTTCGAGGAGTTCCGCGGCGGGCGCGCCGGTGCGCTCGGCGAGCCGCCAGACGGCCGCGGTCAGTCCGGCGATCTGGTGTTCGGCGCAGATCGCATGCGACGTGCTGGACACCGGCTCCCCCGCAGCCGGTGCGCCAGGCGCGGCCCGTGGATCCATATGGGAACCCGGCCGGCTCGGGCCGAGCAGACCGTCTGTGCTCCCAAGGATGATCGAGTGCGACTCGCCGGCCCTTGATGGAGGAAGGCCGGCCCGCAAGTCCGCAGCAAGGGCGCACAACTGGTCGAGGCTCCGGGCTCGCACAGCGGCGTTGCGGGCCCTCCTCGCCATTCGCGTGACGGCTCGGGCGCCCAGCGCTCCGTAAACGGCGCAGATCAGGCTCGCGACCGGTCCGCCAGCGAGCCAGCCGAGTCCCCCGGACGCCCCGGCCGCCAGCGTGATGAGGCGGCGTGCGGGCTGGTCGGCGAGGAAGTCGCGCCACGCCCGCAGGGTGACGCGGTCTGCCCTGGGCCATTCGAATCGTGTCTGGATGCGAGGCGTCCGCAACCTCTGCCGGGCAGCGCCGGACGGCCACGCCACGACGACCGCACCGGCAAGGAGGCACGCGCCGAGCACCCAGCCCGTAGGCATCACTGCCGCACTCCTGTCGAGCTGAGAGCCGACACGTCCGACCCGCCCGCAGACGTGTCCCGCCGGGACGCCATTACGCGCGACCCCGGGCCGTCGCCTGCTGGATCCAGTACTCGCGGCCCCGGAACACCCGGGGTTCGCGACGTGAGCTGCGGTCGGGGTGAATCCGGCGGCTCGAGGATCGCGGGGACCGGGACGCCGCGACGGGCGATGAGACGAGCCAGGGCCTCCGCAGACGGTCCGGGACCGTGACCTCGCTGCCACGCGGGGACGACCGTGGCCAGGTGCTGTTCACCCGCGGGTAGGAGCATGCTGATCGACTCAAGGAGGCGGCCCTGCTTCGACCGGCGGACGTGCAGCACGACCTGCAGCGCGGCCAGGATCTGCGCATGCAACGCCGCACGCGGCAG
>DASYQM010000121.1:0-27427 GCA_036005525.1 Streptosporangiaceae bacterium
GCCCGCACACTGGACCACCATCGACCGCGACTACGAGACCCTCCGCGCAGGAATGCAGACCCTCTTCAATCACCTCGGCATCGACACGCCAGCCGCGGCATAGGCAACATTTTGTCGATGGGAGGAGTGCAAGCTCCTAGCGACCAAGGATCGCTAGCATCAGAGGAGCCGCGGCAGAGAGAAGGAATCCCGCCATGACCACCGCCAACGAGCCCCGCTACGTCCAGCCGGACCTCGGCACCCGGGTCTTCAACAGCGCGGTTGCCGCGTTGACCCGGGCCGGGATCAGCGTCTGGGGGTCACGGGTGCTCGCCGTCCGCGGGCGCACGTCCGGACAGTGGCGCACGACCCCGGTGAACCCGCTGACCCTGAACGGCGAACGCTACCTCGTCGCGCCGCGCGGCGAGACGCAGTGGGTCCGCAACATGCGTGCCGCGGGCGGCGGCGAGCTGCGGGTGGGCCGCCGGGCCGAGCCGTTCACCGCCACCGAACTCGCCGACGCGGACAAGCCGCCGGTGTTGCGCGCCTACCTCAAGCGCTGGAGGTTCGAGATCGGCATGTTCTTCCAGGGCGTGGGCCCCGACGCTCCCGACGCCAAGCTGCTCGAGATCGCGCCCGGTTACCCGGTCTTCCGGGTCAGCCGTTCCGGCTGAGCCGTCTGCACGAAACCGCCGCGGCCGCCATCGGCGCTCAGTGGGTCAGCGCAAGAGTGGCGCCGGTGTCGTCCACCAGCCGGTGGTAGCCGGCCGCCGCGGGGAAGCTCTGACGGGAGCGCTGCACGCGGGCCAGCGGCCCGTCAGGGCCCGCCAGCGTGGTCCCCTCCGCATCCACCGCGATCATGCCGCCGTCGGAGCGCAGCAGGACGGGGCCGTCGCGGCGGGCGGAGATGGCCACCCGCCCGTGGCGCAGGCCGTCGAGCACCGCATCGGGCCCGTCCCCGGCGCATTCAACCCAGGTGGTCGGCGTCCCGGGCGGTGCATCGGCGCCCGGCCGGTGCCAGTCGCTGCCGCCGACCGGGATCGCGCCGGGATCCCACGCGAGCCACCAGGCCAGCGGCGCGGTCCAGCGCGGGTCGAGCCAGCTCCAGTGCCAGACCTCGACGAGCGGCGGCCGTCCCCGCATCGGCAGGGTCCAGCTAACGTGGCCGCCGATCGGGTGGTTGACCGAGAGCAGGCCGCCGCGCTGCTCGGTCTGCTCCAGCCAGGCATCGGCCGGGAGGCGGAAGTCGACCCAGCCGACCTCGCCGAGCGCACCCGCGTGACCGCCGGTCGTGGTGACCTCCTGGCCAGGCACCAGGGTGATGCCGTACCGGGCCGCGGCGGCCGGAAGCTCACGGTGGTGGCTGACAGTGTTGTGATCGGTGACCGCGATGAAGTCAAGACCCAGGCCCGCGGCAAAACGAGACAGCTCGGGAACCGTCTGCGCACCGTCCGAGTGCACTGTGTGGGTATGCAGGTCGCCGGCCAGCCAGCGTCGGCCGGGCTGGGCCGGCAGCGTCCGGGAGGGTGGGCGTTCCCCCGGCGGCAGCGGTGGCGGCGCCGCGGGCGCCGGCTCCAGCGAGAACTCGCCCCGTTTGTTGCTCACCTCTGCCTCCAGCCGGTACTCCACCCCCTCCTGGGGCAGCCGGTGGATACCGATGATCACCTGCCAGATCCCCGGCTCCAGCTCGCCGCCCAGGTAACCCGGGGTCGCAGCGTCCGCAGTGATCACAAATGACCGCCGCGCGCCGCCCGACCAGCCGCGGAAACCGGCGGGGCCGGTGCAGCCCAGGTCCAGGACCGCGGCCGACCGGTCGTAGTCCAGGGCCACCCGCAGCCCGGATGACCCGGCCGGCACCTCGACCGGCAGGTAGTGCCAGGCCGACGCGATGCGGTCGCTCACCGTCCACCGGCCGCGGTGCCGCGTCGCGTTGGCCATGCTTCCATCCGACCAGATCCGGCCAGGCTCCTCCAATCGTCCGCGCGGCCGGCCAGCGGACTGCGCCGGTAGCAGCGGACCGCGTCGGCAGCAGGGGTTGCCATTCACTTGCCGCGCGGCGGGGCTGTTGACGAGCGGAATTCAACGTGCGTAGAATTCAACGTGCGTTGAGATCTTGTCGTGCGGCCCGGGACGCCCGAGAAGAAGCCCCGGGGCACATGGCCCGGCATCAGGGAGTTCGCATGTGGGCGATGATCGTCAAGGAATTCCGGCAGCTGCGGCGCGACCGGCGCACGCTGGCGATGATGATCGTGATGCCGGTCATCCTGCTCATCGTGTTCGGCTACGCGGCCAGCTTCGACGTCAAGACGGTCCCCACCGTCGCCGCCGGGCCGCAGGGACCCGCCCTGGCCCGGAGCCTGGGCGAGCCCTTCGATGTGGTGGCCACCGCACCGGATGAGGGCAGGGGCTGGGCGCAGACCCAGCTCCGCGACAACACCGACGGCGCCGCGGTCGCGGTGATCGCGGGCACCGGGCCGACTGAGGTGCTGATTGACGGCAGCCAGTTGTTCAGCGCCCGCACCGCGCTGGCCGCGCTGTCCGCCAAGGCGGCGAAGGCCGCAGCCCACGGCGCCCCGGCCGCACCCGGCCAGCGGCCCACCGTGACGGTTCTCTACAACCCCGGGCTCAAGACCTCTAACGTCATGATCCCCGGCCTGTGCGGGGTGGTCCTCGTGTTCATCGGGACGATCATCACCGCTCTCGGGGTGGTCCGCGAGCGGCAGTCCGGGACGCTGGAACAGCTGGCCGTGATGCCGCTGCGCCCCCGGGACGTGTTCCTCGGCAAGATCGTCCCCTACTTCGGCGTGGCCGCGCTCGATCTGGCAATCGTCGTCGGGGTCGGGGTGGGCATTTTCGGCGTGCCGTTCCGCGGGTCGTACGCCGTATTCGCGCTCGGGGCTGTCCTGTTCCTGTTCGTCACCCTCGGCCTCGGCGTGCTGATCTCCAGCGTGTCGGAGAATCAGGGCCAGGCCATCCAGCTGTCGATGATGGTGATCCTGCCGCAGATCCTGCTGTCCGGGCTGATCTTCCCTCTCTCCTCGATCGCGGCCGGCGTGCGCTGGATCTCCTACATCCTGCCGCTGACCTACTTCAACCAGATCTCGCGGGGGGTGATGCTGCGGGCGGAGCCGATCGGGCCGCTCTGGCAGCCCTTCCTCTTCCTGGCCCTCCTCGGGCTGATCGTGTTCACGCTGGCCAGCCTGCGGTTCCGCGCCTTCCTCGCGCCCGCCGCGCCCCGCCACGCCAAAGACCGCCCATTGGCCGGGCCGCAGCCGGCCGGTGCGGAAGCCGTCCCGGGCACCGGCGCCAGCCCAGCCGTCCCGGAGACGGGCGCCAGCCCGGCCGGGCAGGCTGGCCCGGCCGGGCCCGGGAACGTGGGGAGCTCGTGATGACCGCGCCGTCGCCCGGCCACGGAGGCGACCCTGCCGCCAACGCCATGCAGGAATGGTGGGGAGCCGAGGACGTATGCGTGAGATACGGGGAGAGGCTGGCGCTCGATCACGTCACCTTCCGCACGGTGCCCGGCCGGGTGAGCGCGGTGGTGGGCGGCGACGGGGCGGGCCGGACGACGCTCCTGCGCTGCCTGGCCGGGGAGCTCGTGCTCAGCAGCGGCCGGGTCCAGTTGCCCCCGCCGCTGCGTATCGGCTACCTGTCCGCCGGATCGGGGACCTACCCGGACCTGACGGTGGACGAGAACCTGGCCTTCCGCGCCAGCGCCTACCGGCTGCCTGCGGACGTCGCCCGCGGACGCGGCGCTGAGTTGCTGGAGCGGGCAGGCTTGGCCGGCGCCCGTGACCGGCTGGCGGGGCAGCTTTCCGGCGGGATGCGGCAGAAACTCGGGGTCATCGCGGCGATGCTGCACCAGCCCGACCTGCTGGTGCTGGACGAGCCGACCACCGGCGTTGACCCGGTCAGCCGGGCCGACCTGTGGTGGCTGATCGCCCGGGCCGCCGCCGACGGCGCGGCCGTGGTGCTGGCGACCAGCTATCTGGACGAGGCAGAACGCGCCGTCGACGTGCTGGCCCTGGACGCTGGCCGGGTACTCGCCTCCGGGACTCCACAGGAGATCGTCGCGGCCATGCCCGGCACGCTGCGGGTGAGCGATGCCCGGCCGGAAGGCGAGGCCCGGGGGCGGGCATGGCGGCGCGGTGGCCGCTGGCGGATCTGGGATCCGGCCCCCGGTGGCGCGGACGGCGGCACCGCCGGAGCGGCGGGCGGCAATACCGCCGGTGCGGCGGGCGGCGCGGCGGCGCCGGACCTGCAGGACGCGGTCACCGTCGCGATCCTCGCCCGCGAGCTGGCCGGCGCCCGGGCCGGAAACGGCCGTCCGGAAGGAGGCGGTCCGCGATGACGCAGGCGCTCGCGGAATGCGTGGACGTGAGCAGGCGGTTCGGTCACTTCGTCGCCGTGGATGAGGTTGACCTGCGGCTTGACCGGGGTGAGGTGGTCGGCCTGCTGGGCGCGAACGGTGCGGGAAAGACGACCCTGATCAGGATGCTGCTCGGGCTGCTGGCGACCTCCGGGGGGCAGGTGCTTCTCTTCGGGGAGCCACCGTCGCGCCGGACCCGCCAGCGCCTCGGGTACGTGCCGCAGACCCTGGGGCTCTACGACGACCTGACCCCGGCCGAGAACCTGGCGTTCTCGGCGGCGGCATTCGGAACGCATCACGGGGAGGGTGGCCGCCAGGTCGTGGCGTCGGCCCTGCCGGAATCGCTGCGCCCATACAGCCGGACGGTGGTGGGATCGCTGCCGCTGGGCGTGCAGCGGAGCGCCGCGTTCGCGCAGGCGCTGTCTCACCAGCCGGACCTGCTGATCCTCGACGAGCCGACCTCCGGAGTGGATCCACTGGCCCGCGCGCGGCTCTGGGAGACGGTGGCCATCGCCGCGGCCGCCGGGACCGGAGTGCTCGTCACGACCCACTACATGGACGAGGCACAGGAGTGTGACCGGCTGATGGTGATGGCCGACGGCCGGGTGGTCGCCGAGGGCACGGCGGGCCAGATCGTCGGCGACGCCCGGGTGACCGTGGTCGAGACCGGGTCGTGGGCACCGGCCTTTGCCGCCCTGGAGGCCGCGGGCCTGCCGGCCGCCCTGGTCGGGCGGACACTGCGGGTGCCCGGCGCCGAACCCGCCGACGTGCGCCGCGCGCTCGGGCCGATCGAGGCCGGCGTCACCGGCGCTCCGGCCACCCTGGAGGAGCGTTTCTTCGAGCTCACGCTGACTTCCAGCCGGGCGGAGGCACCGGCGTGACCGGGCCAACAGCGGCCAGGCGCCGCAGCGGGCGCGGCGGCCGGAGCGGCCGCCGCAGCGGCGACAGCGGCACGAAGGAGGCGATCCTGGCCGCGGCGCGCACCCGGTTCGGCGACCACGGGTACGACGGCGCGACGATCCGGGGCATCGCGGCCGACGCAGGGGTGGACGCCGCCCTGGTGCACCACTTCTTCGGCACGAAGGAGCGCCTGTTCGTCGCGGCGATGCGGCTGCCGGTCGTTCCCGGCGAGCTGCTGGCCGCCGCGCTCGCTCCCGATGCCCGCGAGCCGGGGCGGAGCCAGGGCGAGCACCTGCTGCTCACGGCGCTCAAGACCTGGGACGTGCCGGAGATGCGGGCCACCTTCCTGGGTCTGCTCCGCTCGGCAGTGACCAGCGAGCAGGCGGCCGGGATGCTCCGCGAGTTCGCCACCGCGGCGGTTCTCGGCCGGATCGCCGGAGCGGCGGCGCCCGGGCCCCCGGGCGCCGACCAGCAGTTCCGCGCCGCCCTGGTGGCCAGCCAGGTGCTCGGCCTCGCCCTCGCCCGGTATGTGCTCGAGTTCGACCCGCTCGTCCGGGCGGGAGCCGACGACCTGGCTGCCGCGATCGGCCCGACCCTGGAGCGCTACCTGGCGGGGAAGATCGACTGAAACGGCCCGCCCGCCAGCGGAACCCGCCGCAGGCGGACCCGGGCTCGCCCGGCAGCGGTCAGGGCTTGCGCGCCATGCCGCCGTGCCCCGAGACCATCTCCGTCGGCGGCTCATCATCGGGGTCGGCACGCCACGTGTGCACGTAGACCACCCCCGGCGGGATCAGTTGCAGGCCGTCGAAGAAGCGGCACACCTGCGCGTGGCTGCGCAGGGTCTGCGGGGTCGCCACCCGCTCGTTGTAGCGCCGCTGCACCTCAGCCTGGTTGGCGTGGATGTCACTGGCCGGGTGCGAGATGACGAGGTAGCTGCCGGCCGGCAGGGCATCCATGAGGTGGGAGACGATCTGGTACGGGTCCTCGGCGTCCTGGATCAGGTGCAGGACCCCGAGGAGCATGAGCGCGATGGGCTGTGAGAAGTCCAGCGTCTCACGGGCGGCCGCCAGGATCACGTCCGGCTCGCGCAGGTCGGCCTCGAGATAGGCCGTCGCGCCCTCGGGGCTGCTTGTGAGCAGGGCACGGGCGTGGGCGATCACGATCGGGTCGTTGTCCACGTAGACGATACGCGAGGAGGGCGCCGCCGCCTGGGCGACCTCGTGGGTGTTGTTCGCTGTGGGGATTCCGGTGCCGATGTCCAGGAACTGCCGGACCCCGCACTCGGTCGCCAGGAAGCGCACGGTCCGGGCGAGGAAGGCACGGTTCGCCCGTACCCGGAAGCGGAGCCCCGGCGAGATCGCCAGCACGCGCTCCGCCGCCTCCCGGTCGGCAGCGAAGTTGTTCTTGCCGCCCAGCCAGTAGTCGTAGACGCGGGCAGGGTGGGCCACGGTGGTGTCGATCTCGGCCGGCTTCTCGCTGCGCGGGATAATGCCGCTGAACCAGGTGCCTGTCATTCGGGCCGCCGCCCCTCCCGCCCCGTCGCTGTGTTGCGTTCTCCATCGCAGCATACGGTGCCGGCGGCGACAAGGTTGAATCGCTGGTCAAGCCGGACGCGGCCGGCTGGCCCGGTGGGCTAGCATCCGTCGGGTGGACGCCCTGCTCGGCACGTGCTCACTGCCGCGGCTCCGGCAGCGCACGAGCGCCAAGTGGCGCGCCCATCCCGCCGACGTGCTGCCGGCGTTCGTGGCCGAGATGGACTTCGACCTCGCCGCGCCGATCAAGCAGGCGGTCACCGACGCGCTCGCCGCCGGTGACTGCGGTTACGCGCACAAAGGAGCGCTGGGCGACGCGTATGCGGCGTTCGCTGCGGACAGGCTCGGCTGGGACGTGGACTCGGGCCGGGTGTACCCGATCCCGGACGTGATGACCGGGCTCGCCGAGATGATCCAGGCCATCACCCCGCCCGGCTCGGGGATCGTCGTCAACCCACCGGTCTACCCGCCGTTCCGGTTCCGGTTCGGCTTCTACGGACGGCGGATCATCGATGCGCCACTCACCCGGGACGAGACGGGCAGGTACGACCTGGACCCGGCGGCGATCGAGGCGGCGCTCAGCCAGCCGGGCGCGGCCGCCTACGTGCTGTGCAGCCCGCACAACCCGACCGGCAACGTGTGGTCGGCCAGGCAGCTGGAAATGGTCGCCGACCTCTGCCAGCGCCACGGAGCCGCCCTGCTGGTGGACGAGATCCACGCCCCGCTCGTGCTGCCCGGCGCCCGCTTCGTACCGTTCGGCTCGCTGCGCCACGAGATGGCCGGGCACGCGTTCGTCTTCACGTCAGCGTCGAAGGGATGGAACATCCCCGGCCTCAAGTGCGGTCTCGCGATCGCCGGCTCGGACCGGGGGGCGGCGCTCCTGGAGGAGCGCTGGGAGGCGCTGGTCGCCGCGCACCTCGGCGTCCTGGCATCGGTGGCCGCCTTCACCGAAGGGCTGCCGTGGCTGGACACGGCACTACACCAGCTGGACCAGAACCGGGCGCTGCTGGCTGACCTGCTGCGCGAGCACCTGCCGGCGGTCGGGTACGCGCAGCCGCAGGCCAGCTTCCTGGCGTGGCTGGACTGCCGGGCGCTCGGCCTGGGCGACGACCCGGCAACGGCGTTCCTGGACAAGGGGCAGATCGCGGTCAGCCGCGGCCCCGCCTTCGGCAGCCAGGGCAGCGGTTTCGTGCGGCTGAACATCGGCACCTCGCCCGAGCTGATCGCCGAGGCGGTCCGCCGGATGGCCCTGGCCTGCAAGGGCGCGGATCCACCCCCGGCGCCCTAGCTCTGGCGCAGCAGGTCGCGGGTGATCTCCATCTGCCCCAGGTGCTGGCAGACCTCCTCCATAACGTGAAGGAGCGCGTGGCCCTGGCTGACGAACTCGAGTTCATCGGGCCGGGTGGCCGGGCCGCCCCGGGGCCGCGCCTTCGGGTCGGCGGTCACGATATCGGCGCGGAACCGGCGCTGCGCCTCCTGCGCCGCAGCTATGAGGCCGGCGGTCGGCCCGGAGGCGCGGAACTCCGCCGCCCGGTCCCGGTCAACGGCGCGGCCCGCCACCACATGCCCGCCCCAGAACTCCATGACGCCCAGGCAGTGCCGCAGGATCGCGTACGGCGAGTTGGCACCGGGCAGGCCGGGCCGGGTGTTGGCCAGGTCGTCACCCAGGTCGCCGACGATGTCCGCCATGGCCTCGACCGCCCGGTCGACGTAACTGGCGACCGCGTCCGGCTCAATACCCATCCCGTCATCATGGCCCGGGCGCTCCCGGCCGGCCAGCCCGCCGGGTACCGCACCCCGGACGGACGGTTTCCCCCTGCCGGCCACTAGAGTGCCGCGTCCGGGGTAGGGACAAACCGGGACGCGGGAAGCAAACCGCCCGTGCGGACGGCGGAGACAGGGGGATTTGCTCATGAAGTGGTGGAAGCTGGCGCTCGCGGTGACCATCGTGGGTGCGGCTGCATTCCTGCTCGCGGGCCGGGAGGACATCGCGCGCTACCGGCGCATGCGCGCGATGTAGCCAGCAGAACGAAGACCGGCCGCCGGCTCCCGCCTGCCGGGGCCGGTTGACCGGCGTTGCGCAGCGGATGCGCCGCAGGAGCCCGCGGGAGCCGGCAGCGTTTGCTCGGATTATCCGTTTTGCATTAAATGTCCTGCCTATTCACGACGCGGTCTCCATGTCAGGCTGTGGAAAGGGCCATCCCAGGGTCACGAGGCGGAGGGCCGCATGGGCAGGGACGTTCCCGCGATCATCGTCAGCCAGCAGGACCGGCGACGCTACCGGGACAAGGTCCGCCGGTGCCTGGACGTCTTCGCCCGGATGCTGCATGACGCGCGATTCAAGGAAGCACCGCAGCAGGTCGGGCTCGAGGTCGAGTTCTACCTGGTCGACACGGCGGGCAACGCGTCCCTGCGCAACGCGGAGGTGCTCGCCGCGATCGGCGATGAGGACTGGGCGACGGAACTGGGAAAGTTCAACCTGGAGGTCAACCTGGCGCCCCGCCCGCTGGCCGACGTCGCGCTGGCCGGGCTGGAACGCGACCTGGCTGGCACCCTCGCCTACGCGGACAGGCAGGCGCGGAACAGCAGCGTCCGGCTGGCGATGGTCGGCATCCTGCCCACCTTGCGCGAGAGCGACACCACCGAGGAAGCGATGTCGCCCAACCCGCGCTACCGGCTGCTCAACGAGCAGATGTGCGCGGCACGAGGCGAGGAGATGCGGATCGCCATCGAGGGGCCCGAACGCCTGATCACCCACGTCGACAGCATCATGCCGGAGGCGGCCTGCACCAGCGTGCAGCTGCACCTGCAGGTCAGCCCGGAGGCGTTCGGCAACTACTGGAACGCGGCCCAGGCGGTGGCCGGGATCCAGGTGGGCCTTGGCGCCAACTCGCCGTTCCTGTATGCCAAGGAGCTGTGGCGCGAGAGCCGGATTCCCCTGTTCCAGCAGGCTACCGACACCAGGCCGGAGGAACTCCAGGCCCAGGGGGTGCGGCCCAGGGTGTGGTTCGGGGAGCGCTGGATCACCTCGGTGTTCGACCTGTTCGAGGAGAACATGCGCTACTTCCCCTCGCTCCTGCCGCTGATGGATGAGAACGACCCTGTGGCCGAGCTCGAGAGCGGCGCGACCCCGGAGCTGGCGGAGCTTACCCTGCACAACGGCACCGTCTACCGCTGGAACCGCCCGGTGTACGCGGTGGAGGACGGCGAACCTCACCTGCGGGTCGAGAACCGGGTGCTCCCGTCCGGCCCGACGGTCATCGACATCATCGCCAACGCCGCCTTCTACTACGGCCTGGTCAGCATGCTCGCCGAGTCGGAGCGGCCGATCTGGACCCAGATGTCGTTCGCCGCCGCCCGCGACAATCTGATGGAGGCCGCCCGGCACGGGATCGACGCCTGCGTGTACTGGCCCGGGCTGGGCGAGGTGCCGCTGGCCGAGCTGACGTTGCGCCGGCTGCTGCCCCTGGCCAGGGAAGGCCTGCGGCTCTGGCAGGTCGACTATGCCCAGGCCGACCGCATGCTGGGAGTGATCGAGCAGCGCTGCCTGACCGGCCGGACCGGCGCCACCTGGCAGACCGAGACGGTGCACCGGCTCCAGGGGCGCAACGGGCTGGACCGGGAGGCCGCCCTGCGGGAAATGACGCAGCGCTACCTGGCCCTCATGCACGCGGGCGATCCGGTGCACACCTGGCCGGCCGGCTGAGCGCGGAGCCGCCGCGCCGGCGGCCAGCCTTGCGGTGCTGGGGCAATACGTCTGATACCCGGCAAAATGGTAGCTAAGAGGTACGGCGATGCGATGACGTGGACCCGGCACAAGGCTGCTGTCGTGGCGGCGGCGGTCGTTGTGCTCGCCGGCCTGGCGACCGGTGCGCTGCTCGCGCTTCGCGGTGGCGGGCATGCCAGAAAGGCGTCCGTGACGCCCTCACCGACGGTGCAGCTCCGCTCGCCGTTCACCGGCGAGCCGGTGTCCTCGCTGAACCGGGTGCTCGCCGTGAAGATCGACAACATCGTGCTGGCACGGCCGTCGACCGGGCTGACCTGGGCCGACATCGTGTATGCGATCCCCGTCGAGGGCGGCCTGAGCCGGCTGATGGCGGTCTTCTCGTCTCATTACCCTCCGGTGGTCGGGGCCGGTGCGCAGCGCGCGCGAGGATGACCTGCAGTTGCTGCGGCAGTTCGGGCGGCCGGCGTTCGCCTTCTCGGGCGCGACCCCCCGGCTGCTCCCGTACATCCACCGGACCGCCCGGATCGTGGACCTGTATGCCGGCACCACCCGTGGGTACTACCGCGACCTCAACCGGGTCGCCCCGCATCCGGCCAGCCGATGACCTTCGCCCGGGGCCAGGTCTGGGTGGTGCTGGCCTACCGGTAGCCGTCCGCCGCGCGGTCCGCAGCCGGAAATGGCGGGTATCTCAATAACCAGCGGTTGCCTTCGCGGGGCTGGGTGGGGTCATGGTGTGGACTCGGCAGAGGATCACCCTCACGGTCGCCGCGGCCATCGTCCTGACGAACCTGGTGGTTGGTGCGCTGCTCGTGCGGGGCAGCGGCGGCGCGGTGCGGCAGACGGCGGCGACGCCCGCGCCCTCGCCCCAACTGCGGTCGCCCTTCACCGGCAAGCCGGTGTCCTCGCTGAGCCGGGTGCTCGCCGTGAAGGTCGACAACACCGCGCTGGGGCGGCCGTGGACCGGGCTCGCCTGGGCGGACATCGTGTACGTGCTGCCGGTCGAGGGCGGGCTGAGTCGGCTGCTGGCGGTCTTCTCGTCCCGTTATCCCCTCGTGGTCGGCCCGGTCCGCAGCGCACGGGAGGAAGATCTGTCGTTGCTGCGGCAGTTCGGGCGGCCGGCTTTTGCCTACTCGGGCGCCACGCCCGCGCTGCTTCCCCACATCCGCCGGACCGCCCGGATCGTGAACCTGTACGCCGGGACCACCCGCGGCTACTACCGCGATCCCAGCAGGCTCCCTCCGTACAACCTGTACGCGCACACCCGGCGGCTGGTCGCGCAGGCATCCGGCGCCAGCAAGGCACGCAGCATTGGGTTCCGTTTCGGCCCGCCACCGCCCGGTGGGCGCGTCACACGGTCGGCGTCGGTGTCGTACCCGGCGGCCTCGTTCCGCTTCACCTGGTCGGCGGCGAAGGGCCGCTGGGTGGTGTCGATGGGCGGCAGGCCGGCGATCACCGCCAGCGGCGTGCGCCTTTCGCCCGCTACCGTGGTGATCCAGCACACGACGGTCCGCACCTCCCGGTTCCTGGAACGGGGCGGTCGCCCGCCCTACGCGGAGAGCACCGGATCCGGCAGCGCGGTGATCCTCCGCAACGGCAGGGGCTGGACCGTCCGCTGGTCACGGCCCTCCGCGGGCGGCGGCACGACCTTCACCACAGCGTCCGGCCGGCCGGCCACCTTCGCCTCCGGCCAGGTCTGGATCGTGCTCACCCGCCGGTAGCCCGCCGAACGCCCTGGCCGCCGGGCGGCGGCGCGGGCGGGGGAAGGTCGGCGCCGTTCAGACCAGGTAGCGCTTGAGACCGACGGCGTACTCGCACCCAGCGGCCAGGCCGACGAACCCGGCCATGTTGCGCAGGAACTCGTCCGGGTCGAAGTCGCGGCCCAGGCCGTCGAGGTAGGCCTTGTGCTCCCGCAGTGACGCGATGCCCGCTTCGATCGTGGCGGTGGTGTCCACGAAATGGGAGGGGTTGCCGCTGGCGGCCACGTAGATAGCCCGGATGCCGCGCCATGCCGGGCCAGCGTCGGGGAACAGCCAGGAGTTGGCCGCGTCCCGGCAGGCGTCCAGGGTCGCCAGACCGACCGCCCGGTGATCGGAGTGGTTGACCGGCCCTTCGTCGCCCCAGGTCAGGTCGAAGTTCGCGGTAATGACCACCTCGGGCTGGTGGCGGCGCAGGGCGGCGGCGAGGTCGCGGCGCAGCGCGACGCCGTATTCCACCAGCCCGTCAGCGTGGTCGAGGAAGTCGACCTCACTCACGCCGACCAGGGCGGCGCTGCGCCGTTCCTCCTCCACCCGCAGCGGGCCTACCACGTCGGGGGCCATGCCCTCGATGCCGGCCTCGCCCCTGGTGGCGAGCACGTAGGCAACGTTCTTGCCCTGCCCGGTCCAGCGGGCGACCGCGGCGGCGGCGCCGTACTCCAGGTCGTCCGGGTGGGCGACCACGGCGACGGCGCGCTCCCAGTCCTCCGGCATCGGTTCCATCATGTCTCCCTTGTCGGCGGTCACCCGGCATGTCCGGTCCCAGGCTCCCATGCCCCTTGCCGCCCCGGCCACGCGGCCCCGGCCTCTTGCCTGGTCAGCTGTTCGGATCGCCGCCCTCCCGCGGGCTGGAAGCCGAACCACTCACGGGAGCAGCGTGGGCCGCCGCCGCTCGAAGGCTGCGGGCGAGCGCGCAGTGGGTACCGGGACTAAGCTCGGTGTCTCCCACCCCGTGGCGTGCGGGGTGGCGGCAACTACCTAACGACGAGGAAGCCCGCACCATGCGCTGGTCACAGATGCACATTCCCACCCTGCGGGAGGACCCGGCGGACGCAGGGGTGCCGAGTCACCGGCTACTGCTCCGCGCGGGGTACATCCGGCAGCTGGCGGCGGGGCACTACTCGCTGCTGCCGCTCGCCGTGCGGGTGCGGGCCAAGGTCATCGGGATCATCCGGGAGGAGATGGACCGGATCGGGGCGCAGGAACTGCTGGTGCCCATCATGCATCCGGCGGAGATCTGGCAGCGCAGCGGCCGCTGGGACACCATGGCGGACGTCATGTTCCGGCTGACGGATCACAAGGGAGCCGTGGACGTCCTCAGCGTGACGAACGAGGAGGTCTTCACGGTCCTGGCCCAGGAGCTGAACTCCCACAAGCAGCTTCCCCAGGCCTGGTACCAGTTCCAGACCAAGCTCCGGGACGAGCCGCGGCCGCGGGCGGGCCTGCTGCGCGTCCGGGAGTTCACCATGAAGGATTCCTACAGCTTCGACCTCGACGCGGCCGGGCTGGACACCTCCTTCGACCGGCACCGCGCGGCGTACCGGCGGATCTTTGAGCGGCTCAGCATCCCGGTGATCCCGGTGGAGGCGTCCAGCGGTGCCATGGGCGGCCGTGACTCGACCGAGTTCATGTGCCCGTCCGAGGTGGGCGAGGACCTGGTCGCGTACTGCCCGGACTGTAACTACGCCGCCAACGTGGAGAAGGCCACCTCGGCTCTGCCGGAGATCGTCGACGGCCCAGGGCTGCCCACGCCGGAGCGCTTTGCTACCCCCGGCGTGCGGACCATCGAGGAACTGGCCACCGGGTACGACGCGCCCGCCGACCGGCAGATCAAGACGCTGGTCTACCTGCTGGACGGCAAGCTCACCCTGGTGCTGATGCGCGGCGACCATGCGCTCAACGAGCAGAAACTCGCCGACGCTACCGGGACGGCTGCGCTGCGCCCGGCGCAGCCCGAGGAGATCCGCGACGCGCTGGGGGCGCTGCCCGGCAGCCTGGGTGCAGTGAGCGTGACGGACCTCCCGGTGATCGCGGACGAGGCCCTGCGCGGCCGGCGTGACATGGTCACCGGGGCCAACGTCGACGACTTCCACCTGCGCGGGGTGGACGTCGACAGGGACATCAGCGTCGGCACCTGGGCGGATCTGCGCGAGGTCGCCGCCGGGGAGCCCTGCCCGCAGTGCGGGCATCCGCTGGAACTGCTGCCGGCGATCGAGGTGGGGCACATCTTCAAGCTCGGCCACAAGTTCACCAAGACGTTCGGCGTGACCGTGCTCGACGCCGCTGGCCAGCGCGTCTACCCGGTCATGGGCTGCTACGGGATCGGCGTGGAGCGGGCCATGGCCGCCATCGTGGAGTGCTACCACGACGACCGCGGCATCGTCTGGCCGCTGGCGGTGGCGCCGTTCAGCGTGGTTATCGTCGTGGCCCAGTCCGAGCACGCCGAGTCCGCTGCGGTGGGGGAGTCGCTGTACGGCGAGCTCAGCTCGGCCGGTGTCGAGGTCATCATCGACGACCGCGCCGAGCGGGCCGGGGTGAAATTCCGCGACGCCGAACTGACCGGGATCCCCCTGCGGGTCACCGTTGGCAAGCGCGGCCTGGCCGAGGGCGTAGTGGAGGTCACCAAGCGGGCAACCGGCGAGACGGTGAAGGCCGCTTTGGGGGACGTTCTGCCTCATGTCCGCGAGGCTCTTGCGGCCGCTGACGCCGGTGCCGCGCCACAGGACAGGGCGGTGCCGGGCGCGTAACCGGCGGCCGTCCGCCGACCTGGCAGACTCCGCCGACCTGGCAGACTCCGCCGACCTGGCAGACTCCGCCGACCTGGCAGACTCCGCCGACCTGGCAGATGGGGCCCGGTCTGCCTCGTCATGCCCTGCCCGGCGTCGCTCGTCGTGCCGTGGCCGGCCCTGCCCGTCCTGCCCTGCCCGGCGTGGCTCGTCGTACCGTGGCTGGCGTAGCCCGTCCTGCCCTGCCCGTCCTGGCTTGCGCGCCCGGCGCCGGCTGACGGCCAGGCTGCTCACGGTGGTGATCAGCAGCAACCCGACGATGACCAGCAGCGACACGCCCGCGCTCACCTCGGGTACCGGGACCGGACCGACGTGGTCGATGCCGTAGCCCCGCATCGCCTGGCTGATGAGCTTGAGCCCGATGAACGCGAGAATGACCGCCAGGCCCGCGGCCAGGAAGATCAGCCGGTCGAGCAGGCCGCGGACGAGGAAGTAGAGGTGACGCAGCCCGAGGAGCGCGAACAGGTTGGCGGCGAAGACCAGGAACGGGTCACTGGTGAGGCCGAAGATCGCCGGGATGGAGTCGAGGGCGAACAGCACGTCGGTCACCCCGATCGCGATGATCAGGATGAGCAGCGGTGTGGCGTAGCGGCGCCCGCGGACCCGGGTGGTCAGCCGGGCCCCGTCGCCCTCGGCCGCGACCGGGAGAATGCGGCGTGCGACGGGCAGCACTCTGCCTTCCCGTCCCCCGGTCGGATCGCCGCCGCGGAACGCCATCCGCACGGCGACGTAGATGAGGAACGCCCCGAAGATGTATGCCACCCAGGCGAACCGGTGCAGGGCCACGCCGCCAAGCGCGATGAGCACACCACGCAGCACGAGGGCGAGCAAGATCCCGAACATCAGAACGCGGCCGTGATACTGCTGCGCCACCCCGGAGCCGCTGATCAGGAGGACGAACACAAACAGGTTGTCGAGCGACAGGCTGTACTCCGTCAGCCAGCCGGCGAAGAACTGGCCCGCTGCCACCCCGCTGCCGGTGATGGCGATGAGCGCACCGAACGCCACCGCCGCCGCGACCGCCGCCGCCGTCCACAGCGCCGCCTCACGAAGCCGCTCCGGCTCACGCCGGCGGGCGCTGACGGCAAGGTCGGCGCCCAGAAGAATGACAAGGGCCGCGGCGGTCGCGGCCCAGGCCCAGGGGGGAACGTGAAGGACGGTCATGGCCTCACGGTGCCCGCCCGCCCCTTCACAAGCCGGCCGAGTTGACTGGCCCTCCTGAAATCGTCGGGCGTCAGCACCCCGACCGGGGTGCCGTCGTCGGCGACGACGAGCGCGTGCCCGGCCGTGTGCAGCGCGGCCGGGCTTGTGGGGCGGATGGACAGCCGTGCCAGCAACTGTCCCAACGGCTCATCCATGGTCGTGGTGACCACGTGGGCGGCCGCGGTGGCCACGTCAGCGAGCCTGAGCCGGTCGCGCTGTTCCACCGGCACCAGCGCCAGCTGGCTGAGCGTGAGCACGCCCGCCGCGCGCCCGTCGAAATCTCGCAGCGGGAAGGCGAGAGCGCCGCTGGCGCCCAGCCCTCCGCCCACTGCGCCGGCCGTCACGTTCCCGGGTGCCTGACTCTCCGCAGAGGCCCCGCCCTCGAGGAACGACTGCACTGTCTGCCAGGCGGGAATGGCGACCGTGGCGGGGCCGGACCGCGGGAGAACGTCGCGTACGCTCAGGCCGGCCAGGGCCGTGATGGCCAGCACCTCACGGGCTTGTGCCCGGGATGCGCTGATCATCGCCAGCCCGATCAGCCCAGGCCAGATACCGTCGAGATAGCCGAGCGCGAGCGCCGTTACGCCGCCCGCGATGAGCAGGACCCCGGCGAACTGGCCGACCCGGGCAGCCGTGATAGCGGCATGGGCCCGGTCGCCCGACCGGGCCCATGCCAGCGCCTGCACCAGCCGGCCACCGTCCAGCCCGGCACCGGGCAGCAGGTTGACGACGGCAAGAATCGTGTTGATCCAGGCGAGGGCAGCGAAGACAACGACGGGCAGCCGGCCCGCACCCAGCCCTGCCAGGCCGACCGCGATCCCAGCGCCGACCGCGGCCAGCACCAGGTTGGCCGCCGGTCCGGCCGCCGCGGCACGCCACAGCCCCCGTGGGGTGACGTACTCATGGCGGCCGTGGGCGCGCCCGCCGAAGAACCCGATCTTGATCTCCTCCGCCGGGGCGCCATGACGCCTGGCGACCACCGCGTGGGCCAGTTCGTGTGCGACGAGGCTTGCGAGGAACCCGACCACGAGCGCGGCGGTGGCGGCCAGGTAAGCGGCGGTCGGCAGCCTGGGCGCGAAGTCGGGCAGGATCAGCGCGCTGGCCAGGACCGTCAGCATGGCCAGCAGTTGTGCGCCAATGGTCAGCCGGACGCGGAAGCCGGCCAGGCGCAGTCCACCGCGGGACCTGCCCGGTCCGGAGCCGGTTCCCGGGCCGCCCCGTGCGGTGTCAGGCGAGCGGGTGATGCTCACACGGGTCTCCTCATGGAGCCGGCCGGCACCGGCCGGCTACCGATCCACTATTGTTTGCCGGGCTTAGGTGGTCATCGTGCCTTGCGGGCTAAGATGAGGCAGTCTGCATTGCCGGATCCCGGCAATGAGCGGCCTGGGACGTGACTCCGGCGTGCGTTCTGGGCGCCCTGCTGGTCGGCCGAAGGGGGACTTCGCGTGAACCGGCGGTCCCCGGGCCCCGACCTGGCGGCGATCGCAAGGGCCGCGAGCCGCGAGGCGGGCGGTGTGCCGGTCGGGATGCTGGGGGACTACCTGCCGGCCGCGGCGGACGCCGCGGCGAGTGGCCGCCGTCTGACCGCCACCGAACTGGCGGGGTACGGGCGATCGGGGGAGCAGGCGGCGCTGTCCGGTGTGGCGCTGCGCGGGCTGGTCGACCTGTTCCTGTCGGCGACCTGGCGACTGTGGCGGGAACTCCCGGCCGGCACGTCACTCGCCGCAGCGCGCGCGGCCGGCCTGGCCGTGCTGCGGGCCGCGGACGACGCTGTCGCAGCCGCCGCCGAAGGCTTCGAGCGCGCGCTGCTGACCGTGGCGCGCCGGGAGGAGGCGGAGCGGCGGGAATTCTTCGAAGACGTGCTCTCCGGGCGCGGCCGGGTGGGTGACCTGCTCGTGCGGGGCGATCAGCTCGGGCTTCGCCTGGCCGGTCCGCACCAGGTCGTGGTGGCCGGCCCAGCCTCGGCCGGAGCGACGCTGAACCCCGCGGGTGTGGAGGTCGAGGCGGTGGTCGCCGACGCGGCCGCACCCTCGCCGTCCCTGGTGGCGACCAGGGGCGGGCAGGTGGTGGCCATCGTGGGAGCAGTCGGCGGCGATGAGGCGGATCGCGTGGCGCGCGCCCTCGCGCGGGTGCTGGCGCGGGCCCAGCCGGGGATGGGCACGGGACACGCGCAGCCGGGGGGCGGCCCAGGGCAGGCCCGGCCGGGAACGGACGCGGGGGAGGCGCCGCCATGGCAGATCGTCGTGGGCCGCTCCTATCCCGGGCCGAGCGGCGTGGCGCGTTCGTATGAGGAAGCGACGGAGGCGCTAGACGTGGCACAGCGGCTCGGCCTGCCGGAACCGGTTGCCGACGCCGCAGACCTTCTCATCTACCAGGTGCTGCTGCGGGACCGGGAGGCCATCACGGACCTGGTGCGCACCGTGCTGACGCCGCTGGAAGCGGCCCGCGGCGGGGCCGCACCGCTGCTCGCCACGCTGGCGGCTTACTTCTCCCATGGTGGCGTCGCGGCCGCGGCAGCAAGGGACCTGCATCTGTCGGTCCGCGCGGTCACTTACCGGCTCGCCCGGGTCAGGGACCTGACCGGCCGTGACCCGACGGTGCCTGCCGACGCGCTCACCTTGCAGGTGGCGGTGATCGGCGCCCGGCTGCTGGATTGGCCCGCGACGCCGCTGGCGGCTGGGTGAGCAATGCACTCGTCTTCTTGCCGAGTTCCGGCAATTTTGGTTCGGCGAAGATAGCCTGCTCGTGCCCTGCCCGCAGCCGTCGGCGGGAGCCAGACTGACGCTTACGGCACCGCCGTAATGCCGGCTGACTAGCCTTCCGCGTCAGCCGTCCCGACGGGGAAGGAGCATCGAGATGACCGCGCGACCTTTCCTTCCGTTGCGTTCCAGCGCCGTCACCCGGAATGCTCCCAGTACGCCGGGGGCAGGCATGGCCATTCCGCTGCTGCGATGGGCCCGCAAGGGCGGGGTCACCGTGGTCGGCACCAGCATGCTGGCCGGCGGGGTGGTCATGCTTGTGCTTCCTGGGCCAGGCCTGGCAGTCATCTTGCTGGGGCTGGCCGTGCTCGCGACCGAATATGACTGGGCCGCCCGCCTCTTTGCCGGGCTCCGGCAACGCACTTCCCGGATGGCAAGCCCGCTCGCCGGCCGCCTGCGCGTCAGGCGGCAGACGGCCGAAACCAGCTAGAGGCCCTGCCTGACACACAGTGCAGCGTGGCGCTCAGCCTTAGCGCGACCCAGGAGCCTCAGGCCAGGGTGAGGAAACAGCCGCTGCAGGTGGTCCGCAGCTAAGAGGGCGACACCCATCAGGCCAGGGAGAGGAACAGCCGCTCCAGCTGCTCCTCGGCAAGGAGCGCGTCACCGCCGGATGCCAGGCACTGGCGCATGCCGCTGGCGACGATCTTGAAGCCCGCCCGGTCGAGTGCGCGCGACACCGCGGCGAGCTGGGTGACCACCTCGGTGCAGTCGCGCCCGGATTCCACCATGGCGATGACCCCGGCGAGCTGGCCCTGCGCGCGGCGCAGGCGGTTGAGCACAGCCCCGGCGGACTCGTCGTCGACCTTCATCGCGTCTCCTCAGACTCCCTCCAACTATACCCTCCAGGGTATCCGCCCGGGCGGCGCCGAAGGCGTGCGGAACGGCCTGCCGACGGTGCCACGGTGCGCGGGCGCCGCCGTAAGGGTGGCTCAGGTCGACCAACGCCAGGTGGGGCGTGGGCGCCGGCCCGCCCGCCCGTTAGGCATGAGAAGGGATCTCCGGGGCGGAGACGCTAAGCGAGGTCAGGGGCGCTGCGCTCGGACCACGGTGTCGATCGCGACCCGCTCGCCTTCGCCGGTCGGGACCTGGCGCAGGGCTTGCTCGGCCCGGTGAATGATCAGGCCCGGCAGCCCGGCCACCACGTCCTGCGCCCGGTGCAGGATCCGCGGATCCTGCGGGCCACCGTGGCCGTGCGCGATGTTGTCAACATCATGGCCGACGACCAGCAGCGTCCCGCCGGGTACCAGCGCGGACGCCGCCGTCCGAAGCAGCGCACCGAACTCATCGGGAGGCAGGTGGATGTAGGCCATCAGGACAAGGTCGTAGGCGGCCGCGCCGGGCCGGTACACCCGCAGGTCCGCTTCCACCCATTGGACGCCGGTCACGCCGCGCTTCTCGGCCAGTTTGGCAGCCTTGGCGAGCCCGACGGCGGAGAAGTCGACGGCGGTTACCCGCCAGCCGCGCTCGGCCAGCCAGATGGCGTTGCGGCCTTCACCGGTGCCGAGGTCGAGCGCGCGCCCTGGGACCAGGTCCGCCAGTTCCTCGACCACGAAACGATTCGGCTCCGCGGTCCAGACCAGTTCCGTGCTGGCGTACGCCTCGTCCCACTGGTGCTGGTCCACGGCTCCGCCTCTCCATGCGCGGGCTGGCGGCGGGTCAGGCGCTGTCGGCCTGCTTGGCGCCTTCGTGCTCGGCGATGCTGGCGCGGACCTCGTCCATGTCGAGTTCGCGCGCCTTGGTGATGAGCTCGTTGAGCGCGGCCGCCGGCAGGGCACCAGGCTGCGCGTACAGCACGATGTTGTCACGGATGATCATCAGCATGGGGATGGAGGAGACGCCGAACGAGGCGGCCAGAGCCTGCTGCGCCTCGGTGTCGACCTTGCCGAACACCGCGTCCGGGTTCTCTTCCGACGCCTGCTCGAAGACCGGGCCGAACATGCGGCAGGGACCGCACCATGCCGCCCAGAAGTCGACCAGCGCAAGGTCGGCGCCGCCGATCACAGATTCGAAGTTCTCGGCCGTCAGCTCGACCGTTGCCATGGGTGCCTCCTCAGCTTCCACGTATCTACGCTCAGATACCCTGCCGGGTATAGAACCAAGGCCGGCCTCCGGCCATTCCCTGTCAGTGCCCAGTGCAGGCGGCCCGCGGGGCGAAACGCGGCGGGCAGGGCCGGCGCGGTGCGGGCAGGTCTGGGCAGGCGGCGGGCGGCCCAGGTAGGCGGCGAGTGGGGCCAGGCCACGCGGCGGCCGAGGCCGGCAGGCGGCCGCGGGGGAGAATGGGCCATCCAGAGTCCCGGCGCGGGAGGCAGGCACATGCGGATTGGCGTCTCACTGCGGGAACCGTCCGGTCCCGACCCGATGAGCGGCCTAAGGGAGCAGGTGCGGCAGGCCGTCAGCGACGGGTTCGCGTCGGCCTGGCTGAGCAACATTTTCGGGCTGGACGCGCTGACCGCGCTCGCCGTCGCCGGGAACCAGGTGGGTGGCATCGAACTCGGAACGGCCGTGGTCCCGACCTATCCGCGCCATCCCGCTGCCCTGGCGCAGCAGGCACTGACCGCGGCGGCCGCCTGCGGAGGCCGGCTGGTGCTGGGGATCGGCGCGTCCCACAAGATCGTGATCGACGATATGTACGGGTACGACTTCGAGCGGCCGGTCCGGCACATGCGGGAGTACCTGGCCGTGCTGCTGCCGCTGCTGGAGCGGCGCCCAGCCTCGTTCACCGGCGCGACGGTTCGCGCAAACCTCACCCTGACCACACCGGGAGAGGGCCGGGTGCCGCTGCTGCTCGCGGCGCTCGGCGCCCAGATGCTCCGGCTGGCCGGCCAGCAGGCTGACGGCACGATCCTGTGGATGACCGGGCCCGCCACGGTGCGGGACCACGTCGCGCCGGCGATCACCGAGGCGGCGCTGGCCGCCGGGCGGCCGGCTCCGCGGATCGTGTGCATCCTGCCGGTATGCGTCACCAGTGACCCAGACGGCGCGCGTGAGCGGGCCGCCCGGGTCTTCGCTGTTTACGGCGAGCTGCCGTCCTACCGGGCCATGCTCGACCGCGAAGGCGCCGCCGGGCCGGGCGACGTGGCCATCGTCGGTGACGAGGACGCCGTCAGCGCCCAGATCAACGCCCTCAGCGAGGCCGGCGTCACCGACTTCGTGGCGGGTGAATACGGACGCGGTGAGGACGCCACCCGGACGCGCGCGCTGCTGCGGTTGGTGCTGTCCGGGAAGCGGGCAGGCTGAAACGCATCGCCGGCCTGAGCCGGGGCAGTCCCTGGGCGGGGCCGTCATCGCGGGGCGGCAGCCATCGGGGCCATCGCCTCTGTGACGCCCCGTCGCTGGGTACAGACTGGAACAGGACGGAGGCGATGACCATGTCGTTTCTCGACCGAACAGACGCTGGCAGGCGACTGGCCCGGCGGACGCTGCACCTGCGCGGCGAGAACGTGGTGGTGCTTGGGCTTCCCCGTGGTGGCGTACCGGTCGCGGCGGAGGTGGCGCGGGCGCTGCGGGCGCCGCTCGACGTGATCGTGGTGCGCAAGCTCGGCGTGCCGGTACAGCCCGAGCTTGGCATGGGCGCGATCGGGGAGGGTGGCGTCCGGATCATCAATCCCGAGGTGGTCGCGATCGCGCACGTCACGGACGCCGAGATCGCCGCGGTGGAACGACGTGAACGGGCCGAGCTGGAGCGGCGGGCACGGCGCTTCCGCGGCGAGCGGCGCCGCACGCCGCTGACCGGCCGGACCGCGATCATCATCGACGACGGCATCGCGACCGGCTCGACCGCACGGGCCGCCTGCCAGGTCGCGAGGGCCCAGGGAGCCGTCCGGGTGGTGCTGGCGGTGCCGGTGGCGCCGCCGTCCGCGTGCACCGCCCTGGCCGCCGATGCCGACGAGGTGATCTGCCTGGAGACACCGGGGCATTTCCTCGCGATCGGCGAGTGGTACCAGGATTTCTCCCAGACCAGCGACGCCGAGGTGGTCTCACTGCTGCGGCGTGCGGCCGAGGAGCTCGGGCCGCCGGCCCCCGCCTCCCGGGGTGACGAGGTCGTGATCACCGCGGGGCCGGTCCAGCTGGCCGGGCATCTCGCCGCGCCGGGCACCGGCGCGGGGATCGTGCTTTTCGCCCATGGCAGCGGGAGCAGCCGGCACAGTCCCCGCAACCGCTTCGTGGCCGATGTCCTTACCCGCGCCGGGCTCGGCACACTGCTGTTCGACCTGCTGACAGCGGAGGAGGAGCGAGACCGGGCGAACGTGTTCGACATCGGGCTGCTGGCGGGCCGGCTCGGCGCGGCGACCCGATGGCTGCACGAGCAGCCGGGCCTGGCCGGCTCCCGCATCGGGTACTTCGGGGCCAGCACGGGTGCGGCGGCCGCGCTGTGGGCCGCGGCCGAACCCGGGAACGAGGTGGCCGCGGTGGTCTCCCGCGGCGGCCGCCCGGACCTTGCCATACCGCGGCTGGCGGAGGTGCGGGCCCCGACCCTGCTCATCGTCGGAGGCCTGGACGACGTGGTGCTGGGGATGAACCGGGAGGCCCAGAAGCACCTGCGGTGTGAGAACCACCTCGCCGTGGTGCCCGGGGCGGGTCATCTGTTCGAGGAGCCGGGAACGCTGGAGCGGGCGGCAGGCCTGGCCCGCGACTGGTTCACCCGTTATCTCGCGCCCGCCCCCGCCCGGGCCTGAGCGGTCACAGCCCGGCCCGGCGGCACGGCGCGCTACCCGGTGCCGGCCCTCGCCGTCAGGTGGCTGGCATGTCGGTGTCGCACTGCGGGCAGACCGTCGGCGGGTCGCGGTCAGCCACCGCGCCGCAAGGCCAGGCAGACGCGCCGGAGCAGGCACGCCGGATCGCCCGGCCGGTTCCCGTCAGCGTCATGGGCCCACGGGCCGCGGGCGTGGTCACTGGTCATTGGCACTCCGAAGCATTTCGGCCAGGACCGCCGCCTGGCTGTGCTCGACGTCCCTGGTCGCGGTCAGCAGGGTGATCGGGCCCTCCCGGGCCAGCTGCCGAAGGTGATCGACGGCGCCGGACCGCTCCGCGGAGCGCAGTTCCTGCTCGTAACGCTGCCGGAACGCCGCGAATTTCTCCGGCTGGTGGCCATACCAGCGGCGCAGCTCGTCCGAGGGCGCAACCGCCTTCAGCCACTCGTCCACCGCGGCAGCGCTGCGGGCCAGCCCGCGGGGCCAGAGCCTGTCCACCAGGACCCGCCGTCCGCCGGCTGGATCTGGGTTCTCGTAGACGCGGCGCAGGTGCACCTGCGCGGGTGCCGCCATCACCCTCCCGGTGTGAGCCGTCTTACCCTGCCAAACACTATGGTCCCCCGCTTCCCCCGATGGAGGTCCCGGGGGAAGCCAGGGTGGTTGGCGACCATTTTGATCGTAGCACGATATAATTGCCGGGTGGCCCGCATCGCGGCATACGGTAAGGACGTGCACGAGCTGACCCGCGGCGACTTCGAGAACTTGCTGGCGTTTCGCACCAGCCTGCGCCGCTTCCTGCACTGGAGCCGGACGCAGGCACAGGCGGCCGGTCTCACCCCGGCCCAGCATCAGCTGCTGGTGGCGATCAAGGGCCACCCCAGCGGGCAGCAGCCCACCATCGGCGACCTCGCCGGTTACCTGCTGCTGCGCCACCACAGCGCGGTCGAGCTCGTGGACCGGGCGGTTGCGGCAGGGCTGGTCGAGCGGCGGAGCGACGCCGAGGATGCCCGCGTGACGCGGGTCAGGCTGACCGCCGACGGCGAGGCGCGGCTGAGCAAGCTCGCGCCCGCGCACCTCGACGAGCTACGGAACCTGGCCCCGGTCCTCGACCAGCTCGTGGCCGGCTGGGCCGCCCGCGACCCGGACGCGCATCGCTGACTCGCGGCCGCACACCGGAGACATACAGCCGCACACCGGAGACATACAGAGGTGCAGCTGATAACAGCTCTGCATCGGCCGGACCCGGCCGGGCCGGATGTGGCGAGGTGAGAGCCGGTGCGCCCCCTCCGGCGCCCGCCGGCCGGGCTGAGCAGGGCTTGCGGGCAGCGAACCGGCTATGTCAGGATTGCGCCACTTTTAAACAGACGTTCAGGAGATGAGGGCAACGAGTGATCCCGGGCCGTCCGCGCGCCCGGCGCAGCCACGGATGCGGCTGTGGCTGCCGGGCGACGGGCGTTCTTGGGGCATGCGCTCATGGCCCACGATGACTTCGGTGCGACCCTCGTCCGGGAGCCCGGTGATAACCCTCCCCGTACAGTGCCAGGCAGTGCGGCCGTGCCCGTCCCGATGACCGCTGCGGTCCCGGCGCCCGGGTGCCGCGACGGATCGGCGGGCCGGTCCACGGACCTGTCGGCCAGCCGCCGGGGGCGGTAGAGAGGCGAAAGGTGAGCGTGCATGATTCCCCGCCGTAACCCGAAAGCGGCCCGCTTGCGTCCTTCCCGTCACCCGCTGCAGCTCATCGCGGCCGCCGTCGTGGTGTCCCTGGCCGCGGCCGCGTGTGGCGGCTCGTCCAGCGGCGGCGGCGGCGAGGTCAAGGAGGGCGGGGTGTTCCGGATGGGCAGCAACTCCACCATCGACTCGCTCAACCCGTTCGTGGCGTTCAATGCGGATGCCTACACGACGTTCGAGTACATCTATCCCTATCTCGTCCAGTTCAACCCCAAGCTGCAGTTCGTCCCGGACTTCGCGCGCAGCTGGCAGCACAATCCGGACGGGACCGTCTGGACCTTCCACACCCAGCCGAACGCCAAGTGGTCCGACGGCAAGCCGCTGACGGCCGCCGACGCCGCCTGGACCTACAGCACGATCCTCAAGTACCAGAACGGCGCGGCGGCCAACTCCGCGGGTTACGTCGCCCACATGAAGAGCGCCACCGCGCCGAACGCCACCACCGTGGTGCTGACCTACAAGCAGCCCGTTGCGAACGTGCTCTCGCAGGTCCAGCAGGTGCCGATCCTCCCCCAGCACATCTGGGCCAAGTACGCCACCGGCAACGCCAAGGCGATGACGAGGTTCAGCAACGGCGCGCCGATCGTCTCCGGCGGGCCGTTCACCCTGGACAAGTACACGCCGAAGCAGATCGCGCTGTTCAAGCGCAACCCCAACTACTACGGCCCGAAGCCGCACATCGACGGCTTCGGCCTGCAGTTCTTCGGCACCACCGACGCGATGATCACCGCGCTCAAGAGCCACCAGCTCGACGGCGTGGAGGTCCCGGTGCCGCCCACCTCGGTGGCCACGCTCAAGGCCGCCGGCTTCGTGGTGCGCTCCACCCCCAGCATGACCTTCGACGATTTCATCATCAACTCCAACCCGAAGCAGGATCCGAGCCACAAGGAGCTGCTGAACCCGCTGCTGCGGTAGGCGTTCGACTCCGCCATCAACCGGGAGGCGATCGTCAAGACGTCCCTGCTCGGCTTCGGCCAGCCCGGATCCTCGATCATCGGGCCCGCCACCGGCCACTGGTACAACCCGGCGATCAAGCCGCCGCCGTTCGACCTGGCGAAGGCGAACCAGCTGCTCGACCAGGCCGGGTTCAAGATGGGGCCGAACGGGCTGCGGGTCGCGGACGGCAACCCGATGTCGTACACCGTGATCGTGCCGGACAGCATGGCGAACTCCTATGAGCAGCGGTCCTTCCAGATCATCCAGGGAGACTTCAAGAAGATCGGCGTCAAGCTGACGGAGAAGACCCTGGACGACTCGGCCGCCTACGACGCGATCCTGGCCAACAACTACAAGAACTTCGAGATCTCGTTGTGGGACTGGGGCCCGCTGCCCGACCCGGACTTCATGCTGTCCGTCCTGACGTGCGTGTCCTGGAACGTCTGGAACGACACCGGGTACTGCAGCAAGACCTACGACGGCATGTACAAGGCGCAGAGCGCCGCGATCGACCCGGCGAAACGGCAGCAGATCATCTACCAGATGCAGCAGATGGTCGCGAGCCAGAAGATGTATCTGGTGCTCGACTACCCGGACTCGATCGAGGCGCACTCGCCCGCCTGGACCGACCTGCCGCTGATCGGGGACAACTCGTTCTGGTCGGGGTCGAAGATCCCGATGGAGAGCGTGCACCGGGTCGGGTGACCGGGGGAGCGGCGGGAAGGGCCACCGATCATGCGCGGCGCCGACTATGTGATTAAACGGGGGTTCTTCGCCCTGGTCACGGTCTTCGTCGCGATCACGATCAACTTCTTCCTGTTCCGCGTGCTGCCCGGCACCGCGGTCACCGACCTGTCACGGGTGCCGCACGCCAGCCCGCAGCTGAAGCACGCGCTGACCGTCGAGTTCGGGCTGGACAAGCCGAAGTGGGAGCAGTACCTCATCTACCTGAAGAACCTGCTGCACGGGAACATGGGCATCTCATTCGCCTACCAGCAGCCGGTGGGCCACCTGCTGATACAGGACCTGAAGAACACCCTCCCCATGGTCACCGTCGGCACGG